>WOZS01000053.1:0-53727 GCA_011620135.1 Gammaproteobacteria bacterium
CATAGCCGGACTCGCGTTGCTTGTGAACGGGTTAATTGCTGAGTGGGAGGATCGTCGACGTGATCGTGATGCCTGAAGGGCAGCCCCCCAAGGCACGCCCCCGCTTTATGAACAAGCTGCGGCATGAACCGCGCACCGAGTGCTGCCTCGCCAAGAGTACCCCGTCTTCATGGCGGCAAGGCAAGCGGGCAACGACCTCCGGGCGTTGAGCCAAAGACAGACCGAGCGTACCCGTATCACGCCAAGGGCCCGCCCTAGAAACATCGCTGTCGTGTGGGTGCAATCCAAGGCCCAGCCATCCCATGGCAGTGGACCATCGGCAGGCCACCACCATGATGCTGGCTCAGCACCGGGCATGTGGCGGTTGAGGCCGCTTGTCATGAAGACGACCCAGGGCCTCGGGGAGGCGGTCCACGCCAGGATGACGTGAGCATCTCCAGGTGGGGTCATGAGTGGTCCTGGCTGGTCGCCAGGCGGGACTGGGCGACGCGGCGGACTTCCTCATCACTGTCGGCGAGCATGGGCTCGAGAAACTCAGGGGGAATGCGCTCGGTGATAGCGTAGCGCACCCGCCAGTCCGGATCGCCGCGCCATGGTGCCAAAAGATGGGCCGGCAGGCGTTGCAGGGCTGTCAGGCGCACATCGGGATCAGGGTCGTTGGCAAGTCCAAGGAGCAAGGTGCCATCGGCACGGGCCGCCACGACCTTGCGCACCTCGGGGTCTGGATCATGGGCCATGCGATGCAGCAGGCCGGTGGCCAGGCGGCGCGCCACCACCTGGCGCACGTAGTAATCATCGTCGTGCATCATGGCTGGCAGGTGATCCAGGGCGATGCGCGCTGCCACCCGGATGCGCACCTCCCGGTGAGGGTCGCCGGCGAGCCTGTGCAACTGGGTCGGCGGTAGGCGCATGGCCACGCTCCAGCGCACCGTCTCATCGGGATCATTGATCAGGCCAGCAAGACGAAAGAGGCTCGCATGCTTGACCGCCACGGCGCGCACCTCGAAGTAGGGGTGGTCCAGGTATTGATCGGCCCATTGCGGATGGGCGGCGAAGAAGCGGTCAATGCGCGGAGCGTAGCGGTCAAGCACGCAGGCTTTCAAGGGAGCGCACGAACCGGCGCGCAGGGCTTCCTGGTGGGGGCAGGACGAACAGTCGATGGCCTGCCCCTGCCAGTCCAGGGCTTCGATGTCGCTGCCGCGCCTGGTGGCGGGCTCAGTCATCGTCTGCCTCACCCTGGCGCTCCAGGACGTTCAGCAGCGCCCGACCGCCCAGATGGTCGGCTGCATCCAGCTCGCAGAGCTTGGCCAGCATGGCGCGTCCTGCATCCAGGTGGCCCGAGCGCAGTTGCAGATAGCCACAGCCCTTGAGGCAGAATAGATAGAAACGCGCCAAGGCCGCCGAGCGATCATGGAAGGGGGCGTCGTCCGGTTGGACGGCCTGCCATTGTCCGGCCAGGCCAGCATGGCGCGCCGCCCAGTCCAGGGCGCGCCACCCCACCGCCAGTGCCTCTTCCAGGCGGCCATGGTAGAAATGCCAGCGGTATGTACCGATCAGCACCGCTGGGTGTTCGGGGGCCAGTGTCGCCGCTTGGGTGAGATGCTCGCGGCACAGGGCGTCATCCGCGTAGCATGTGCCTGCCGCCTCCAGCGCCTGCTGGGCCTGCGGGGGCAGCCCCATGGCGCAACAGATCACCTCCACTGGGTTTTCTGTCCATTGCCATGGCGTGATCTGTTGCCATTGGGCCACGGTTCGTTGGGGTGGTCGCGGGTTGTCCATGGTTTATCCTTGGGTACAGGGGATGATCCTTGTATCAATACCTCATCACGTAGCGCAGGGCAAGGACTGCCCTACCGGGATCACGGCAGTCCTCTTTCCTGCCCGGCGCGCGCACCGCGGGTCAGCAGGGAGGGCAAGGCCAGCAGGGCCAGCCAGCACACGGCGGTGAGGCAGGTGAAGAACCAGCCATAGGTGTAGAGCCTGTCCCAGATGGTGCCATGCTCCACAATGCCTCCAGGAACGCTGGCGGCATGGATGAATCCCGGCATCACAGGGGCGATGGCCAGTATCACCGCCGCGAGCGCACGCCAGGACCAGCGGACATGCCCTTCTGGGAGATAGAGCGGCAACACGTCCAGCTGCATGCGCCGGATCAGGAAATAATCGCACAGTATCACGCCCGAGAACGCCCCCAGCAGCGAGCCATAGCCACCCAGCCAGGTGAACACATAGGCGCCGGCATGCTCCAGCAACAGCCATGGGGACATGGCGATGCCGATGAGGCCCGTCAGCAGCGCGCCTGTGCCAAAGGAGATGCGGCGAGGCGCAAGGTTGATGAAATCATTGGCCGGGGCGACCACGTTGGCTGCAATGTTGGTGGTGAACTGGGCGAGCAGGATCGCCAGCATGGCCAGCACCAGCAGTGGTGCGCTGTTGGTGATCCTGGGGATGAGGGCTACCGGATTCCACAGCGATTCCTTGAAAAGCAGCAGTCCGGTGGCGGTGACCGCAATGCCGATGGCGCTGAAGCCAGCCATGGTCAAGGGCAGGGCGAGCCCCTGGCCCAGCATGTGGGCCCGTTGGGAGCGGGCGTAGCGGGTGAAGTCAGGAATGTTGAGGCTCAACGTGGCCCAGTAGCCCACATTGGCTGCCAGTCCCGGCCAGAAGAGCATAGCGAAGCGATCACTGCCGTCGGGGTTGGTGTGCTGCTGCAGTGCGATGGTGTTGTGCCACAGCCCAAAGAGGCCATGGGATTCTTGCACCGCCCACCACAACAGCCCTGCCGAGACCAGCAGCAGGAGCGGGGCGGCAAGGCGTTCGAAGTGCTGCACAGCTGCCATGCCGCGCATGATGACAGCCATCTGTATGACCCAGCACAGGGCGAAGGCGATGAAGTCATGGCCCGGCACCGCGGCCCAGGCGGGCCACACCCGGATGGCGATGGCCGGAGACCGCAAGCCCGCCGAGCCAGGTCTGGATGCCGAACCAGCCACAGCCCACCAGCGCCCTGGTCATGGTGGCCACGTTGGCGCCCGATAATCCAAAGGTGGCCCGGGCCAGCACCGGAAAGGGAATGCCATGGCGGGCGCCGATGAAGCCCATGAGCAGCATGGGAACCAGCACCACCAGGTTGCCCAGCGTGATGGTCAGCAGGGCTTGGCCCGGGGTCATGCCTGCACTCATCAGTCCGCTGGCGAGTGTGTAGCTGGTGAGCACCACACACATGCCGATCCATAGTGCCGCAAAATCGAGCGCCTTCCAGGTGCGCTGGGCCTGGGGCACCGGTGCGATGGCCTGGCTGTACAGCGGAGAACCCTGCAGGGCAGAATCAAGCGATGAGGTGGATGGCTTCATGGCAGCCTGCCTTGCGACTGACGGGATGTGCCGACTATTGCCGCCACCAGGCTATCCCTGGAACCTGGGCCACCAGGCTGGCCAGGGCGGGCGATGGATGCAGTGACCGCTGCCGCGCTGCACGAGGGGTATCCCTTCGGCAAAGCGCACCACACCGCCGGCCACGGTGAAGCGGGGTGCGCCACGGACGGCCATGCCCTCGAAGCAGTTGAAGTCCACCTGCTGGTGGTGGTGCTCCTTAGAGAGTACCTTGCGCAAGCCAGGGTCCCAGACCACCAGATCGGCGTCGCTGCCGGGGGCTATGGTGCCTTTTTGCGGGTACATGTTGAAGATGCGCGCCGCGTTGGTGCTGGTGAGGGCCACGAAAGCGCACGGCGAGAGACGGCCCGTGTTCACGCCGCTTTCCCAGAGCGCCATCAGGCGATCCTCCACACCCGGGGTTCCGTTGGGGATGCGGGTGAAGTCCGCGCATCCCATGCGTTTTTGTTCGGCAAGAAAACAACAGTGGTCGGTGGCCACGGTGGCCAATGTCCCGCCGGTCACGCCGCCCCACAGCGCCTGTTGATGGTCCCTGGGCCGAAAGGGGGGGCTCATGACGAAGGCAGCGGCCCCATCCCAGGTTTTCTGGTCATAGACTGAATCGTCCAGCAGCAGGTGCTGCGGCAGGCATTCGCCAAAGATGCGCCCACCCTGCTGCTGGGCGCTGGCGATGGCACCCAGGGCCTCCTTGCAGGAGACATGGACGACATAGAGCGGCACGCCCAGCAAGGTGGCGATGGCAATGGCGCGGCCCGCCGCCTCGCCTTCCACCACAGCGGGCCGCGAGGCGGCATGGCTCATGGGGTCGTCTGGGGCGCGGGCCAGCAATTTCTTTTGCAGCGCTGCCACCAGCTCGCCGTTTTCGGCGTGTACCGTGGGTAATGCGCCCAGGGACAGGCTATGCTCGAAACTCTTGAGCAGGATAGGATCGTCGGCCATGAGCGAGCCTTTGTAGGCCATGAAATGCTTGAAGCTGTTGATGCCCTTGTGCTGTACCAAAGCTGTCATCTCATGGCGGACCGATTCATCCCACCAGGTCACCGCCACATGGAAGGTATAGTCACAGCAGGACTTCGCGGCGCGCTCCAGCCATTGGTCATGGGCTTGCAGCAGGCTCTGCCCGGGGACGGGGATGACGAAATCCATGATGGTGGTGGTGCCGCCGGCCAGTGCTGCCCGGGTGCCCGTGAAGAAGTCCTCGCTGGTCACCGTGCCCATGAAGGGCATCTCCATGTGGGTGTGGGGGTCGATGCCACCGGGCAGTACCAGGCAGAGCGAGGCATCCAGCACATCGGCGCCTGCAGGTGGGGCAATGGTGCGTTCCACCGCGATGATGCGGCCATCCTCGCAGAGCACATCGGCAGGAAAGATGCGCTCATGGGTGACCACGGTCCCCTCGCGAATCAGCAGCATCAGGTGGACCTCCGCGCGGGATTGTTGGGGTGGTCCTGCCAGGAAAGAGGCTCGGAGGATATGGTCTCGCCGGTGCGTGGGTCGATGCCGCCTGCAAGCCGTTCCATGATGATGGCCCCAGGGACAGGGCAGACCAGCTGACACAAAGCACAGCCGATGCAGTCTTCCTCCCTGATGGAGTAGCTGTCCTGATGGTGATTGATCGCTTGGTGGGAGGTGTCCTCGCAAGAAAGCCAGCAGCGTCCGCAAGCGATGCATTTTTCCTGGACGATGCGCGCCTTGGCCACATGATGCAGGTCGAGCCTTTCCCAGGGCACCACCTGGGGCAAGGCCCGGCCGGACAAGGCGGGGAGATTGGCGTAGCCGGCGCTGTCCATCCAGTCGCTCAGGCCCGACAACAGGTCGTCGATGATGCGCAACCCATAGACCATGGCGGCGGTGCATACCTGCAGGCCTGTGGCGCCCAGGGTCAGGAACTCGGCGGCGTCGCGCCAGGTGCTGATGCCGCCGATGGCGCTCAGCGGCAGGGGGCAGCAGCGCGCGGTCGCGGCCACCATGTGCAAGGCGATGGGCTTGACCGCAGGGCCGCAGTAGCCGCCATGGCTGCCCTGGCCACCCACGGTGGGGATGGGCGCCATGGCGTCCAGGTCCACGGCCATGATGGAGTTGATGGTGTTGATCAGCGAGAGCCCGTCTGCTCCCGCTTGTTGTGCAGCCAGCGCCACCTGGGTGATGTCGGTGACGTTGGGGGTGAGCTTGACCAGCACCGGCAGTCTGGTGGTCGCCTTGGCGCAGGCGGTGGCCTGGGCGACGAGGGCGGGGTTCTGGCCCACTGCCGAGCCCATGCCGCGCTCGCTCATGCCGTGGGGGCAGCCCAGGTTGAGCTCGATGCCATCGGCGCCGCTGTCCTCGATGCGGCGCAGCACGTCCGGCCACAGGGCAGGTTCCAGTGGCAGCATGACCGAGACCACCATGGCGCGATCGGGCCACAGGCGCTTGGCGGCGGCGATCTCCCGCAGGTTGTCGGCCAGCGGTCGGTCGCTGATGAGTTCGATGTTGTTGAAGCCCATCACAGCGCGCTGTGGCCCGTGCCAGGCGCCGTAGCGTGGGCCATTCACGTTGATCACCGGCGGGTCGATCCCAAGCGTCTTCCAGACCACGCCGCCCCAGCCAGCCTCGAAGGCGCGGTGCACCTTGGCCAGCGAGTCGGTGGGTGGTGCCGAGGCGAGCCAGAAGGGGTTGGGTGAGGAGATGCCGGCCAGCTCCAGTGTCAAGTCGGCCATGTGGTGTCCATTTCTCCAGGCGGCAGGCTTGCCATGGCATTCAGATGGGCGATGATGGCCGCTCCGGCGCGCTTGCCGTCGGCCACGGCAGCCACGGTGAGGTTGGCGCTGGCAGCGATGCAATCGCCGCCTGCAAACACACCAGGCAAGGAGGTGCGGTGGCGTTCGTCCACCAGGATCAGGCCGTGTTCATCATGGGCCAGCATGGCGAGTGTTGCGTTGTGGCCATCGTCCAAGGAGTACAATTGCTGGCCGATGGCGGCAAAAACATGGTCGGCGCGCATCTGGTGGGCCGGATCATGGGGCGTATGGCAGGTCACCAGCCAGCCACCCGTCTCATGGGCCGTCATGCCCCTGAACCTGGTCTCGAGCAAGACATGCACGCCATGCTCCAGGGCCAGCCTCTGTTCCTTGGTGCTGGCGCGCAGGGTGGGGCTGCGGTGGCAGATGGTCACCTGGGAAAACCCAAGCATCTTCAGTTCCACGGCGAGGTCGATGGCTGTCATGCCGCCACCGATGATGAGTGCTTGCTGGCCCTGGGGGCAGGCGAGGCCACGGCGCAGCGCTTCGATGACACCAAGCGCGCCCTGGATGGCTTTGTGGGAGTCGATCATGCGGCTGCCCTGCAGGCCCACACCGAGGAAGACGGCGGCGCAGCGATCCTGCAGTTCTGGCAGGGTGATGTCGCGTCCCAGCATGATGTCCAGTTGCAGGTCAATGGCACCGCAGCGCAGGATGGCCTCGATCTCGCGTTCCACGATGCCATCGGCCACCTTGTAGGGAGCCACGCCATGGGCCGAGAGACCGCCTGGCCAGGGTCTGGCCTCGAAGAGGGTCACGCTGTGACCGTGGATGGCCAGTTCATGGGCACAGGCAAGCCCCGCCGGTCCGGCGCCCACCACGGCAACGGGCATCCCATGCCCAGTGGGCGTTGCGCGGGACTTTTGCGCGGCCCTGGGAAAGAACGCTGGCAGCTGCTCGAGAAAGGCATCGGTGGCGTGGCGTTGCAGCTGGCCGATGGCCACCGCCCGGCCGCTGTCCTTGATGCGCACGCAGGCACCCTCGCAGAGCATGTCCACGGGACAGAGCCGCGCGCAACTGGCGCCCAGCGGATTGGCCTCGAAGATGCGCCGTGCGGCATGCTTGAGACTGCCTGCGGCAATGGCGGCGATGAACTCAGGAATGGGAATGGCGGTGGGGCAGGCGGCCACGCAGGGCGCATCGTAACAGCGGATGCAGTGCGCCGCCGCTTCCTGGGCCTGTTCCGGGCTCAGGGGCGGGTGCAACAGGGTCCAGGGAAGAGGAGATGGACATGCTGCGGTCTCGAGGGTTCGTGATGTCGTGGTTGCCATGGCACTCCGATACTGCATCATGTTATGCCATAAATTCAAAGCATATATCATGCCATCGGCAAGGTGTTGCCCATCCCCGGTTTGGCTGATAATCCGGTTTCATCTGCTATGATGACTGGGAATCGCGGTGGGACAAAAGCAGATTGCAATAATGCAATAAGGGGGGAAGCGGTTGAAACAGGCGACCTACGTGAGTGCCGGCATGCTGCTGGCACTGCTGGGAGTGATGATGGATGAGGCAATTCCCCAACCACTCTACCGAGACCCCGGGCAACCAGTGGAGGTTCGCGTCCAGGATCTGTTGGACCGCATGTCCATTCGGGAAAAAACAGCGCAGTTGTGGCAGGTGGACTCCTCGGTGGTGCTCAACGAGGATTACACGCTGAATGAGAAGGCAGGCCGTCGCACAGTGATACAGGATGGCGCAGGCAGCTTCCTGACTGTTTCAGGGGAACCGGCAAGACAGTTGCAACTCATGGCCCGCAATGAGACGCGGTTGGGGATCCCCTTGTTGTTTTCCATGGATGGCATCCATGGCCATGCGCTCTATCGGGGGGCCACGGTCTATCCCGTGCCGCTGGCCCTGGCGTCGTCGTGGAATCCATCCCTGCTGCATGATGTGGCCCAGGCTACGGCCGAGGAGATGACTGCCACGCTGGTGCGCTGGAATTATTCCCCTGTGCTGGATGTGGCCCGTGATCCCCGCTGGGGGCGCATCGTGGAGGGTTTTGGGGAAGACCCCATGCTGGTTGGTGCATTGGGCGCGGCTATGGTGCAGGGCTACCAGAGCGATGATCTCGGCAGGCCCACTGCCGTGCTGGCTACGGGCAAGCATTTTGCCGCCTATTCCCAAACCACGGGCGGCAGGGATTATTCGCCGGCGGACATCTCCGAGCGCACCTTGCGCGAGATCTTCTTGCCACCCTTCGAGCAGGCGGTGGGCTTGGGCTTGGGCTCCATCATGACGTCGTTCAACGAGATCAACGGCATACCCTCCACGGCCAATGAAGGCCTGCTGCGCGGCGTTCTCAAGGGTGAGTGGGCCTTTCCTGGGCTTGTGGTCTCGGACTACAACGCAGTGAGCATGCTGTATGACACGCAGTACATTGCCGCCACGCCGGCGGACGCCGCAGCGCTGGCGCTGGGTGCAGGGACCGATATCGACATGGTCAGCACCACGTATCTGGACAATCTCCCCGGATTGCTGGTCACGCACCAGGTGCCGGAGCGCCTGCTGAACGATGCGGTGGGCCGATTGCTGCGCATCAAGTTCATGCTGGGGCTGTTCGATGAACCAGCCCCGCCACAGAACAATCCCGCAGCCCTGAATACCGCTGCGCACCGCGCTCTGGCGCGGGAGGCGGCTCGCCAATCGCTGGTGCTGCTCAAGAACGACCATGACCTGCTGCCCTTGGGCGAGGTGCAGCGCATCGCGGTGATCGGTCCTCTGGCCGACAGCCCCCGGGACCAGAACGGCGGCTGGAGCAATCCGCAGCCTGCGGAAAACATCGTCACGGTCCTGCAGGGCATCAGGAAACTGGCCCCGCCAGGTACCGAGGTGCTCTATGCCCAGGGTACCGATCCCGAAGGCCAGCAAGAAGAGCGGATCGATGCGGCAGTGACCGTGGCGGCCCAGGCCGATGTGGCGATCATGGTGCTGGGAGAGCCGCAGAACTTTTCGTCCGAGCCCAATAGCCGGGCAAGCCTCGACCTGCCCGGTATCCAGCAGCAACTCCTGCAGAAGGTCTGGGCCACGGGTGTGCCGGTGGTGCTGGTGCTGATGAATGGCCGCCCCTTGACCATGGCATGGGCCGCCGAGACCATCCCCGCCATCGTGGAGTCCTGGTTCCCGGGAGAGGAGGGTGGCATGGCCATCGCCGAGGCGCTGTTCGGCCATGTCAACCCCTCTGGGAAGCTTGCGGTCACCTTTCCCCGGAGCATCGGCCAGATACCTCTGTATTACTGGCATTATCCGCAGAAAAACTGGGATCACGAGTTCTACGGCAACAGCTTGACGGGCCGCTATGTCGACCTCGAGGACGAGCCGCTGTTTCCCTTCGGCTTTGGCCTGAGCTATACCACGTTTGCCTATGAGAACATGAAGGTAAGCCCCCAACAGGTGGGGCCGGATGGCAAGGTGACCGTCTCGTTCGATGTGATCAACACCGGCAAGCGCGCCGGCACCGAGACCGCCCAGCTCTACCTTGCGGATCTCGTGGGCAGCGTCACCACCCGCAGCCTGGCGCTCAAGCGTTTTGCCAGGGTGCCCCTTGAGCCTGGTGAGCGACACCGGGTGACCTTCACGCTGGGTCCAGAGGATCTGGCCATCCATAATGCCGCCATGGACTTCGTGGTGGAACCGGGGGACTTCGAGGTCTATGCAGGGCCCATGTCCACCGGATTTCCCCTGAAGGGCAGCTTCCATACGAACAGGACCATCATGGTGAAATCTGCTTTCATGCCACCCCTCGCAGAGGATTGAACGCATGAGCAAAGAATCCTTGGCGCCTCGCCTCGAAGCCGCCCTTGCGGCGGTGGAAGCAGCACAGGATGTGCTTTTGTCCTGCTGCAACCGCTCACTGGAGGTCACACTGAAGGCGGACCACAGCCCGGTCACCGAAGCAGACAGGGATGCCGAGGCGGCCATCAAGGCGGTATTGCAAAAGCGCTTTCCAGACGATGGTTTTTATGGGGAAGAAGGAGGGCAGGAGCGTGCCGATGCCCCTTTCCTGTGGTTGATCGACCCTTTGGACGGCACCAAGTCTTTTATACGGGGCACACCCTATTATTCCACGCAGCTTGCCTTGTGGCACGACGGGATGGTCGTTTTAGGTGTGTCCAATGCGCCGGTCTTCAGGGAACGTGCCTGGGCGGTGCGCGGGCAGGGGTCTTTCCTGAATGGCCAGCGCCTGGCTGTGAGCAGGATCGCTGCCTTGGACGAGGCGGTGTTGTCCACCGGCAACATCAAGTCATTGGCGGCCCGTCCTGCCTGGGGGCGTTTCGGGGTCTTGCTGGGGCAGGTGAACCGGAGCCGCGGGTACGGCGATTTCTGTCATTACCACATGCTGGCATCAGGCCAGCTGGATGTGGTGATGGAGTCGGACCTCAACATTCTGGACATTGCTGCCTTGAGCCTCATCGTGACCGAGGCAGGCGGCATGGTGACCGACCTCGATGGTGGACCTGTGGGGCTGGCCACCACCCACCTGCTGGCCAGTAATGGCCTGTTGCATCAACAGGTGTGCCAGCAACTGGCCTATGCCGCCAGTTGATGTGCCAAAGGATCTGCTAGTGCCTGAAATGCCGACCTGGCAGCCAGCCCAGGATGATGCCCCCCTGCTGGGCCGCCTCCAGGACCTCTGCATCACGCCTGGAGCCATTGGGCGCCAGCACGGCACGGATGCCCGCCTGGACGAGCTTGTCAAGGCCATCGCGAAACGGAAAGAAGCCATCTGAGACCGCAACTGCTCCGGCTGGATCATGCCCGCGATCGCTGGCCTTGAACAAGGCAACGCTTACCGCGTCCACCCGGCTGGTCTGGCCACAACCAATACCGATGGTGTGGCCATTCTTGGCCAGGACTACGGCATTGGAGCGGGCGTGCTTGGCCACCATGGCAGCCAGCAGCAGGTCAGTGCGCATGGCTTCATCCTCCAGGGAACCACAGGCCATGGTCCATGGTTCCAGGGGTTGGTTGTCGCTTTCCTGTCCCAGGATGAGGCCCCAGGCGCTGCGCCATTGCCGCTGCTCCAGGGCTTGCTGTGCCTTGAGCAGGCGCAGCCTGGGTTTTTCTCTTTGCAGGATGGCTTGTGCTTCTGGCGTGAACTCTGGTGCTGCCAGCACCTCCAGGAAGCGGTGGCCCAAGCGTGCCACGGTGGCCGCATCGCAAGGTGCATTGAGGGCGACGATGCCGCCATAGGCCGAGAGCGGGTCGGCGCGCCAGGCCTGTTCTGCGGCCTCAGCAGGCGTTATTCCCAGGCCTGCCCCACAGGGGTTCTGATGCTTGACCACGACGCAGGCTGGTTGGGGAAGGTCGCTGACGCAGGCCCAGGCACTGTGGGCATCCATGAGGTTGTTGTAGGACAAGCCCGGAGCTGCTTGTGCTGTCAGGTCAAACAGGACCTCCTGGCCGGACACGCGGTAACAGGCCGCATGCTGGTGTGGGTTTTCCCCATAACGGGGCGCTGCTGCCTCGGCAAGGGTCAGGAGGACATGATCCGGCCATGGGGAGGTAGTACTACCGGCGCGTGCGCCGGCGCGTGCGCTGGGCTCGGTTGCCGCCAGGGCACTGCCAATGGTGTGGTCGTAGGCAGCCGTTCGGGCAAAGACGCGGCGGGCAAGCATCCAGCGGCAACGAGCCAGCATGGCTGCGCTGTGGCTCATGGCCTCCATGAGATCGTGAAAATCCGTGGTATCGGCAAGGGCAGCCACATGGACACAGTTTTTGGCTGCCGCGCGCAATAACGCCACCCCACCGATATCGATGCCCTCCCAGGGGACCTCCTCGGGATGCTCGGCCCATAGCCGGGCAAAGGGATAAAGATCAATGGCCACCACGTCTATGGGCAGGATGTCCTGGGTACAAAGCGCTTGCCTGTCGGCACCAGTGGCCAGGATACCCGCAAAGAGCTTGGGATGCAGGGTTTTGACCCGACCAGCGAGGATCTCCGGGAAACCTGTATAGTCGGCTACCCGTTGACAAGGCACCGCGGCGCGCTCGAGATGGGCGGCCGTACCATCTGTAGCCAGTATATGCAGATCGTGTTGCTGGAGGAAGCAAGCCAGATCCACCAGACCTGTCTTGTCGGAGCAGCTCAGCAGGGCGGCATGCCGTGAGGTGAGCATGGTCTTACAGGGCAATGAGAATGCTGTGTTCACGAATCTTGCGTCGCACCGTGGCCCGGGTGAGCCCCAGGATGCGCGAGGCCTCGCTCTGGTTGCCAGATGTATGTTCGATAACGACCCTAATCAGGGTCTGCTCGACCTCTTCCATGACATGCCTGTGCAAACCAGAGATGGACTGGTCCCGAAGTTCGTGAAGATAGGTGCGCACGGATGTTTCCACGGAGTGGCGCAAGGAGAGTGGCGCGGGCGGGTAGATCCTGTTTTCTGGTTGTGACATGGCTGTCATATCTCCTGATATTATCAATGGTTTGCAAAACGAAAATGGCCTGCATCCCCCCATTCCCTGCGGGGGATGACACGGGAAAAAAAGAGAGACCCGCCTTATCGGCCTGTCCAGCGTGGTTCCCGTTTTTCCAGAAAGGCGCTGATCCCTTCCTGGGCATCTTCTGTGGCAAGGGTCTTTTGCAGCATTTCGCCGAGATAGGGCAGGGCCTTCTCGAAGGAGAGGCTTTCCTGGTGATCACAGGCCTCGAGGCCCAAGCGAATGGCGCTGGGGGAGAGTGCCGCGATTTCCCGGGCCAGCTGGTCTGTGGCCTGATCCAGCTCGGCAGCCGGGACGGCCTGATTGATGAGCCCCCATTGCTCAGCCTGGCGGGCATCGATCCGGTAGCCGCGCATGGCAAAATCGATGGCTGCCCGGCGGGGCATGACGCGCATCAGCCCAGCCATCACCATGAAGGGAAACAATCCGCGCTTGATCTCTGGCAGACTGAAGGTGACGTGGTCGGCCGCAAGCACGTGGGTGGCGTTGCATACCAGCAGCAGGGCGCCTGCCAGGACAGCGCCTTGCGTTTTGATCAGCACAGGTTTGTGTAGCTGTCTGATGCGCAGGGCCAGGCTTGGCATGTCTGCGGCGCTGCCTCCGCTGCTGCCCTGCTGGGACATCATGCTGAGATCGCCGCCGGCACAGAAGGTGTCCCCGGCGGCGCCGATGACCACCACACGGATCTCCGGGTCGGTCTTGGCCTGCTCGAGGGCATTGCTGATGCCCCTGGCCATGTCGGCATTGATGGCGTTCTTTTTTTGTGGACGATTGAGTGTCAGCACCATGATATGGTCCTGGACAGCACACAGCACAGGGTCGTTTGCATCAGTCGCCATGGTCACGTATCTCCAACTGGCTGTAGTTTAACAAAATGACGCCGCATCGCCTTGTGCATGAAAACAGGTGGGTGACATGGAGCAGCAAGGCCATGCGCTTGTCTCCAGGGCCACAGCAGGCGGCTGCCCGCCGTGGCCCGCATTGGCGAGACGTTCAGTCCGTCTGTTGCACGATGCCCCGAGGCACCCTGATGACCTTGGTCCGCAGGTATTCGCCAAGGGTTTTGGCCTGCGGGTCGACCCGAGGACTGGAGGCCACGCCATCGCCCAGGATGCCACAGATCACGAAATTGATGGCCAGTATATTTGGAAACTCGGCGCGCTCGATGGGAAAGGGCCGGAGGTCCGGCAGGAGTTCCGTGAGCTTGTCTGTGGTCAGAAAATGGGCCAGAAAACCATAGCTCTTGGCATGGCGTGCCCAAACACCCAGGTTGGCGTTGCCACCCTTGTCTCCGGAGCGGGCACCGAACAGACGGCCCAACTGCACTTCGATCAAGTCGTTGAGTTCCACGAGCTGGATGGGCTGGGGCTGTTTCACCAGCGCTGGCCTTTCATGAAGCACCAGGCTGGCCGGCTCCACATGCCATTGTTCCCCATCCATATGGACAGTCTCGGTGATGTGTGTGCTGGCCACCAAGGCTGGCCAGTAGACCAATCGGGGGGATGCTCCCCGTGGCGGCGCCCCGCCGGCTCCCAGGCCAGGGACATTGGACAGTCCCAGCTCGATCATGGCTGCGGTGAAGCGCCTGCCCACCAGGGTTTCATCCTTGGATGTCACATGGATGCGCAGCGTGGCCAGGGCCTCTTCGTTACAGGTGGCATCCGGTTTGTCACAGCGAATGAGTTGCACATGAACGCTGTCGAACAGATCCCTGCCACCCAGGCTGTGGAACAGTGTCTCCACCAGGATCTCGGCCTTTTTCTCCACCTGGGGTCCGCACAGCGACATCTGCATGAGGTTCTGATAGCCGCCCATCATGTTGATGCAGACTTTGTGGTGGGGTGGCGGCAAGGACCCCTTGGTATCGCTTATTCGCACCCGGTCCGGTCCGACCTCATCGAGTCTGATGGTATCGAAATGGCCGGTGACATCCGGGTTGAGATAGGTAACCCCGCCGATCTCATAGAGGATCTGGGCTGTGATCGTACCCACAGTCACCATGCCGCCGGTATTGGGGTGCTTGGTGATCACAGAGCTGCCATCTGCTGCGATCTCGGCAATGGGAAAGCCAACATTCCTGAAACTGGGCACTTCCTCGAAAAAGGCGTAATTGCCACCTGTAGCCTGGCAGCCGCATTCAATGACATGGCCTGCTGCCAAGGCACCGGCCAAGGCGTCCAAGTCATCGCGCCGCCAATTGTGATACCAGGCCGCAGGCCCCATGACCACCGAGGCATCGGTGACCCGCGGGCAGATCACAATGTCCGCACCCCGATCCAGGGCTTCTTTGATACCCCAGCATCCCAGGTAGGCGTTGGCGGTCATGGGTAAGGCCCCGGCATCCCGCAGCGCTGTCTGGCGATCCATGTGAAAGAAGCTCTCTCCTGCGGATTGCAGGGCCTGGAGTCTCGGGGCCAGGTCATCGCCGTCAATCCAGGCAATGCGTGCCTTGAGCCCCAGTTTCTGGGCCAGGGCTTCCAGGGCACGGGCCAGGCCGGATGGATTCAGACCACCTGCGTTGCTGACCACCTTGATGCCCTTGGCGAGGCATTCCGCCAGCACGCCTTCCATCTGCTGCAGGAAGGTCTGGGCATAGCCTTCCTCGGGATTTTTCATGCGCTTGCGCAGCAGGATGGCCATGGTCAATTCGGCCAGGTAATCGCCAGTGAGCACATCGATGGGTCCGCCACGCACCATGGCGGAGGCTGCATCCATGCGATCTCCGAAAAAGCCGCTGCAGTTGGCGATGCGAACGGGGCGTGTACTCATGATGGATCTCCTGGTCAATGGGTGGTCGGGTCCGACACGGGGGCTGTTTTCCCGGAGGTCAATACGATGCGCCGGGCAGCCAGGATGGACGAAAGGCGCGATGAAAACCGTCGAACGGTTCATTGCTCTTGTGGTCTTCGATGGATATCATCTGGGCCCACAGGCTGGAGGCGCCATCCACCTTGAGCAAGGCCCCTGTGGTATAGGCGCTGGCCGGCGAGAGCAAAAAGACCACCGCCGCACTGACCTCGCTTTCTGTCCCCAGGCGCTTCAGAGGGATTTGCTGACGTACCGAATCCAGGTGGTCCATGATACCAGGACCATAGGTCTCGAGGCCGCTGGAGGCAATGGTTCCCGGCAAGATGCCGTTGATGCGGATATTGTACCTGGCCCATTCCACGGCGGCCGTGGCGCAGAGGTTGGCCACCCCGGCACGGGCGGCTCCCGTATGACCCATGTTGGGAAACCCTTTTTCCATGTCGGCCAGAATGCAGACGATGGAGCCGCCGTGCTGATTCATGTATTGATTGACAGCCTCCCGGGAGACCAGGAAGGTGCCGGTGAGGTTGTTGCGTACCACGGCCTCGAAGCCTTTTTTGGAAATGTTTTCCAGCAGGGCGGGGAATTGGCCGCCCGCATTGTTGACCACGCCATCGAGCCTACCGTGGCGCTGGAGGATGGTGGCAATCATGGCGCGGACCTGGTCCTCCTCGCGGATGTCGCAGGTTGTCAGGTCCACCCGCCCGCCATCCTCACGGATCTCATCGGCAACACGCGCCAATTTGTCCAGGGATCGTCCAGCTATAAAGGGTATGGCCCCGAGGGCAGCCAGCTCATGGGCGATGCATCTGCCGATGCCAGAGCCACCTCCTGTCACCAGAATGACGTGGTTATCGAAAAGTCCCGCTCGAAAGATGGATTGATAGGGCATGTGTTCCTCCTTTTAAGGCAATGCATAGTATAGCCTTCTATGGATGGTTCGAGGATCCCTCGCATCGGGTCCTCAAAAAGGATGAAGGGAGCACAGGCCCCATGTTCCCATGTTCTGCGTGCCCATACAGGCCTATCGCCCCCAGAAGGCGACCTGATGATCAAGTGGCTGAGCCCACCATTGATCCACCCCAACGCCGCATGGATCAATGAAAATTGCATGAGGCAATATGTCCTGATGCCCCGCTCTGCTTGTCGGCCCTGCAAAGCACCATGGCCAGGCAAGCACCAGCTTGGAGATATGCTATCATTCCCGTTCAGCTTGGGTGATGATCGGCGAGTTCTTTGGAGGGGGACGGGTAGAGGTGCTCGACGCCTTGCAATCCCTGCTGATCGCGCGGCCTGCGCCTGAACATCACAAGCGAGCAAAAACTTGCCTTTTCCATGCTGCCTTGGGCATGCTGATGGCATGCCTGCCCGAGCGCGGGACGATGAATGATCATATGGCGCTGTACGGCTCTGCTTGCGGCTCTGGGGTTCTTGTTGCCGCTGGAGGCAGGGGATGCCATTTACCGCTGCCAAAAGAATGGCGTGCCCCTCTTTCAGGATTTCCCCTGCAATGGCAGGCCGTCTGCACGAACCAGAAACAGCAGCTCAGGGAGGGGTGCGGCGGCAGCCGTCGGTTTGGGCCGGTCGGGCGGCAATGGTCGCTGTCTGGAAGCGCTGCGCAAACTGCAGCGCCATTTGCTCCAGTCCCGGGATACAGGTGCTGCAGGGCTCCCGGCACAGCAAGCCGCTGCTTTGACCTCGAGATTACGTGATGACGTGGAGGCTGCATGTCGCTGATCGATCCTGCGGCTTCGTAGCCCCCAGGATTGACACCCAGGATTGACGGGTTATGCCACGACCTCGCGACCGCCTTGGAAAGGGGCGGCTCTGAGCTGGTTGAGCCAGCTGGTTCAGCTATTGGTAGCGGTTCAGCTGGGCTGCGGCTGCAATCAACTGTTGGGCGAGGCTCAGGGGTTGCCAGGCGTTCTGGGCATCAGGCAGCCCCAGTATGATGCGATAGATCATGCCGGTATTGATGCCCTGGTCGGGGCGGATGAAGCCGGAATACCCCAGGGCATGGATGGTATCCAATAATTCCTTGGCCTGCTGACGTTCATGGAAGGCGCCAAGCTGCACCATGCGCAGGGCATCGTTGCGGGCGGTTGCGCGACGAGCGGTTCTTTGCGCGGCCTTCTCCCGTTGCTGCAGGCGATCGGCAAGCAGTTTACAGGTATGCTGACCGATAGCCCTGGCCTCCACGAGGGCGCTGCCCTGTTCGAGCATCTTCAGGCGCCGGGCCGCCTCATAGGAAAGGTCAAGGAAAAAGGGTTGTATGAACGGGCCCCGGTCATTGACCTTGACCACCACCCGGCGGTTGTTTTCCTTATTGACCACCAGCAGGCAGGAATCCAGGGGCAGGCTGCGATGCGCGGCGGACAAGGCATGCATGTCATAGGTCTCGCCGCTTGCGGTGGTCTTGCCATGAAAATCCTTGCCATACCAAGTGGCCCGCCCCTGTCTGACATATCCCCTGGTGGATGCGAGTACATTGTAGCGCTGGCCAAGGATCTCGTAGGTATGGGCAGCTGGCGGTGGATGGCCCTGGGCCGGTTGCTTTCCGGCTAGGGTGACCAACCTTGGGTCTGGCGCCGCCAGTGCCCCCCGCCAATCATGCTCGGGCATGTCGAGTAGGGCATGGGTTGGCAGCCTGGCAACCTCGGGGGCACCAGCCGCAAAAGAGGGAGAGACGACCAGGGGTCTATCGAATCTTTGTGGCGCCTGCATGCAGCCCACGGCGGTCATGCCCGCTGCGGGCAGCAGCCACTTCAGGGTGCTCGTGTATTGTTTGTATTCCCTCATGCAATCCTCCCGGCGCCTTTGTTCCATTGCCTGGCATGTGGTTGCCTTGCTGGGATAACAGTGTTCCTGGGGATATGGCCTGGGCCAACTGAACGATGGCCATGGCATAAAGAGCACTATTATTGTATCTTTTTACGACATAAAAATTAGGAAAGACCAACCAAAAGGATTGGCTCTGGGGTGCTTCGGCCAAGGCCAGGAGGCCGGCTGTCTCCGGCAGGTTGCCTGGTTCCGCTTGATCCTTGAGCAATACACCAGCCTCTCGCAGGTCTGCCAGACGTTGGCTGGGTTGGGCTGAGGTGCTGATCAGCCGTTGCAACGCGGTCTTGTTGCTGAGCAATGCAGGCTGCACATTGGCCTGCAGAGCCACAGGAGCACCGTTTTGCCAGCCATGCTGTACGAAGTAATTGGCTACACTGGCCAGCGCATCTTTCATGTTGCCAAACAGATCCCGGATACCGTCATTGTCAAAATCCACCGCATAGACACGATAGCTGCTGGGCATGAATTGTGCAATACCCATGGCGCCGGCATATGATCCCTTGAGAGACAAGGGGTCAAACCGTTCTTCCCGTGTCATAAGCAAGAATCGTTCCAACTCATTGGTAAAGAAGCGTGCCCTGGGCGGGTAATCGAAGGCCAAGGTACGCAGGGCATCGATGACCCGATAGCTGCCCATGGAGCGGCCATAGTTGGTTTCGATGCCCACGATGGCCACCAGGATGGCTGAGGGAACGCCATAGGTGTTTTCCAGGGCATCGAGCAGTTGGCCATGTTCAGCCATGAAGCGCTTGCCATGGTCAATGCGGCTCTGGGTCAGGAAGATACCCCGGTACACATACCAGGGCTTGGCCTCGGCGGGCCGCTTGATGGCCTTGATGATGGAAGGCTGACTTTTTGTCTGCTGGAAAAGCCTCACCAATGCCTTTTTTTGAAAACCATGTTTCTGGACCATGTGGTCCACAAAAAAAGTGATTTCTTTGGGCAAGCCTCTCTCTCCCAAGGCCTGTCCGGCCATGGCGATGATGACTGCCAGGGAAGTCTTCCAGGAAGCGCGATTTTTCTTGTCAGGGTATTTTTTCATGAAATAGCCGAGATAACCCAGGTGCGATGAGTATGTATCGACATGATCATACCAAATCCGGCCAGCGTCACCAGCGTCGAGGTGCCCCCATAACTGAAAAGGGGCAAGGGAATGCCCACCACCGGCAGCATGCCCGTCACCATGGCCATGTTGATGCTGCAATAGCCAAAGAAGCTCAGGCTGAGCGAGCCGGCCAGGACGCGTTCGAACATGGTCTGTGCCCGGTAGGCGATCATCAAGCCGCGCAGGCAGACCAGCAGGCACAGGCCCAGCAGCGTGGCAAGCCCGATGAGCCCGAACTCCTCGCCGAAGACGGCAAAGATGAAGTCCGTGGTGCGCTCGGGAAGAAAGTGGAGCTGGGACTGGCTGCCATGGAGCCAGCCTTTGCCCATCAGGCCCCCTGAGCCGATGGCGATACGGGCTTGGATGCCATGGTAGCCGGAACCCAGCGGATCTGCCTCGGGATCGAGGAAGGTCAGCAGGCGTTGCCGCTGGTAATCATGCAGGATGTGCCAGGTGACAGGCACAGCCACAGCCCCCAATCCGCCCAGGACCAGCAGCAGCTTGAGGGATATGCCGGCCAGGAAGATCGCCACAGCAGCACTCATGGCGACACTGATGGCGGTGCCCAGATCGGGCTGTTCAGCGATGAGCAGACAGGGCAAGGCTGTCATGGGCAGGACCACCAGGATCAATAGGGGTGTGGTCATGGTGCGCCACCTATGGAGCAAGGCGCTCAATGTCAAGGGCAGGATCACCTTCATGAACTCGGCGGGCTGAATGGAAAGAAAGCCGAAATCCAGCCAGCGCCGCGCTCCCTTGACGATGCTGCCGCCAAAAAACACCGACATGAGCCCCAGGATGCCCATGATGTATAAAGGCATGGCCATGCGCAGGAGGTGGCTTGGTTTTATCTGGGCCATCACCAACATGGCTGCAAAGCCGATGCCCAGCCGCACCAGTTGCTGGGTTGGAAAAATGAGCACACCACCGCCTGCGCTGTAGAGTGCCGGCAGGCTCAGCAGGCAGATGGCCAGGAGGCCCGTCAGCAGCACAGGGTCGATGTGCAGCGCCTGCAGGGCCGTCTGAGCCTGATCACCCAGTCTCTGGGCGCTCGCTTGTTGGGCCAGTCTCACGTTCATGGTCAATCTCCAGCAGATAGGTATCCATGATCTCACGGGCCAGGGGGGCGGCCATGGATGAGCCGCCGCCAGCGTTTTCCAGCACCACCACCACGGCAATCCTGGGGGCTGCCACAGGAGCAAAGCTGATGAACAGGGCATTGTCCTCGAATTGCGTCCGGCTTTGGTGGCGCTTGTCCTTGGGCAGGGCAATCACCTGAGCGGTGCCCGACTTGCCGGCCAGGGTGTAGGGTGCGTCGATACCAATGCGATGGGCCGTGCCGCTGGGGCTCATGATGACATCGGTCATCCCGCCAATCACGGTGTCCCAGGCCGCATCAGGCAGATTGATGGCCGGTAGTGGCTCGGGGATACTCGCTGTCTTGCTGTTGGTGCGGGGGTCCCCGGTGGCCATGAGCAGGTGGGGTCTGATGGCCTGGCCGCGCCGGGCGAGGGTTGCTGTGGCCTGGACCAGTTGCATGGGGGTAACCTGCATATAACCCTGGCCGATACCCACCACCACCGTATCCCCCATGTACCAGGGTTGATGGTATCTGGAGCGCTTCCATTGCGGGGTGGGCAGCAGCCCGGCACTCTCTCCGGGTAGGTCGATCCCGGTTGGCTTACCGAAGCCAAACAGGTTGAGGATACTGCTGACCCGCTCGATGCCCAGCGACCGCGCCAGATTATAGAAATACACATCGCAGGACTGCTCGATGGCGCGCCTCAGGTTGACGGCGCCATGTCCCGAAGGTCGCCAGTCGCGGTAGGGTCGCTTGCGCCCCTGAAGATAAAAGGTGCCGTTGCAGTATATGGTCCCCTGCGGCTTGTTGTAGTAAAATTCCGCAAGTCCCAGGAATGGTTTGATGGTGGAGCCCGGGGCATAAACACCCCGTATGGCGCGATTGACCAGGGGCTTTTCCGCATCCAATTGCAGACCCCCATAGGCTTCCTTGAGAGCACCAGGAGAGAAGATTGCCGGGTCAAAGCTGGGGGCGCTTGCCATGGCCAGGATGCCTCCGTCGCGTACGTCCAATGCCACGATGGCGCCGCGCCGATCTGCCAGGAGACCCTGGGCCTTTTCCTGGAGGGCAAGATCGATGGTCAGATAGATGCTGTGGCCACGTTCTGGTGGAGGGGTTGGAAACTGACGAATGGGTCTGCCGGAAGCATTGACCTCCAAGCGCTGATAACGAGGAATACCATATAATATGTCCTCGTAGGACTTCTCGATCCCAGTCTTGCCCACTTGGGTGGCGCCGCCATAACGTACCCGGTCGAGACGTGACAGATCCTGCTGATCGATGGCACCCAGATAACCCAGAATATGGGCGGTGGCCTGGCCTGCAGCATAGGTGCGCCGCAATTCCGCCCGCACATCCACGCCGGGGAAGCGGAACTGATTGACGGCAAAGCGGGCCAATTGCTCCTCGGTGAGTCTATGTTTCAATGGGATGGTATCAAAAGGTTGCGATTGGCGCATGGTTTTTCTGAACAGCGCTACATCCTCTTGGCTCAATCCCAGCAGTTGCTGCAAATCAGCAAGTGTTTTTTGCAGATCGGGTACATTTTCAGGAGTGATATCCAGCCGGAAGGCAGGCTCGTTGGCCGCAATCACCCTGCCTTGACGGTCCAGGATCAAGCCACGGCTCGGCAGCACGGGGCGGATGCGAAACCGATTGTTTTGCGAGAGCAAGGCATAATGATCGTAGTGAATGATCTGGAGCATGCTGAAACGCACCAGCAGTAGCATGCCGATCAGGACGGCGGCACCACCTGTAAACCACAGCCTGCGGTCCAGAAGAAAGCGCAGTTGTTGCTCATTGCGAATGGCAGGTCGGCGTGCCATCAGGATAATGACTGGAACTGGAAGATAGAGACAGCTTGTAACAGGATGATCAATCTCGATGACGACATATTCTGAAACCAGAGAAACACCAAGACCCCACTGGGCTGATGCAGACCCAGCCTATGAGCTTGAAAAGACTAAATATGGCACGCCCATACCCAGTCGCGAGTTCCTGTTGAAAATCCTATCCGATGCCGGGGTACCATTGCGGCTCCAGGATTTCATGGAGCAGCTGGCGCTTGACCCTTCCTGTGAGCAGGCTTTGCGACGGCGTCTCGAAGCCATGGTACGCGAAGGACAGCTGGCCGACAATCGCCGTGGTGCCTATGGCCTGCCATCGCGCATGGATCTGGTCTGTGGCGAGGTAATTGGTCATGGTGACGGCTTTGGTTTTCTGGTGCCCGAGGATGGCAGCGCCGATGTGTTCCTCCCTCCCAAGGAGATGCGGGGTGTGCTGCATGGTGATCGGGCATTGGTGCGCCTGGTGGGCGTGGATCGCCGTGGCAGGCGCACCGGGGCTGTGGTCAATGTGCTGGAACGGCATACCACTGAGGTGGCGGGGCGGTTTTTCAAGGAAGATGGTGTCGAAGGCATCTTGCCGGACAATCGCAGGCTGCATCAGACGATCCTGGTGGAGCCGGGCAGCGAGGCCAACCCTGGTGATATCGTCACCGCAACCATCGTTCGGCAACCCACTGTGCATGCCCCGGCTCTGGCTCGCATCACCCAGGTGCTCGGGGAGCGCATCACGCCACGTCTGGCGAGTGAACTGGCCATTCTGGCGCACAGACTACCCACCGAGTGGCCGCAGGAAGCCTTGCAGCTTGCCGCCTCCTTTGGCAAGCACGTGGAGCGGCGCCACAAGATGGACCGCGAGGACCTGCGCCAGCTGCCCTTGGTCACCATCGATGGCGAGGACGCCAAGGACTTTGACGATGCCGTCTATTGCCAGCAGGATGGCAAGGCCTTTCGGCTCTTGGTGGCCATTGCCGATGTGGCCCATTATGTGCAACCCGGCACGGCGCTGGACGATGAAGCCAGGCGGCGCGGCAATTCGGTGTATTTTCCTGATCGGGTGATCCCCATGCTGCCGCCCGAACTTTCCGACGAGCTGTGTTCACTCAAGCCCGGTGTGGATAGATTATGCATGGCGGTTGCCATGGAGATCAGCCATGCCGGTCAGCTGCTGGATTACCGTATCGTCCCTGGTGTGATGCGGTCCCATGCCAGGCTGGTCTATGAGGAGGCTGCCGCTGCCCTGTCTGGCAAGCCCAGCAAGCGTACCGGCGGTGTGTTGCAGGTCCTGCATGATCTAGAAGCACTCTACCAGGTGCTCCGTGCCGCCAGGGAGCGGCGCGGGGCCATCGATTTCGAGTTCGGTGAGGCCAGATTCGATCTGAGCGATGATGCGGTCCGTGGCATTGTGCTGCGCAATCGCACCGTGGCCCACAGGATCATCGAGGAGGCCATGATCCTGTCCAATGTGGCCGCAGCCCACGCCCTGCGCATCAGAAACCTGCCTTCCCTGTACAGGATTCACGACACGCCAGACGAAGAAGCACTCACCGACCTGCGCGCCTTTCTGGAGGAGTTCGGGCTGCATCTGGGGGGCGGGCTCAAACCCGCGCCACGCCACATTGCACGTTTGCTGCAGGCTGTCAGGGAGCGCAAAGAGCGCGAACTCATCGAGCAGGTGGTGCTGCGTGCCATGCGCCGCGCCGTCTACAGCACCCAGAACCGCGGCCATTTTGGCTTGGCGCTGGATGTCTATACCCATTTCACCTCACCCATCCGGCGCTATCCCGATCTGGTGGTGCATCGTGGTCTGTGGTATCTGACGCGTGGTTTACCTTATGCCCACGAGACGCTGGAGGATCTGGAACCCCTGGCCGTCCATTGCTCCTTGATGGAGCGCCGTGCCGATGAGGCCACCCGGGAAGCTGCCGATTATCTCAAATGCCAGTTCATGATGCATCGGGTGGGCGAGACGTTTGCAGGGCGTATCAGCGGCGTGGTGCCGTTCGGCGTGTTTGTCACCCTTGAAGCGCCGCCTGTGGATGGCTTGGTGCATGTGAGTTCCCTGCCCAACGACTATTATCATTATGACGCCACGGCCCAGCGTCTGCTGGGCGAGCGCACCGGACTGGCCTATCGACCAGGGGATCCCATGCGGGTGCGCCTGATTCGCGCCGACGTGGACCAGCGTCGCCTGGATTTCGAGCTGGTAGACGAACCCTCGATGCCTGCCCCGGCCGACGCCGTGGGCAAGCGCGGGACACGTCGCGGGAAAAAACGCAGCTGACCATGAGGCGGCGTTCCTCGACACCGTACGGCCAGCAGTGGCTGGCGGGCTGGCACGCTGTGCTGGCGGCGCTGCGCGCCAATCGGGTAAAAAGGCTGGTATGTGCCTTGCCCGATGATGGCTCGGAGCGTTTCTCCATGCTGTGCCGCCTGAGTGCCGATCAGGGTATCACCATGGAACGGTGGGACAGGCGTCAGCTCGATGAGCTGCTGCCTGGCGTGGTGCATCAAGGGATCGCCTGCCTCCATGAGGGCAGAGCGCATTTCGGGGAGCAGGATCTCCCGGATTTGCTGGCGTCCATGGATGCCGCCCCTGTGTTGCTGGGTCTCGATGCCATTCAGGATCCGCGCAATCTGGGTGCCTGTCTGCGCAGTGCGGCGGCCTTTGGCGTGGGCATGATCGTGGTCACCCAGGATCGCAGCGCCCCCTTGTCGGCCGTGGCCCGCAAGGCCGCCAGTGGGGCTGCCGAGTTGTTGCCCTATTGTGTCGTAGCCAATCTGGCCCGGGTCTTGCAGCGCATCAAGGAGCAGGGCTTCTGGATCTATGGTCTCGATGGCGCTGCCTCGGTGAGTCTGCCGGAGGTTGATCTGCATGGCCCAGTGATGCTGCTGGCCGGTGGCGAAGGCCACGGGTTGCGCCAGCTCACCAAAAAACACTGCGACGCCCTGGTGCGCATCCCCAGCCATGGCGCTTGCGATACCCTCAATGTGGCGGTGGCGGTGGCCATCGGCCTGTATGAGGTACAGCGCCAGCGGGATGTGCGCCGCAAAAAACCTGGACATCAACAAGGAGCAAGACTGACATGAAGCGACAGCGGCCCTTCTTATGGCTTATCCTGGTGTTCTTCTCCATGCCAGCGGCCCTGGCGGGACGCTATGTGGTCGGCGGTCAGTATGCCTTTGGTCCCGAGGGGGATGTGGTCATCGCCGCGATGCAACGAGAAGGCGGCCATTACTGGCAGCGCTCCCTCCCTTCCGGGCGCATCCTCCATGTCCTGGATTTTGCCCACCATCCAGGGACGCGGCTGGTCTACATGGAGACCAGGATGGGCATGGAAAACGCCACCCAGGCCTCCGTGCTGATGGCCACATTGCCCGAGATGCTGCGCCCCGATGTGGTGCTGCACTCAGGCATCTGCGGCAATGCAGGGCCCGGACAGGTGGGCGATATCTATCTGCCGCAGTATTTGGTGCTGGCCAACCTGGGACAGAAATCCCCCCAGCAGTTCCAGTCTTGGGCCAATGAATCGTACGATCCCAAGAACAACAGGAAGGACCAGGTCACCTATTTTCCGGTAGATACAAGGCTGCTCGACCTTGCCGATGAGGCGTTTGCGACCTACAGCCGCACCCAGGCTTTTTTGGATCTACAGACCCTGGTGCGTCCCGAGGGACCACCCATTGCGCTGCGCAAGGGTTTCGTGGGAGCAAGCTCCAACTGGTTCGTGGCCGACTCTTCCGTGCTGGCGCTGTGGCATCAGTTGTATGACATCCGTCCTGCCCAGGGCACGGCCGTCTATCCCGGCGAGCAGTTTTATAACCGGGCCCAGGTCTCCTTGCCGCTGGCTACCATCGACATGGAGTCAGCCGCAGCGGCCAAGGTCTTTTTTGAGTTTGGCATCCCCTTTGCCGTGGCGCGCTACCCCTCTGATTCCGCCAGCGAAACCGCCAATGCCGAGTTTGAACGCTACTCCCAGCATGCCGCTAACCTGGGCGGTGGGTTCGTATGGCAGTGGATCGCCCAGGTGGCCCAGGCCCAGCCCGTGGCCCGGGACATGCAGGCTTTTCCTGAACAAAAACGCCTCGGGCGAGGTCCATGAACGAAGAGGCTGCGCCGGGGTGGTGGTTGCTGCAGGTAGATGCCGGTGCGGCCATGGCCGATCTGGTGGAAGAACAACTCATGGAGGCAGGCAGCGCCAGCGTGGTGGTGGAGGGCGCGCCTGGAGAAATGGACATCCTGGAGCCGCCCCCCGGGAGTATGGCCTATTGGTCCCGGGTTGCCATCAAAGGATATTTCAGCGACCAGCATGACCCAGCACTGGTGCTGGCCCAGTTGCACGCCGTCTTGCCCAATGGGGCTGCCATCACTGCCCAGGCGACGGTGGACGACGGCTGGTTGCAGCAGGCGGCGCAACACGCAACCCCCTTGTGCATCGCTGAGCGGTTCTGGCTGTGCCCGGATGGCTTCGAGCCTCCTGAATCCGGGCCATGGCTGCGCCTGACTCCCGGCCTTGCCTTTGGTACCGGGGAGCACCCCACGACCAACATGTGCCTGCACTGGTTGGTGGAGCATCCCCCCGTGGGGCAGCAGGTGGTGGATTATGGCTGCGGCTCGGGCATCTTGGGGCTTGCCGCCCTGCGGCTGGGTGCCGCAGAGGTACTGGCGGTGGATCATGATCCGCAGGCGTTGTGGGCGAGCCGGCGCAATGCCATGACCAACCAGCTGGATCAGGCCATGGCGGTTCATGCGCCCCAGGAGCTTGCCGAGCCCTGGACCGGGCCGCACTGCGATCTCCTGTTGGCCAACATCCTCCTGGAGCCATTGTTGGCACATGCCAGCCGTTTTGCAGCCATGACGCGCCCTGGCGGATTCGCGGTGCTGAGCGGCATTCTGGCAGCGCAATGTGACGAACTTCTGGGGGGTTTTGCGCCCTGGTTCCAGGAGCACCAGGTTCTCTGTCAGGAGGGCTGGGTTGCTGTGGTCATGCGGCGCCGTCTTGCGGTGGGGCATTCTCCAGCAGAAGATCGGCCAGGGTCGATGTATTGAAGT
The DNA here is from genome assembly GCA_011620135.1 of Gammaproteobacteria bacterium. GTDB lineage: Bacteria > Pseudomonadota > Gammaproteobacteria > WOZS01 > WOZS01 > WOZS01. Next base: position 27,341 of record WOZS01000053.1, read on the forward strand.
GCTCCTGGATGAGTTCCTGGGCATGCTGGAGCACCATGGCCACTTGGTCAGGCAGCAAGGCCGCTTGGGAGCTGCCAGAGGGCATGAGGTAGGGAGCGAGAGTGATGCTGGCTGGGTCCTTCAGCAGCACGAAGCGCTGGGGGGTGGTGGTGCAGCGCCCCACCAGACCCTGTTTTTCCAGCTCCTGCAAGGTGCGTGCCACGATGTCTGCCTCGGCGGCGCTTTGCTTGATCAGTGCCGTAAGATCAGGCGGCTTGTCCCCATTGCGGAAAGCCCTGGCGCACAGATACAGGATCACCAGCGCACTGCTGGATGAGCCCGCGGTGCCCTGTATGGCCTCGAGGCGATGGGGGTGTTGCCAGACGACGCACAGTTCCACGCCGAACAGGAAGGCAAGCCAGCTCATCTGCACCCAGAGCAGCGCCAGGACCAGCCCTGCGAACCCGGAATAGACCACATCGTAGCGCCCTGACGAGGCGATCATACGCGCAAAGAACAGCCCCAGTCCATGCCACAGCACCGTGGTCAACAGAGCGCTACCCCAGGCTATCGGGTAGCGTACAGGGATATTGGGGAACCCCTGGTAGGCCAGGGCGAGAAAGATCCAGACCACAGCCAGGGGCGTCAGACCGGACAGCATTTCCACGAAGCCCAGGGCCTGCTGCGGCAGCAGTTGCCGCACCAGGGCATTGGTGAGCAGTGAGCCGGGCACAGCCAGGATCATCAGGAAGCCCAGGGGTGCCAGCACCAGCAAGGTCAGGTAATTGAGCCAGCGCCTGGTTGGTGGTCGCTTGGGAGCCTGCCAGACCTCCTGTATGATGTCGTCCATGCGCTCCAGCAGGGAGATTGCCGTGGCCAGGAACATGGCAAATCCAATGCCACCCAGCACGCCCACCTGGATGCGGGTTACCACATGATTGAGCCCGTCCAGGATAAGATGGGCGCGGTCCCCCAGTGGGACAAGCATCTCGGCCAGGATGGGTTCGAGGCGCCCAGGGACCCCAAAGGCCTGCAGCACGGCCAACACGAAGGCCAGCAACGGTGCCAAGGCAAGCAGCGTGCTGTAGGTGAGAGCCGAGGCATAGAGGCGCAGGGCGCTGCGCAGGAATACCGCATCCAGCATGTGCAGCGTGATGCGCACCGCCTTGGTGGTTTTGAACCCGCCCCATAGCCCGTTCATGAGGCTAAACCAACAGAATATTCGTCATCATGCGGTTTTTGGCCAGCACCGGCAGCGCTGGCCGGTATGGCGGGGTTCGCGGATGGTCGAGTGCCGCTCGATGTCAGTCCCATTGGCCGCCATCTCTCGTTTGCTGCCAGCAACCATACGGTATTGCTCCACGGTCCGCGCCAAGGATCGCCTGAAACCATATGCCGCGCCGGTAAACCACAGGATAACCGCATAACTCAAGATCTGGACGGTGCGGCACCGAGGTCGCCCCACAATACCTGGCAGGCAGCCACCACGGCGATGGCGGCGGTCTCGCTGCGCAGCATGCGTGGTCCAAGACCCACGGCCAGGAAGTCATGCTGGCGGGCCAGTTGTTCTTCCTCGGCAGAAAACCCGCCCTCTGGCCCCACCAGCAGGACAAGGCCGCCTGGTGGCACGGCAAGGTCACCCAGGACATGTTCCCCGCCTGGGGCACAAAGCAGGCGACCTGTGGCAGGATGCGGCGGCAGCTCGGCGAGACACGCGGCGAGTTCCCTGGGCTGGGAGATGCGGGGCAGGAGGTTGCGCCCACTCTGCTCGCAGGCTGCAATGGCCACCTTGCGCAGATGGTCGAGCCGCGAGGTGGCGTGCCTGGAGTTGGCGCGCGCCGTAATGTGGGTGCTCATCACCGGCACGATGGTCCCGACACCAAGCTCCGTGGTTTTTTGCACAACCCAGTCCATGCGCTCTGCGGTGCACAGTCCCTGAAACAGCGTGATGGCAAGATTGCTTGTGTGATCTGTATTCAAGTGATTCAGGACCCGCACCGTGCCCCGCCGATCCTCCAGTCGAGCCAGGAACTCGCCTCCACAACCATCGAATAAGGTGAGTGGTGCCCCGGGCTCGAGCCGCAATACCTTGATGAGCCTGGCGCTTGTCTCGCGGTCCAGCATGATCCTGCTGTCCTGGGCGAGGGGAGTCTCCACGAACAGGCGTGGCCCCGCGCTGCGGCGCCGGCCGGATGCTGGTTTGATCATGCCAGGTTTTTCAGAAGAACCCTGGAGTTGCGCTGCAGGTTGTAGGTTTGGCGACGGGCCGGCGGCAGGTCTTCCGGTTCGGTAAGTCGGAAGCCATGCTCCTGAAACCAGTGGATGGCCCTGGTGGTCAGTGCATAGAGTCTGGTGATGCCGCGCTTGGCGGCACGTTCCTCGATGGCCAGCAGCAATGCCGTGCCCCGTTTGTCGTTGCGGTATTCCGGATGAACAGCCATGCAGGCCAGCTCTGCGGCCTTGCCACCATGTTCCACGGGGATCTCATTGAGGGCGGCACAGCCGATGATGGTGCCGTCACGCTCCATGACCACGAAATCATGAATCTGCCGTTCCAGTTGCTGCTGGGTGCGCGGCACCAGCAAACCTTCCGCTTCCAGGGGATGGATCAACGCCATGATGCCGGCCATGTCATCCATGGTGGCGTCGTGCAGGCTGTCGTAGTGTTCCAGGGTGATCATGGTGCCGCAGCCATCCCGGGTGAATAGCTCCTCCAGCAAGGCCCCATCGTGGCGGATGTCCAGCAGATGGACGCGGCGCACCCCGGAGCGACAGGCGCGCAGTGCCAGGGCGAAACGTTCCTTGTGGGGTGAGGGCAGTGACTGGCTGAGTTGTTCGGCGTAGGATGGGCCGATCTGGCGCAACAGTTTGTCCTGTTGATCATGAGGCAAGGCATGCGCTGTGAAGAAGATCAGTTTGTCGGAGCGAATCTGGCTGGCCACCTCGGCAGCGAGGCGCTCCCCAGGCAGAAAAAAGGCATCGCCGCTTGGCGAGTGGGCCAGGGGGGAGAGCATGACGATGTGGCTGCGTCCCAGCAGGCCATCGATGGCGCTGGCATCCAGCCGGCGCAGTTCGCCCGTAAAGAGATGGTCGACACCATCCAGGATGCCCAGAGGCTTGGCGGTCAGAAAATTGCCAGTAATCAGCCGGCCCCGGGACAAGGGGGGGCTGGTCCCCTGGGCAAAGGCGCTTTCGATGATCAGCCGCAGGTGGACGATGGCTTCCTTGGCCTGCTCCAAGGCCTGCAGGTCGCATACTGGTTGGCCGCTGGCATAGGGCAGGATCTTGCCATGCTCCCTCAGCCGTTGCGCCAGATGGAACTCGGCCCCATAGACCAGCACCAACCGCACGCCCAGATCGGCGATGGCGGTGATGTCCTGGCACAGCCGCACCAGAGACCTTTGCTCATCGAAGATGTCGTCGGGCAGGTACAGCACACAGGTAGCACCCCGGTGTTCGCGTATATAGGGCACAGCCTGGCGAAACCAGGCGCTGAAGCGCCGTGTCTCGCGATTGGGCTTGGGGGTTTTGGGGGGATGGCCCTGATCCAGGACCGCTGGTTCTTCCGGGGAATCGCTGCGGCTTGGCTGGGGATGATGGGCTTGACCTGGTTCAGATGGGTTCATAACAGAAACGCCGGATGAGGGTGTTGAGGTGATGGAGCATGGGATCGATGGTGGCCAGCTCCAGGTATTCATTGGCCTGATGAGCAGTCTCGATGCGGCCCGGTCCAAAGACGATGCTCTGGCAGCCCATGGCATTGAAAAACGGGGCTTCCGTGGCAAAGGCCACGGTACCAGCCGGCGTACCGGTCAAAGCCTCGATGGCGCGCACGATGGGGGCTGCGGCAGATGTTTCCATGGGCTCTATGGCTGGCGACAGCGGTTCCATGGTCAGCAGCAGCCCCAGGCGCTCGGCAATGGGGTGCAGCAGCTCTTGCAGGGTGGAGCGAATCTGGGAGGCATCCATGCCCGGGTTGAGACGCACATCGAAATGGAGTTCGCAGCGCGGGCAGATGCGGTTGGGGTTGTCCCCGCCATGGATGTACCCCATGTTCATGGTTGGTTCTTGTACGGCAAAGGCCGGGTTGACAAATCGCTGACCCATCTCTCTGCGGTAGCGGAGCAGGGTCTCAAGCACCTCGGCCATGCCGTCGATGGCATTGCGCCCCAAAGCCGGGTTGCTTGAATGCCCGGCCACGCCTTCCAGGACGACCCGCTCCTGCATGATGCCCTTGTGCATGCGCACCGGCTTCATGCCGGTGGGCTCGCCCAATACCACCGCCATGCCCGGGCAGCCTGTCAGGTGCAGCAGGCGCGCCCCGTCCATGCCGGTTTCCTCGTCGGCTGTGGCCACAATGGTCAAAGGATGTCTGGGGGGGCGATCGGCCCACGAGGCTGCGGCCGTGACGGCCAGGGCAAGAAACCCTTTCATATCGCAGCTCCCCAGGCCATGGATGCGCTCATCGCGGATGACGGCGACAAAAGGGTCGCTGTGCCATAGTTCTGGATTGCAGGGCACGGTATCGGTATGACCCGCCAGGACGAGGCCGCCAGGACCAGCGCCCAGGGTGGCCACCATATTGGCCTTGTCAGGCAGATGGGGAAGATGCTGGATCGCTACCGCAAAACCCAGTTCCTCGAGCCATTGCGCCAGCAGGGAGACCACGCCCACATTGCCCTGATCCAGCCCTGGATGACTGCTGGAGACCGAGGGCTGAGCCACCAGTTGCTGGATCATCTGGATGGTGGATGGTATGTTTGTCATGGTGTTTGCATAACCCAGCATAAGATGCAGAAGGTGCATTGTAGCATCAAGCCATCATGATGAACGACTTGAACGACTGGTTCCCCCAGGCGTTGCGGCGCCACTCTCCTCATTGTGACGCGCGGCCATCCGGGGTCGAGATCAGCTTGCTTGTCATTCACGGCATCAGCCTGCCCAGGGGGGTCTTCGGGCTGGATCACGTGGAGCAGCTCTTTTTGGGGTGTCTGGATGTGGCAGCGCATGCCTCCTTTGCTGATCTGCGCGGTGTGCGGGTGAGTGCCCATTTGCTGATCCGTCGCAACGGTGCCGTCATCCAGTTCTGCCCCTTTTCCGCCCGGGCCTGGCATGCCGGGGTATCGTCGTTTGCCGGCAGAACGGGGTGCAATGATTTTTCCATTGGCATCGAGCTGGAAGGCAGTGACGAGATTCCCTATGCAGATATCCAATATGTGACCCTGGGCCGGATCTGTGGCTGGCTCATGGCGAGCTTTCCTGCCATCCGTCACATCACTGGTCATGCCGATGTGGCTCCGGGCCGCAAGACCGATCCAGGGCCTGCCTTCGATTGGCAACGGCTGCGCCAGGAGCTGGGACAGGAAAAGGGTGTGATGATCTGCGCCGGTTCTTGACGTTTCGCTGCTTGATTTGCTATATTTTCGGTTTCCTTAGAGGGGCCATAGCTCAGCTGGTAGAGCGCTTGCATGGCATGCAAGAGGTCGGCGGTTCGACCCCGCCTGGCTCCACCATAACAAGACAACCCAACCCCCAGGGGTGGCTTTCCGTGTTGATGGAAACAGGCGTTGCGCAGGCAGGGTCTGGTGAAGTGATACTCGTCCCCATCGTCTAGAGGCCTAGGACATCACCCTTTCAAGGTGGCGACACGGGTTCGAATCCCGTTGGGGACGCCAGCTATATAGAACGCAAGGCATGTAGCGCATGCCAAATGCAACAGTCATCCAGCCTGACGATCGGCATCAGGCCGTTTCCTTTATCCAGACTGAGAACACAAGCTCCCGCGCTTTTTGTTGGACTTAGGCGCCGGTCGGGGGCATTCCAGGGAGGCAGGCATGGATTTGAATCTCCGCGGTCGCGTGGCTCTGGTAACGGGAGCCAGTCGTGGCTTGGGTCGCGCCATTGCCGAGCGCCTGGTGGACGAGGGCGTGGCGGTGGCTTTGTGTGCCCGGGGCAGGGATGCCCTGGAAGCCACGGCGGCTGCGCTGCGCCAGCGTGGTGGCCGGGTGTTGTCGTGTTGCGCCGATGTGACTGATGCCCAGCAAATGAAGGCCTTTGTGCACCAGGCCGCAACGGACATGGGTACACCAAGCCTGATCGTGGCCAACGCAGGAGGCACCTGGGGCGGCCGTTTCCTGGAGGCCAGCGATGCTGACTGGCAGCAGACGCTCGATGTCAATCTCTTGCATACGGCCCGCCTGATACGGGAGTCATTGCCTTTCATGCAAGACCATGGCGGTGGCAGCATCGTGGCTGTCTCTTCCATTTCCGGCCTGCGCCCGGGCTCCAGGGTACAGTATGCCGCCGCCAAGGCGGGCACCAACGCCCTGGTGCAGGGTTTGGCCTGGGAGCTTGCTCCCTACGGGGTGCGCATCAATGCCGTACTGCCTGGTTCGATGTATTTCCAGGGCGGTAACTGGGCCGATCTGGAGAAGAAAAAACCGGAACTGTACCAAGGTTTCGTCCATGACGAGTTTCCCTTCGGGCGCCTGGGGCGACCCGAGGAACTCTCTGCCGTGGTGGCGTTTTTGCTTTCCGATCAGGCAAGTTGGGTGCATGGTGCCTTGATTCCTGTGGATGGCGGCCAGGGCTGGCCCAGTGTCTCGCTGCGCGGTCGCTGAAACGTAAGGCTGGCCGCCAGGCCAGGATGAGGCTTACCAAGGGTAGGCCGAGGTGATGGGGTAGCGCCGGTCGCGACCGAAGGCGCGCCGGCTGATCTTGATGCCTGGAGGGGCTTGGCGCCTTTTGTACTCGGCCTTCTTCACCATGTTTGCCACACGATGCACGGTCTGTTCATCATAGCCACGGGCCACGATGGCCTCGATGGGCAGCTCCAGTTCCACATAGAGCTCCAGGATGGGGTCCAGGATCTCATAGGGAGGTAATGTATCGCTGTCCTGTTGACCGGGCCGCAGTTCGGCCGAAGGCGGCCTGGACAGTACCCGCTCCGGTATCACTGCCCCCTTGCTGTTGCGATGCCGCGCCAACTGGTATACCAGCTGCTTGGGCACGTCTTTCAGGGGGGCAAAGCCACCAACCAGATCACCATAGAGCGTTGTATAGCCGCAGGCCATCTCACTCTTGTTGCCTGTGGCCAGTACGATTTTGCCCAGCTTGTTGGACAGGGACATCAGCAGGGTACCACGGCAGCGGGCCTGGATATTTTCTTCTGTGCTGTCCGGGGGCAGGCCGGCAAATACCGGGGCCAGTACCTCCTGAAAGGCGGTCATGAGCCCGTTGATGGCCAGCACCTCATGGCGCACTCCCAAGGCCTTTACCTCGGCCATGGCGTCTTCCATGCTCATCACCGAGGTGTAGGGCGAAGGCATGAGCACAGCCATCACCTCACCAGACCCCAGGGTGTCTGCCGCCAGGGCAAGGGTCAGCGCCGAGTCCACGCCGCCGGAAAGCCCCACCAAAGCTCCCTGGAAGCCATTGCGCTGTACATAGTCATGGATGCCCAGAGACAGTGCCTGGTAGGCCAGCTCCACCTCATCGTCAGGAGGAGGAGCTGAGGGTTGGTGCGCCATGAGGGTGTTGTTTTCCCGCCAGGTGAATGCGCTCAACGTGGGGGAAAAGGCCTTGTCGTGAAAGACCACTCGACCCGCCTGATCCAGCAGTAACGACTGGCCATCGAAGACCAGCTCGTCCTGGCCACCCACCATATTGACATAGGCAATGGGTAGCCTGGTCTCTGTGCATCGAGCCCTCAGGATGCGCTGTCTTTCCGCGCTTTTGCCATGGTGATAGGGTGAGGCATTGATGTTGATGAGCAGTTCGGCGCCTGCCGCAAGGGCCCGGCTGGCCGGTGTGGTGGTCCAGATATCCTCGCAGATGGTGATGCCCAGGCGCCGCCCCTTGAGAGAGAAGACGCAAGGCTCTGTACCGGGCAGAAAATAACGCCATTCATCAAAGACATTGTAATTGGGCAGGATGTTCTTGTGGTACAGACCAATGATCTGGCCATCGCGAAACACAGCGGCACTGTTGTAAGGCTTGGGATCGGTGGCGTAGTGGGGCATGCCGAGCACCACATGGATGCCCTGGATGGCATCCAGGAGCCTGTGAAACGCCTCCTGGACCAGGCGCGCCATATCGATACGCAGCAGCAGATCTTCCGGGGGATATCCGGTCAGGAAGAGTTCTGGAAACACCACCACATCGGCACCCAGGTTATCTCTGGCCTGCCGGGCGGTTTCGATCACGCGCTGGGCGTTGCCAGGCACATCACCAAGCCAGGGGCTGTCCTGGGAGAGGGCGATGATCAAATCGCTCATGGCTGCATCATCCCTGCCTGCCAGGCTTTTTCTGGGGGTCGGTTTCCACGGTGGTCAGGAGCCAATGGAAATGGCTCAAAAGGAATTCCAACCAGCTGTGCCACGCCCCCAGCAACAGGCTAGGGAAGTTTGCGTGCCAGGATTTCTACGCTTTCCAGGCGATCCGGGGTGGCGGTAGGGCCTTGTGTGGAGTTCAATTTCTCGAGGGCAGCCTGGCCATCGACCACCTTGCCAAAGACAGTATATTGTCCGTTGAGGTGGGAGGCGGGTGCCAGGGTGATGAAAAACTGGCTGCCGTTGGAGTTTGGGTCGTCGGTTCGTGCCATGCCCATGATGCCCTTGTCATCGAAGTTCAAGGAAGGGTCGATTTCCAGGCCAAACCGATAGCCCGGCCCGCCGCTGCCCGTGCCGGTGGGATCGCCGGTCTGGGCCATAAAGCCAGGGATGACACGGTGGAACAGGATGTTGTCATAAAAGCGATGCAGTGCCAGAAAGACGAAAGAATTGACCGTCTTGGGGGCCTGCTGTTCGAAAAGATCCACGGTGATGGTGCCCTTGCTGGTGACCAGGCGCGCCCGATAGTCTGTCTTGGGCTGCAACACCTGCTTGGCCTCCGTGAAAGCACGTTGCTGGGGACCCTGGGGTGGCAGTGGCTGGAAGTCGGCTGCGGCCATGGCGGCTCCTGTAAGCAGAAAAAGAAGGATGGCCCAACTGCGTGGGCTGTTTTGCAGAACTAGTGACATCAGTGGGCGCATGGTGACAGTCCTCAACGCTTCAGCAATTCGAGCAGGCGCTCGCCGATCATGGCGGGTGAACGTACGGTGGCCACGCCGGCGGCCTCCAGGGCAGCAAACTTGCCTTCGGCGGTGCCCGCTCCCCCTTGCACGATGGCCCCGGCATGGCCCATGCGTTTGCCGGGCGGGGCGGTTACCCCGGCGATATAGGCAACCACGGGCTTTTTGACATTATCCTTGATGAAGGTTGCAGCGGCCTCCTCATCGGTACCGCCGATCTCGCCCACCATCACCATGGCCTTGGTCTTGGGGTCCTTTTCGAACAGCCTCAGGCAGTCGATGAAGTCCATGCCATGAATGGGATCACCACCGATGCCGATGCATGTGGATTGCCCGAGGCCAGCCTCCGTGGTTTGCTGCACGGTTTCATAGGTCAAGGTACCCGAGCGGGACACGATGCCCACCACGCCGCTTTTGTGGATGGATCCGGGCATGATGCCGATCTTGCAGGCATCAGGGGTGATGATGCCCGGGCAATTGGGTCCGATGAGCGTGGTCTTGGTGCCTTGCAGGGCCGCTTTGACCTTGAGCATGTCCAGGATGGGGATGAGCTCGGTGATGCAGACCACCAGTGGCACACCGGCATCGGCAGCCTCCAGGATGGCATCGGCGGCAAAGGCGGCTGGTACGAAGATGACGCTGGCATTGGCCTGGGTGTGCACAACGGCTTCAGCCACGGTATCGAAAACCGGTAGTCCCAGGTGGTGCTCACCGCCGCGCCCCGGGGTGACCCCCGCAACCACCTTGGTGCCATAGGCCAGGGCCTGCTGTGTGTGGAAGGTGCCTTGCGAGCCCGTAATGCCCTGGACCACCACTCTGGTATGTTCATCGACCAAAACTGCCATAGCAATAACCTTTTTAAAATTTTAAAAAGACCGCTTGTTTCCTGGGAACAGAGGCACGGTTCCCCCCCTTTTTTTTGCCGATTACCGATGGACGACTTGCTGTATCGCCATGGGTCAGGCCGCTCCCCGGGCCGCTGACACCACCTTCTCGGCCGCCTCGGGCAGGGTGGTGGCGCTGATGATGGCAAGACCACTGTCATCCAGCTTGCGTCGCCCCTGGTCCATGTTGGTACCCTGCAGACGAACCACCAAGGGCACCGTGAGGCCTATCTCGGCGGCGGCCTTGATGATGCCCTCGGCAATGAGATCACAGCGCACGATCCCCCCAAAGATGTTGATCAGGATGGCCTTGACCCCGGGATCGCTGCAGATGAGCCTGAAGGCTTGACTGACCCGCTCTGCGGTGGCGCCGCCGCCCACATCCAGGAAATTGGCCGGCTTGCCGCCACTGAGCTGAATTACATCCATGGTGGCCATGGCCAGCCCTGCGCCATTGACCATGCAACCGATGTCACCATCCAGGGCCACATAGCTGATGCCGTGCTCGGCCGCCTCGTGTTCCCTTGGGTCTTCCTGGCTGGGATCGCGATAGGCCTCCAGCTTTTTTTGCCTTGGCAGGGCATTGTCGTCGATGGCGATCTTGGCGTCCAGGGCCTTGAGGCCACCACCATGCATCAGGGCCAGGGGATTGATCTCGATGAGGCTGGCATCACTGGCCACGAAGCAGGCATACAACGCCTTGGCCAGGCTCACGAAATGCCCCATTTCCGCCCCGGGCAGCCCCATGGCTTGGGCCAGACGCCGCCCTTGGTAGGGTTGAAAGCCTGCGGCTGGATGGACCATCACCGTGGTGATGCGCTCCGGTGTGGAGGCGGCCACCTCTTCGATATCCATGCCACCTGCTGCTGAGCCCACGAAACACAACCGGCCGCTCTGGCGATCCAGCAGCAGGCTCAGATAGAGTTCCTGGGCGATGGGCTCGGCCCGTTCCACCAGGACCATGCTCACCGGCAGCCCCTTGGGGCCTGTCTGCTTGGTCGCAAGCCGGGTTCCCAGCATGGCGGTGGCCGCCTCAGCGGCGAATTGGGGGTGATCGGCCAGCTTGGCGCCACCTGCCTTGCCCCGACCACCGCTGTGGATCTGTGCCTTGACCACCACCCGGCCACCCAATTGCCGGGCAGCGCTTTCCGCCTCGTGGGCCGTGGTGGCCAGCAGGCCATCGGGCACCATGACGCCATATTGGCTCAGTAGCTGTTTGGCTTGATATTCATGGAGATTCATGGCGCACTCCCGGCAGATGGCAGAGGACCAACGCAGGCTGCATGGCAGCACAAGGCGCTGGAATCTGATTGAGATTGAGATTGAACAAGGATGGGCCGCGGCGTCTCTGGCAAGCTCAAAGAGAGGGCCGCCGACGGGATAGGGGATATGGGATGACGGGATCGGGACAGATAAGGATTTGGAGAGGGAGGGGATATCGGGGATTTATGGATAGATGGGTTACCGACTTCCTGGTCACCGGCCATACCAACCATACGCTGTATCATGGTTTCATAGCGTAGCATGCATGAGATGAGACGCTCAAGTAGTCGTCATGTTCAGGGATATGCCGAGCGGCCCCCTGCTGCGGGTCCGCCCTGGGGTGCTCTGGCCATTTATAATCTGTTTCGCATGGGGCTTGGCGGATTCACGGTGGGGCTGTGGCTCTCCATGGCGATGGGCAGCAGCACCCAGGCACCCGATTTTGGTTTTCCCTGGCTGGGCAGCGTGGCTTTTGGCAGTGGCTGCCTCGCCATACTGACCATTCACCGGCGGCTGATCAGCTTTGCCGCGCAGGCCTATGCCTTGCTGCTTCTGGACTGGCTGTTGATCACCACCGCCATTGTGTGTCATGGCCTGGGGCATGACGTGCACATCCTGTTCATGGCCCCTGTCTTTGTGGCCGCATTGTTGCTGCAGCGCCGCGGTGCCCTGCTCATGGCGGCCCTGGCCACATTGGCGACCCTCTTTGCCCAGGGCTTTCATGACTGGTGCTGTGCCGTCAGGCCCAACACCACGGCGACAGGCATCTTTGGTTTGGTCACCTTTGCCGGTGCCCTGGGCGGCTCTGTGCTGAAAGAGCGCCTGGATCGGATCACGGCCCAGGCCATCGGCAGGGAACAAGACCTGTCCCAGTTGCACCACATCATCCATACAGTGGTGCAGATCATCCAGGAGGGGTTGATCGTTCTGGATGGCAAAGGGGTGATCCGCTTCATCAACCCGGAAGCCAAACGCTTGATTGGTGGCGGCGGTGAAGGCATGGCCCTGAAGGCGTTGGCGCCGGCACTCTTCGATCGCCCCTTGCATGACCAGGCTGTGTCAATGCCCAGCGGTTGTGAGGTTGTGGCCCAGAGCATCGGACATGTGGGCGAGCTGGAAACCTTGCGATTGATCGTCCTCGAGGATATCCACCGTTTGGGTCCCAGGCTCGAGGCCATCAAGCTCAAGGCCTTGGCAAGACTTGCAGGCGGCATCGCCCATGAGATTCGCAATCCACTGATGACGCTTCGTCAGGCTGCGGCCCTGCTGGTCGAGGATATGTCGGATGAACAGGCACACCATATCCGGCTTGCGGACATGATCGATCGGCATGCCGAGCGCATCAACGCCATCATCGAGGCGATCCTGGGGTTGTCGCGCATGCAGCCCGGCATGACCGAGGTGATGTTGTTGCAGGATTTTCTACCCGATTTCATCCAGCGCCACGGGCAGCAGGGTGCGCCGATTCGGCTGGACTACAACCCTCAATGGCCGCCGGTGCTGTTCGATCCCAATCATCTGGAACAGGTGCTGGGCAATCTGGTGCGCAATGCCTATCAGCATGCCGGGGGTGGTGAGGATCCCTTGCAGATCAGCATCACGGTGACCAGGGAGCAGGATTCATGTATCATTGATGTACTGGACAATGGCCCTGGTCTTCGGGGACAATCTCTCACAGAGGTTTTCGAGCCATTTTATTCCACAGGAGGTGGTGCGGGATTGGGGCTCTATCTGGCTCGAGAGTTGTGCGTGTATCATGGAGCCGAGTTGCGCGTGTGCGAGGGTCCCGGAGGATGGTTTCGCATACGTCTGCGCTGGGCCTGACCCAGGGAATGACCCGTGGCATGGCATGTGCTGGTGGTGGACGATGAGGCGGACCTCTGCGAGGTGATTCGCATGGGGTTGACCCGCATGGGGGGGGCTGTGAGTCTCGCCCTTTCCCTGCGACAGGCAGAAGCCATGCTGCAAAGCAGGCGATTCGATCTGTGCCTCCTGGATCTGCGGTTGCCCGATGGCAATGGCCTCGAGTTGCTGCAACACATTGCTTCTTGTCAACCGCAATTGCCAGCGGTGGTGATGACAGCCTATGGCAATGCCCGCGCTGCCGTGGAATGCCTCAAGGCCGGCGCGCGGGACTTCATTGAAAAGCCCATTGATCTCAAGGCCTTGCGGCAGGTGGTGCATGTCATATTGCAGGGGCCGCCAGGGAGGGATGCAAGCCTTGCCAGCACCCAGCTCATCGGCCAGTCCACCGCCATGCACCAGCTGCGCCATCTGCTCTTCCGTTTCAGCCGCAGCCAGGCCCCGGTCCATGTGTATGGTGAGTCGGGCACTGGCAAGGAACTGGTGGCGCGGCTCATCCATGAGCACAGTGGGCGCCATCCCTTTGTGGCGGTGAATTGCGCCGCCTTGCCCAACGAACTCATGGAAAGTGAATTCTTCGGCTACCGCAAGGGGGCTTTCACCGGCGCTGCCCAGGACCGTCAAGGCCTATTCCAGGCGGCTTGCGGTGGGACGTTGTTTCTGGACGAGGTGGGGGATCTGCCCCTGGGCATGCAAGCGAAGCTGTTGCGTGCCGTCCAGGAGCGCCGCATCCGCCCCGTGGGTGCCGATCATGAGGTATCGATCGATGTCCGCCTGATCAGTGCCACACACCAGGACCTGGATCTGCTGGTCAAAAAGGGGCTGTTTCGCGCCGATCTGTATTATCGTCTGATGGTGCTGGGACTGACCGTGCCACCGCTTCGCGACCGCAGGGAGGATATACCGGAACTTGCGGGCTTTCTCCTCAAACGCATCTGTCAGCGCGAGGGTTGCCCTGGAAAATCCTTGTCGTTGGAGGCCCTGGATGCCTTGTGCAGGTTTTCGTTTCCGGGCAACGTCCGGGAGCTGGAAAACATCCTGGAGCGGGCCGTGGTCCTGAGCAGTGGTGACATGATCAATGTAGAGGACCTGCTGCTGCCAGAAGAAGAAGGTGTCCAGGGATTGCCTGTTGCCGGGCCCAACCCTGGTCCCCTGCTTGCAGACCAGATCGAGGATCATGAGGCCGCCTTGATCCGTCAGGCGCTGCAGGCGACGCGCTATAATAAGACCAAGGCTGCCCAGGTGCTGGGCATCAGTTTCCGATCGCTGCGGTATCGCATCAAGAAATTGGGCATTGAATGACGACATGCTGACCTATCCTGCCATCGACCCCGTACTGATTCAGCTTGGCCCTGTGGCCATCCGCTGGTATGGATTGATGTATGTGATGGGGTTTTGCGGTGGCTGGCTGCTGGGCTTGCGACGCAGTGGCGAGGGCGGCGCGGCGCTGCTGTCGCCCCAAGAAGTGGGTGACCTCATGTTCTATGGGGCCATGGGTGTGTTGCTGGGTGGCCGCCTGGGCTATGTGCTCTTTTACCAGCCCGCGGCCTGGCTGTCCGATCCCTTGCTGCCCCTGCGCATCTGGGAGGGCGGCATGTCCTTCCATGGCGGCTTGCTGGGTGTTTGTGCTGCGCTGGCCCTGTTTGCCTCTCGCAAGCACAAGGCCTTCTTCCAGGTCAGCGACTTTGTGGCACCCCTGGTGCCGGTGGGGCTTTTTTTCGGGCGCCTCGGCAACTTCATCAACGGTGAACTGTGGGGCAGGCCCACCGCTGTGCCCTGGGGCATGGTGTTTCCCCAGGCCGGTCCCGATCCCCGCCATCCATCCCAGCTTTATGAAGCGCTGTTGGAGGGAGTGGTGCTGTTTGCGGTGCTGTGGTGGTTCAGTGCCCGCCCAAGGGTAAAAGGGCAGGTGTCCGGGCTTTTCCTGGTGCTCTATGGCCTGTTCCGCTCCTTCCTGGAGTGTTTCCGGGAACCGGATCGGCATCTGGGCTTCATACTGGGGCATTGGTTGACCATGGGTCAACTGCTGAGTCTGCCCATGATCGTCTTTGGCCTCTGGTTGCTGCTGCATGCCCAGACCCAGCAGGTTCAGGTCTTGAAGAAGACCTGACGCCTGCTCGCATGACTCTTTGCTGCCATCGGTTCTAGGGATAAATCATCCCTGTGCACAACGCCGCAGGCGACGCTCGGCCTTGCCTGCCTCGCGCCATGCCCTGATGGTCAGGAGCCATGGCCTGGCGTTGGGCCGCAGCACAGGCTGGCCCGACAGCACAGCCTGGCTGCGCTGCAGCACGATGCTGCCCAGCGCGCCCAATGCGCCGCCATGTACGCCAAAAGATGACCGCTCAGTGCTGTCTTGCACCATGGCGAGCCATGGGGTGTGTTGTGGACCGGAATGGGGATGGGGGGATGCTCCAGCCGAGGCACGTTCGGCCTGTTCCACGGCAGTCAGTGTGACGCCGAGCTGCTCTGCGGCGGCCAGAGCCTCTGGACTCAGGGCACCCAGCAGCATACTGGCGGCAACCACCGGGGCAGCTGCCCCGGCCAGTTGGGGGGCAGCCGCATTGCCCTGTAATCCATGCAGCGTGGCCTCGGCCAGCTGGAAAAGCTGGCCGGCAATGCTGGGGTGGTTTTTCAGGTGGGGCTGCAAGGCCATGATGGCAGGATGACTGCCCGTGCCTGTGCTCATCTTCTGGAGCTCTTCCAGCCAATAGCCCAGTTTGACCTGGGCAACCGCGGGCGTTTGCGGCTCATCCCAGAAGCGCAACATGGCCTCGCGGATCATGAAGAGGGCGCCAAAGGCCTGGCGCAGTGTCGCCGGGCAAAAGAGGATACTCAATCCCACAGTCCAGTTGTCCCGCAGGAAGTCGGCAAGCCAGGCAGGCTGGTCCTTCAACCCTTGGCTGCCTGCCATGTTGGCAGTGGGGTCCGCAGGATGGCAAGATGATCCAGAATGGCCCGCGGCGAGGCGCACAGGGCATGGGCTTGCCAGCTTGCCGGCTGTTCATGGTGCGGGATATAGCCATAGGTGGCCGCCACGGTATGCACACCTGCTGCATGACCTGCGGCGATATCCCGTTGGTCGTCGCCAACCATGACCGCGTGCTGTGGCAAGGTATGACAACAGGCAAGGGCATGCAGGATGCCGGCAGGATCCGGCTTGGGTCTGAAGGCGCTGCCCCCGCCCACCAGGCAGCGGGGCGCTGCGGCCCGTCCGTCCAGCTGGGGGCGCAGGAAATCCATGATGCTTTCGGCCAGGTCCTGGGGCTTGTTGGTGACGATTGCCCAGGGAACATGCCAGTCCCCCAAGGTGGCCAGGAGCTCGACGATGCCCGGGAAGAACGCCACGTCATGGGTCGCGGTCATGGCGTAGTGCTCCAGGAAGGCTTCGCGCCAGCGCGGATCCTCGTCGCAGGGCATGGCGGTCAAGGTGCGTGCCAATTGGAGCAGCGCGCGGGTGCCGCCGGAGACATGGGGGCGGATTATTTCATGGGTCAGCGGCTCCAGTCCCTGGCTGGTGAGCAGCCGGTTCAGGGCCTGGGACATGCCCGGGGCCGTGTCCACCAGTGTGCCATCGAGGTCGAAAAGCACAGCACCCAGTCGAGGTGAGGCGCTGTATGGCCGATTCCATACATCTGAAAGATTCATGTTTCTTTGGTGGTCATCATGAGGTAGTTGACCGCCACGCTACCGCCAAGAAAAAACCCAAAACCAGGCACATAGCCCAGCCCGGAGATGTCGCACACCTGCAGGCCCGCTTGGCGTGCCCAGCCCGCCAGTTCCGCGGGGCGGATCAGCTGGGCATAACGATGGGTGCCCCTGGGCACCCAGCCCAGGATGTATTCGGCAGCAGCAATGGCAAGCGCAAAGGAGGCTGGCGTGCGGTTGATGGTGGCAAAGCAGGCCCAGCCACCGGGCTTGAGCAGTGCCCCACAGGCCTTGACGACGGATACCGGATCGGGCACGTGCTCCAGAAGCTCCATGCAGGTGATGCCATCGCAGGAGGCGGGTTCCTGCTGGGCCAACTCTTCGATGGTTTGATCCAGATAGCTGATGGTCAGGTTGTGGTCCTCGGCATGCTGCCGCGCGGCCTCCAGGGCAGCGGGGCTGCGCTCCAGGCCCGTGACCGAGGCAGCGCAACGCGCCATGGCTTCGGCAAAAATCCCTCCGCCGGCACCCACATCCACGATGCGCTGCCCCTCCAGGTGCACATGGCGTTGCAGGAAGGCAAGACGCAGGGGATTGATGGCATGCAGTGTCCAGAACGGCCCCTGTTCATCCCACCAGGCGGCCTCACCCTGGTTGAACTTGGCCAGCTCTGCTGGGTTTTCATTGATCGTATGGCCCATAGGCATCATAACCTCGTTTTATGCGGTGAATCTGTTGTATCATGACCATTTCATGCACAGCGCCGCGTCAACAGCAATTCATTCAACCATTCAAGCTCATTATGGCTAAGCACATGTCCAGCTGTACCAGGTTTTCCCTGTGAGCGATTTTGCCCGGGAAGTGCTGACCGTCAACGTCCAGGATGAGATGCGTCAGTCGTATCTCGATTATGCCATGAGCGTCATCGTGGGCCGAGCCCTGCCCGATGTGCGCGATGGTCTGAAGCCCGTGCATCGCCGGGTGCTCTACGGCATGCATGAAGGCGGTTACGACTACAACAAGGCCTATAAAAAGTCGGCACGCATCGTCGGTGATGTCATGGGTAAGTATCACCCCCATGGCGACTCGGCCATCTATGATGCCATCGTCCGCCTGGCCCAGCCGTTTTCCATGCGTTACCCCCTGGTGGATGGCCAGGGCAACTTCGGCTCCATCGATGGCGATGCGCCGGCGGCCATGCGCTATACCGAGGTGCGCATGAGTCGCATCGCCCATGAACTGCTGGCCGACATCGACAAGGAAACCGTCGACTTCGTACCCAACTATGATGAGTCCGAGCGCGAGCCTGTGGTGCTGCCGAGCCGGGTGCCCAATCTGTTGATCAACGGCTCCTCGGGTATCGCGGTGGGCATGGCCACCAACATCCCGCCACACAATCTCGGCGAGGTGCTCAATGCCCTAAAGGCCCTGTTGGATGATCCCGAGCTGCCCATCGAGGCGTTGTGTCAGATCATCAAGGGGCCCGACTTTCCCACGGCAGGGGAGATTCATGGCCTGCAGGGCATCCACGAGGCCTACCGTACAGGACGTGGCCGGGTGCGCATGCGCGGCTGTACCACGGTGGAGGGCGAGGCGGACCACAAGCAGGCCATCGTCATCACCGAGCTGCCCTACCAGGTCAACAAGGCCCGCCTGCTGACCCACATCGCCGAGCTGGTCAAGGAGCGCAAGATCGAAGGCATTACCGATCTGCGTGACGAGTCAAACAAGGATGGCATGCGCGTGGTGCTGGAGCTGCGCCGCGGCGAGGTGCCCGAGGTCATTCTCAACAATCTCTATGAGCACACCGCCTTAGAAGCGGTGTTTGCCATCAACATGGTGGCGCTGGACCATGGCCAGCCACGGCTGTTCGACCTCAAGGCCATGCTGCAGGCCTTCATCAACCACAGGCGGGAGGTGGTGGTGCGGCGCACCATCTTCGACCTGCGCAAGGCACGGGAGGAAGCCCACCGCCTGGAAGGCTATGCTGTGGTGATCGCCAATCTGGACCCCTTGCTGCAACTGATCCGCAACGCCAAGGGTCGCCAGGATGCAGAGGAAGCCTTGGTGGCCCGCACCTGGGATGCCGAACTGGTGGCGACCCTGCTGGCTCGTGCCCATGGCGCCGATACGCGTCCTGTGGGTTTGCCCCCGGACTGCGGTCTCTCGGCCGAGGGCTATCGTCTCTCGCCTGTCCAGGCCAAGGCCATTGTGGAGCTGCAGCTCCATCGCCTGACAGCACTGGAGCGCGACAAGATCGTCGCGGATTATGAGGCTGTCCTCAAACGCATCACCGATCTGCAGGATATCCTGGCTACGCCAGAGCGCCTGCGCTCCGAGGTGGCTGGCGAGTTCCAGGAATTGCGCAAGCGCCATGGAGACGCCAGGCGCACCAGGATCATCGCCCAGCATCGCGAGCTCGCCATCGAGGATCTGCTGGCCAACGAGGAGATGGTTGTCACCCTGTCCCACCAGGGTTATGTCAAGACCCAAAAGGCGTCCTTCTATCAGCCCCAGCGCCGCGGTGGCCGCGGCCGCATTGCCTTCACCCACAAGGAAGAGGATTTCCTGGAGCGCCTCTTTCTGGCGCAGACCCACGATGTGCTGCTCAGCTTCTCGAGCCTCGGCAAGGTGTACTGGCTCAAGGTGCACCAGCTGCCCCAGGGCAAGCCCCAGTCTCGGGGTCGCCCCATCGTGAACCTGCTGTCCCTGGTTTCCGGTGAGCATATCCACGCGGTCCTGCCCGTTCATTCCTTCGAGGACCCAGATACCTATGTCCTGTTGACCACCCGGCTCGGAACGATCAAAAAGACTGCATTGCAGTCCTTTTCCAGGCCGCGCGCCAATGGCATCATGGCCATCGCCCTGGAGGCGGGCGATCGCCTGGTGGACGCCACGCTGATCAGGAACTCCTCCTATGTGATCCTCACCTCGGATGCCGGGAAGTCCATCTGCTTTGCCGCAGCAGACATCCGCGCCACCGGTCGCTCGGCTGCAGGCGTGCGCGGTATGCGTCTGGGCAGCGCTGACAAGGTGGTGGGGGTTTGCGTCTACAGTGCCCAGGAAGTGGAGCAACTGCATCCGGACCAGCGTGCCCTGCTGGTGGTTACGCAGCATGGCTACGGCAAGCGCACGGCGCTTGGCGAATACCACCCCCAGGGCCGCGGGGGGCAAGGCATCATGACCTGTCAGCGTTCCAAGCGCAACGGGGCGGTGGTGGGGGCCCTGCTGGTGGAAGCCACAGACCAGGTCATGCTGATCAGCTCAACGGGTTCGCTGGTGCGCCTGGAGGTCTCTGGTATTCCCCTGCTGGGTCGCAACACGCAAGGTGTGCGGCTGATCAGGCTTGATGATGGAGAACAGGTGACCGCCGTTGCCCGGGTAGCTGGTTTGGGCGGCATGACCCTCGATGAGGATGATGAGGGGTCTGAGGAGGATCTCCCTGGGAGAAATGAGGATTTGGGAGCAGAACATCATGAAGATGACTGAACACAGCACACAGCACCGTGTCCATAATTTCAATGCCGGGCCTGCCGCCTTGCCGCTGCCCGTCTTGGAGCGGGTCAAGGAGGAGTTGCTGGATTACCGGAGCACCGGCATGTCCATCCTGGAGATGAGCCACCGCGGCAAGGAGGTGGGGGCCATGGCACAGGCCGCTGAACAGGCCTTGCGCCGCCTGCTGGCCATCGGTCCGGAATACAAGGTGCTTTTTCTGGCGGGAGGCGCCCAGGGTCAGTTTGCCGCCATTCCCATGAATCTCATGGGGCCTCATGGCAGAGCCGATTACATCGAGACCGGCAGCTGGTCGGCCAAGGCCATCGCCGAGGCTGGGCGCTATGGCCACGTCCATGTGGCGGCGAGCTCGCGCGCCGAACGGTTCTGCTCCTTGCCGCCACGTGAACACTGGTCGCTGCATGAAGACGCCGCCTATGTCCATCTCACGCTCAATGAGACCATCGAGGGGGTGGAGTTCCTGACCATTCCCGAGACGGGCCAGGTGCCCCTGGTGGCCGATGTCTCGTCCACCATTCTGTCCCGTCCCTTGGCGGTGGACCGCTTTGGTCTGTTGTATGCCGGAGCCCAGAAGAACATGGGTCCTGCAGGGCTTGCGATCGTCATCGTGCATGAGGAGCTGCTGGGGCGTGCCGCGGCCACCACACCGGGCATCTGGAATTATGCCCTGCAGGCTGCCGATGGTTCCATGCTCAATACACCACCGGTGTTTGCTTGGTACATTGCCGGTCTGGTCTTCCAGTGGCTGGAGGAACAAGGCGGCCTCGAGGCGATGGCCAGGCGCAATGAGCAGAAAAAGGACCTGCTCTATGCCGTGCTGGACGAAGCGGATTTCTACCGCAACCCGGTCCACCCCACCTGCCGCTCCTGGATGAACATCCCTTTCCTGCTGGCTGACAGCGCACTGGAAAAACCCTTCCTGCAACAGGCCGAGGCAGCGGGCCTCATGGGGCTCAAGGGGCATCGTGCCGTGGGTGGCATGCGCGCCAGCCTGTACAATGCCGTATCGCTTGAGTCGGTGGAAGTGTTGGTGGGGTTCTTGAAGGATTTCAGGGCTCGGTACGGCTGAACCTGTCGGGAGGCATGTCAATGTTTCGCATTCTGACCATGAACAAGATTGCCAGATCGGGGCTGGATATCCTGGTTGAGGCCGGCTATACGGTGGATGAGCATATGGAACGCCCCGATGGCCTGTTGCTCCGTTCCGCCAATCTGCACCATTGGCGGATACCCCCCTCGCTGCAGGCCATCGCCCGGGCCGGTGCCGGCGTCAACAATATCCCCCTGGATATCATGTCAGGCCATGGCATTGCCATATTCAATACGCCAGGGGCCAATGCCAACGCCGTCAAGGAATTGGTCCTGGCCGGCATGTTGCTGGCCATTCGTCGTCTTCCCCAGGCTCTGGAGTTCGTCGCTGGACTGAAGGGGGATGACCATGCCCTCCATGAGCAGGTGGAAGCCCAGAAGAAGCATTTCGTGGGCAGAGAGCTGGCCGGCAAGGTGCTGGGCGTCATCGGTCTGGGCGCCATTGGTATCCAGGTGGCCAACGCGGGGATTGCCCTGGGCATGCGGGTGATCGGCTATGACAGTGCCATCACCGTGGAGCGGGCCTGGATGCTGTCCTCGGAGGTCAGCAAGGCCTCGAGCCTGCAGGCGGTGCTCGGCAACAGCGATGTGGTGAGTATCCACGTGCCGCTGCTTCCCGAGACAAAGAACATGATCACCCCAGCCCTGCTGGCAGAGGCCAGGCAAGGTTTGATTTTGCTCAATTTCTCCAGGGAGGGTATTGTTTCCCCCGAGGTGGTGCTCGAAGCGCTGCACAAACACCAGCTCGACACCTATGTCACCGACTTTCCCGCGGCTGTGTTGCATGGCCAACCCAGGGTCATCGCCTTGCCTCATCTGGGCGCTTCCACTGTCGAGGCAGAAGAAAACTGTGCGGTGATGGCGGCCTCCCAGCTGCGGGACTACCTGGAACAGGGCACGATCCGCCATTCGGTCAATCTGCCCGATTGCGCCATGGAATGCTCCACAGGACATCGGATTGCCATTGTGCATGGCAATGTGCCCAATATGCTGGGGCAGATTTCCACCCACGTGGCGCAGTGGGGCGGTAACATCGTCGATATGATCAACCGCTCCAAAGAGCAGCTGGCCTATACCTTGCTTGATGTCGATCAGCAGCCGGATGATGTCCTGGTGCAGACCTTGATTCACATCGACGGTGTGCGCATGGTGCGGCTACCTGGCCGAGCGGTGCATGGTGACTGATTGCATGGTCCAGGTATGACATGGTCCAAGAAGATTCACATAATAGGCTTGCCGAGCTGAGGGCCCGCATCGATACCCTGGACAGCCAGTTGCAGGAGCTGCTCTGCGAGCGGGGGCGGTTGGCCCAGGAGGCAGGGCGCATCAAGGCTGGTATGGAGGATCAACCTTCCTGCCAATACCGCCCTGCCAGGGAGGCTCAGGTATTGCGGGCCATCAAGTCACGCAACAAAGGGCCTTTCACGGATGAGGTCATCATGCGGCTGATGCGCGAGATTCTCTCCGCCTGCCTGCATCTTGAATCCCCCCTGCAAGTGGCCTATCTCGGTCCGGCGGGTACCTTCACCCAAGCCGCCGCCGCGAAGCATTTCGGAAGCTTTGCCGAGCAATTGCCCATGCGGACCATCGCCGAGGTGTTTCGCAGTGTGGAGGGCGGCCAGGCCCATTTCGGCGTGGTGCCCATCGAAAACTCCACAGAAGGGGTGGTGACCCATACGCTGGACCTGCTGGTGCGCTCACCATTGCGTATCTGTGGCGAAGTGGCGGTGGTGGTCCATCAGTGTCTGCTGGGGCATCCAGATCAGGAACCCGGCGCTGACAACCCAGCCCTGGGGCGGATCCTGCGTGTGATTGCCCATGAACAAAGCCTGGCGCAATGCCGGCAGTTTCTGGAGCACCATCTTCCCGAAGCCGAACGGGTGGCGGCCAGCAGCAACGCCGAGGCGGCCCGGTTGGTCTCCGGGCATCCCTCATGGGCGGCACTTGGTTCGCGCAGTGCCGCCGATGTCTATGGCCTGGCAGTGCTTGCCGCCAATGTGGAGGATGACCCCAACAACACGACTCGTTTTCTGGTCATTGGCCACAACGATCCCGAGCCCACCGGTCACGATAAGACATCTTTGCTGCTGGCCGCCAGGAATGAACCGGGTGCGTTGTATGGTCTTCTCGAGCCCTTGGCCCGGTATGGCCTGAGCATGATGCGCATCGAATCGCGCCCCTCCCGCCGCGATCCATGGGATTACCATTTCTTTCTGGACATCGAGGGCCATGCCGCCGAGGAACGCTTGCGTGCCGCTCTTGATGAGATCAAGACAAGAGCCATTTTCTTCAAGCTATTGGGCGCGTACCCAAGTGCGCTGGCATGATGATCTGGAGCATACTCCCATGACGAACCCCCACCTGACCCATGTTCGCCCATCGATCCTGCAGATCACGCCGTATAAGCCCGGCAAACCCATCGAGGCCCTGGCGCGCGAGACGGGTTTGGCCGACATCATCAAACTGGCTTCCAATGAAAGCGCCCTGGGCCCTTCCCCAAGAGCCATGGCGGCCGCCCAGGAAGCCTTGTTGCAGGTAGTCCGCTATCCAGAGGAATACGATCTCAAGGCGGCCCTGGCCGAGTTCCACGGCATCGATCCGCAGCAGATCACCCTGGGTCATGGGTCCAGTGAACTGTTCGTTCACCTGGCCACATTGCTGCTGGGCCCGCAGCGCAACGCTGTCTATTCGCAATACGCCTTCGAGATCTATCCCATCGTGGTGAAGGCGGCAGGTGCCCTTGGTCGCGAGGTGCCTGCCATGGGGCCGCATGCCGCGATGCCGTTTGGCCATGATCTTGCAGCCATGCTGGAGGCGGTGGATCGGGATACAGCCATTGTTTTCGTGGCCAATCCCAACAATCCCACCGGCACCCATCTGGAGTATGACGAGCTGGCCGGCTTTCTGGAGCGCATGCCCCAGCATGTGATGGTGGTGTTGGATGAGGCCTATGTGGAATACCTGGGTGATCCATATGCCCAGGCCAATCTCCAACTGTTGCAACACTTCCCCAATGTGGTGCTCACCAGAACCTTCTCCAAGATCCATGGCCTGGCCGGTTTGCGGGTGGGGTATGCCATGTCGAGTGCTGCGGTGGCCGACCTGTTGAACAGGGTGCGCCTGCCTTTCAATGTGGGGCGGCCCAGCCTTGCGGCAGCCGCAGCCAGCCTGCAGGATACAGCTCACCTGGAACAGGCCTTTGCCATCAACGAGGAGGGCCGTCGCTATCTGGTGGCGTCGCTGCAGGAGATGGGGCTTGCCGTGCTGCCGGCTGCCGCCAATTTCGTCACGGTGGCGCTCCACAACGCCCAGGCCATCTATGAGGCTTTGCTGGCCCAGGGCATCATCGTGCGGCCACTCAAGAGCTATGGCCTGCCAGATTATCTGCGCATTACCATTGGTCTGCCTCGCGAAAACCAGCGTTTCGTGGCGGCTCTGCGCCAGCTCCTCGCCCGAGGAGCCCACCTTTGATTGAGACGCTGGCGGTCTGGGGAGTGGGTCATATCGGGGCCTCTGTGGTGATGGCCGCAAGACAGCGTGCCGTGGCCCAGACCATCCTGGGCTATGACCTCGACCATGAGGCCATAGCAGCCATGGCCGCGTATCTCGAACCTGTCTTCAGTCCAGATGCCCTGCAACAAGCCGACCTGCTGATCCTGGCGGTGCCGCCCATGGCGCTTGCCTCCTGCTTTGAGCGCATCGCTTCCTGGCCGAGGCGGCCTGCTGTGATCAGCGATGTGGCCAGTATCAAGGAACCGGTCTGCCGCTGGGCCTGGGCTTCCCTGGGTGAGCAAGGATTGCCCGGCTTCGTGCCGGCCCATCCCATTGCCGGCAATGAGGGCAAGGGGTATGGGGCAGCACACCCCGATCTCTTCTGCAAGCGCCCCATTGTGATCACCCCTCATGAGATGACCAGTCCCCAGGCTGTGGAGTACATTTGCACTTTTTGGACAGAACTCGACGCTCGCCCCACCCTCATGGACTGTCGTGAACACGATCAACTGCTGGCTGGGCTGAGCCATCTGCCCCATGCGCTGGCCTTTGCCCTTGCCAGGGCAACCACCAGCAATGCCCAGAGATGGCATAGGACCATCGGGCCGCTGCCCCGGAGCCTGCAGGATATGCTTCGTGTCGCCAGGAGTGATCCCGAGCTGTGGGGGGAGATCTTTTTTCTCAATCACCAGGCACTGCTGGCGCATCTCGATGCGTACATCGAGACCTTGGAGGGGCTGCGAACTGCGTTGCAGAAAGAAAAATTGACTACAATAAGCCGATGGTTAACAGATTCATCGATGCATGTTGGGTAGTGGCGGTACAGATGGCAGTCCGATGACAGGCCCGGCCTTGCCCAGGCGCACCTTTGTGGTGGAACCATCCAACGAGGTGCAAGGAGAGCTCGTGGTGCCCGGCGACAAATCCATCTCGCACCGCGCCGCCATCCTCGCCTCCCTTGCCGAAGGGGAAACCCAGATCAAGGGCTTTCTGCGGGGCTCTGATTGCGAGGCCACATTGCGGGCGCTCGAGGCCATGGGGGCTCAAACCCGCTGGGAAGCCGAAAAGCTGCACATCGTCGGCGCGGGCAGCCGCGGCCTGTGTCCCCCCGCAGAGCCTCTGGACCTGGGTAATTCAGGAACAGCCCTGCGGCTGCTGTCTGGGCTGGCTGCGGGCATGCCGGGCACCACTACACTGACAGGTGACGACTCCTTGCGGCGTCGCCCCATGAGGCGTATTGCCGAGCCCTTGCGGCAGATGGGTGCCGAGGTCACCCTGCAGGATGGTGAGGTGGCTCCCATAACGATTCAAGGCACAAAGCCGCTGCACCGTATCCGTTATACCATGCCCGTGGCCAGCGCTCAGGTGAAGAGCTGCGTCCTTTTGGCGGCCCTGGCTGCCGAAGGCCAGACCTGGGTTGGGGAGCCGGCCCCCACACGGGACCATACCGAGCGGCTGCTGCCTCGTTTCGGCGTGCAGGTGCAGCGGCAAGGGGGTTCTTGGGTGGGTGTATGTGGCCCGGCTGTGCCCCGGGCGACGGCCATGGCGGTGCCTGGGGATTTGTCCACTGCTGCCTTTTTTCTCGC
>WOZS01000053.1:53827-57857 GCA_011620135.1 Gammaproteobacteria bacterium
ATCCGTGGCGCTGAGGAGCTGCGCCACAAAGAAAGCGATCGCATCGAATCCCTGGCTGAAGGCCTGCGCGCCTTGCAGGTGCCCGTGGAGGTGTATCCCGATGGACTGGCCATCCAAGGTGGCACGGTGGGCTCAGGAGTCGTGCACAGCCATGGGGATCATCGCATTGCCATGGCCTTTGCCATGGCTGGGATAGCGAGCCAGGGCCCCATTACCATCAACGAGTGCGCCCTGGTGGATACCTCGTGCCCAGGCTTTGCCGACTTGGCCTGTGGGGTTGGGATCCATCTGACCGTGCAAGAGCACGAAGAGACGGCATGACTGGTGATGCCAATGTGCCTGTGATCACCATCGATGGTCCGGTCAGTTCGGGCAAGGGAACCGTAAGCCGCCAACTGGCGGCCTTGCTGGGATGGCATATCCTGGACAGCGGCATGCTGTATCGCATGGTGGCCTATGAGTCCTTGAAAAAGGGGCTGAGCGGGGCGGCGGAACATGAGCAGGACCTGGTCCATGTGGCCGATGAGCTGTCGATGCTGATCATGCGCGCCGAAGATGGGGATGATCTGCTGTCCGCGCCCGGCCTTGCGGCGGCATTGCGCACCCCACAGGTGAGCGAGCAGGCCTCCCGGATTGCACAGCGGCCTGCCTTGCGCCAAGCCCTGCTAGCGGCACAACGCAAGTGGCGTAGAGCGCCAGGGCTCGTGGCCGATGGGCGGGATATGGGGACTGTGGTTTTTCCAGACGCAGTACTCAAGTTTTTTCTGACCGCAACCCCAGAGGAAAGGGCGCGGCGCCGCTTTGAAGAGTTGCTGCAAGCGGGGTGGCATGGTACATTAGAATCGGTATACACTTGGGTTTTGGAAAGGGATGCCCGCGATATGACGCGGGAAGTGGCACCGCTGGTACCTGCGCCTGATGCCTGCGTCGTTGATTCAACGCATCTGAGCGCACAGGGTGTGGTGGAGCGATTAAAAAACATGGTTTTGGAGCGCGGCTTAACAACTGTCTGTATTGAAAAAGACAGGCATCATGGTGGGTAATGGGCGAAAGTTTCGTTGAATTGTTCGAGGGAAGCGTCATGGGCAGGGATGTTCGCCCTGGCGCCATTGTCAAAGGCAAGGTTGTTGCCATTGAGCATGCTCATGTGGTCGTGCACGCAGGACTCAAAAGCGAAGGGGTGATCCCAGCCAGCGAGTTCTACGATGAGGAAGGCCAGCTCGAGGTGGCTGTGGGTGATGAGGTCGATGTCTATATCGACTCCTTCGAGGATGGCACCGGTGAGACGGTGTTGTCCAGGGAAAAGGCCAAGAAGGCCAGGGTTTGGGATGAGCTGGCCGAGGCCATGGAGCGTGATGAGCTGATTACAGGCGTCATCGTGGGGCGCGTCAAGGGTGGGTTCACGGTACAGATTGCCAACATTCAGGCCTTTTTGCCCGGCTCCCTGGTGGACTTGCGTCCGGTACGCGATGTGAGTTACCTGGAAGGCAAGCCGCTGGAATTCAAGCTGATCAAGCTGGATCGCAAGCGCAACAATGTGGTGGTCTCGCGTCGCGCCGTCCTGGAACAGGAGCGCGAGTCGGGCCGTCATGCCATCATGGAAGGCTTGGAAGAAGGCGCTGTTGTCCATGGTGTGGTCAAGAATCTCACCGAGTATGGCGCCTTCGTGGATATTGGTGGCATTGATGGTCTGCTGCATGTGGCCGACATGGACTGGAAGCGTGTGCGCCGTCCTTCCGAGATCGTCAAGGTTGGCGATGAACTGGATGTCAAGATCCTCAAGTTCGACAAGGAGCGGCAGCGGATTTCCCTGGGCTTAAAACAGCTCAGCGAGGATCCATGGTCCAATGTGGAGCGCCGTTTTCCGGTGGGTTCCCGGATCTTTGGCAAGGTCACCAATGTGACCGATTATGGTTGTTTTGTGGAAGTGGAGGAGGGTATCGAGGGTTTGGTGCATGCCTCAGAGATGGATTGGACCAGCAAGTCTGCCAATCCACACAAGCTGCTCAAGGTGGGCGATGAGGTGGAGGTGGTGGTGCTGGGCATCGATCTGAGCAGGCGACGCATGTCCCTGGGCATGAAACAGACCAGATCCTCACCATGGCAGGAGTTTGCCCAGGAGCATCCCGTGGGATCCAAGCTTTCCGGAGCGATCAAGTCCATTACCGATTTTGGGGTATTCATAGGGCTCGGCAATGGAATTGATGGGTTGATCTATACCTCTGATCTCACCTGGGATGAAGACCTCACCAAAGCCTTGGCACAATTCAAGAAAGGTGATGAGGTGGATGCGGTGGTGCTGTCGGTTGATCCGGAACGTGAAAGGATTGCACTGGGCATCAAGCAACTTGATGATCCGCTGCTCCGGTTTACCGCCGAGCATCCCAAGGGGTCCACGGTAGAAGGACTGGTGGTGGGGCTGGATGACAAGCGCGTGCAAATTGAATTGGATGATGGGATCAAGGCCCGCCTGGGCAGGGCCGAGTGGCAGGACAAGACGCAACTCACACCCGCCATCGGTGACCGCATCCGTGCCTTGGTGGACGGTATCGATCGCAAATCCAGGACACTGCTGCTTGTCCCCGGTGATGAGGATGTGCCGCTGCGTCGCAGCGGCCCCACATTGGGTGATCTCTATACCGATAGTGTCCATGAGCGAGGCGGTTAAGGGATTTCATGACTCGCTCCCAACTGGTGCAGCGTCTGGCCACCAAAAAAACGTCGCTTGGTGCTGATGAGCTGGAAAGGGGTGTCAAGTATATGTTAAAAAACCTGGCTGCCCGCATCGCTCGAGGTGAGCGCGTTGAGATCCGTGGGTTTGGCAGTTTTGAGCTGCGCCATCGCCATGCCCGGGAGGCGCGCAATCCCAGAAGTGGTCATCTGGTTCATCTGGAAAACCGGTTTGTGATCCTGTTCAAGCCAAGCCGGGAGCTGTGCCATGAGCAAATGATCACTCCAAAGCGCACCACAGCCGCTTGCGAGCAAACCACCTAAACCAATGCTCTCGGGACGGGCCATTCTCTATTATCTGCTGGCCATGGTGGTGGTTCCCCTGGGTCTGGCACTGCCTCTGCTGAACAACCAGACAGTTTCATTCAATTATTATTTTGGACAAGCGCAATGGCCGCTTGCGGCACTCATCGCCGCGGCCCTTGGTCTCGGCTGGGTGCTTGGTGTCCTGAGCATGCTGGCTTCCACGCTGCGCCTGCAACAAAAGATCTGGAACATCAGGCGGGAACTGGTCAAGCAACAACGAGCTCTTGCCGATCGGCTGCGTGCTGCCTCGCAGTGAACCTTTGTCGGCCCGGCCATCGGCCTGGCGGATCCAGCCAGGTGAACAGGTTGGGGTTGATGCCGATTTCGATGGCAATCGCTGGCGACAGCTGGTCTGTCATTGGGCGAACCAACTCGGCGGCCTCATGCTTGAACTCGAGGCTGTATTTCTTGCGCTGTCGAATACGCCTTGGCTTGAGAAATTGAGAAAGAATCCTTCTCAGAAGCTGTCCGTGAAATCGGGAGAGAACTCCCTTTTGAATTGCCGGTTTCCCGGCCCTGGGCTGACCCGCCTTGGCATCGGAGATCATGGTCCGTATCACCTGACCTTGCATGACCTGCGCGACCTTGCTGGCGCAGCGGTCGTCCGGCGGTGCTGCCGGCTACTGCCAGACCTTCGCGTTGCAACTGCCGCCAGACCTAGTGGGCTCCATGAAACCCGGGGCGATTCCCATATTACCGATTGATCTTTATTGATCAAAGGATTTTCTTGATGATGATGATGAGATAATTTCTTGGAACCAATCCTTTGGAGCCCTTTCAAACAATATGTTGGGAGGGTGGCTGGTCCACTTAACCAACAGAGGCATCTTCAGGCTATTGAAGAGTTTCAACTCAGCATCCTGAAGCTGATAACCAGACTCCAATGGAGGTTTGATATGACAACCCACAGCAAAGACTCCGAGAAGACTCAGCAAAGCAATCGTGGTTTTGCGCAAATGGACAAAGAGCGCCAACACGAAATTGCCAGTAAGGG
>WOZS01000067.1:0-18935 GCA_011620135.1 Gammaproteobacteria bacterium
CAGGCCATCAGCAAGGAAGAGCAGAACTGGGCCATGTGGCTGCATCTATCCCAACTGGCGGGCTATGTGCTGATTCCCGTGGTGGGGCTGGTGGCCCCCATCGCCATCTGGAGCATGAAGCGCGCCGAGTCGCCCTTTGTGGACCAGAACGGCAAGGTGGTGATCAACTGGCTGCTGAGCGCCCTGATCTACTTTGCCGTCGGTGTCGTGTTGTCCTTCGTGCTGATCGGTCTGCTGATCCTCATCCCGATGTATGTCATCGGCATGGTCTTTCCCATCATCGGCGCCATCAAGGCCGCCCAGGGCGAGACATGGAGCTACCCGCTGACCATTCGCTTCCTGAAGTAGGCCCGCATCGGGGCGGGCTCTGGGGCGGCCTGCTGGCTGGCGGCGCCGGGCAGCGCCTGGGGAGCGCGGACAAGGGTTGGCTGACGCTCGCCGGACATCCCTTGGTGCAGCACGTCTTGGGGCTCATGCAGACGCATTGCTCGCAGGTGGTGATCAACGCCAACCGTAATCTGGCGGCCTATGCGGCGCTTGGCTATCCCGTGGTTTCCGACATCATGCCCTTTGCAGGCCCCTTGGGTGGCATGGTGAGCCTTTTTGCAGCCTTTCCGCAGCAGCTGTGGCTGATGGCGCCCTGCGATACGCTGGGCTGGCCGGACCACCTGGTGCAGAGATTGTTGGCAAGGTATCAGGAAGGCCGCTATGATGTGGTGATTGCCGGATGTGATGGCCGGGTCATGCCGGTATTGGGTCTCTATGGGCCTGGCTGCCAGCCCCAGTTGATCCGTGCCTTTCAGGAAGGCGAGAGTGCGCCCCGCCGTGCCCTGGAGGGGCTGCACTGGGATGTGCTGTGGCTGGCGCAAGGCGCGCTCATCAACATCAATACGCCCGAAGCCCTGCAGGCTGCCGCTGCATCTGCAGCAGGAGAGATCGCTCCTCCATGATTCAGCCCCCCACCGATCGCCTGGGTCGACCCTTGACCGACCTGCGCCTCTCGCTCACCGACCGCTGCAACCTGCGCTGTACCTACTGCATGCCCCAGGCACTGTTCGGCGCCAAGCATCGCTTCCTGCCGCGCCGCGACCTCTTGACCTTCGAGGAGATCAGCCGCGTGGCCAGTGCGGCCGCCCGGCTGGGCGTCACCAAGCTGCGCCTCACAGGCGGCGAGCCATTGCTGCGCCACAACCTTGCCGAGCTGGTGACCATGCTGGCGGCCATCCCGGGCATCGCAGACATTGCCATGACCAGCAACGGCACGCTGCTCTCCGCAGAGCATGCCCTGGCGCTGCGCCAGGCTGGCCTCACGCGCCTCACCATCAGCCTCGATGCCCTGGATGCCCCCACCGTGGCCGCCATGTCCGGCAGCCGCATCAGCCCCGAACAGGTGCTGCGCGCCATCGATCATGCGCTCGGGGCCGGGTTTGTGCCCGTCAAGGTGAACATGGTGGTGCAAGCAGGCGTCAACGAGCATGCCATCATCCCCATGGCGGCTCATTTCCGCCACAAGCCGGTGATTGTGCGCTTCATCGAGTACATGGACGTGGGCGGCCCCCAGGACTGGCGGCACAGCCAGGTGCTGGCTGCCCGGGAGATCCACCGCCGCCTGGATGCCTGCTGGCCGCTCGAACCCTTTGATCCGGCACCCTCTGCCCATGTGGCCCGCGACTATCGATATGGCGATGGCGGCGGGGTGATCGGGCTCATTGCCGCGGTGAGCCAGCCCTTCTGCCGTTCCTGCAGCCGCCTGCGCCTCTCGGCGCAGGGCATGGTGCATGGCTGCCTTTTTGCGTCAGGTGCCCTCGACCTGCGCCATGCCCTGCGGGAAGAGGAGGTGGACGATCAGCGCCTTACGGCCTTGCTCTCCGGGTTATGGCAGCGCCGGGAGGATCGCTATTCCGAGCTGCGCCACAGCCGCCATGATGCGGCCCAGCCGCCGGTAAAGCCATTCATGGGCCAGCTGGGCGGCTAGGCGTCTGCGGCCCGGTCTGGCTCACCGCCGCCAGGTTCCCCAGGCGCTGTTGCGCTCTCTCCAGGCTCTTTTTCGGTGGGCCATTCATGGGCACGATGACAGGCGACCTGCCGACCCTCCAGCAGGCGCGGCTGCGGTATCTCGGTGCGGCAGATGGCAATGGTGTGTGGGCAGCGGGGATGAAAGACACAGCCCCGGGGCGGGTCCAGGGGCGAGGGTGGGTCGCCGGGCAGGGGAGCATGGGGTGCCAGTGGCTCAGCACCCAAGCGCAGCTTTGGTGCCGCCTGCTGCAGGGCCTTGGTGTAGGGATGCAGCGGCTGGTCCAGCACCATGGCTGCCGGCCCCACCTCCATCACCTTGCCCAGGTAGAGCACCAGCACCTGATTGGCGATGTGGCGCACCACGGCAAGATCATGGGAGATGAACAGCATCAGCAGGTGATAGTCGCGCTGCAGCCGCAGGAGGAGGGCGAGGATCTGCGCCTGGATGGAGACATCCAGCGCCGAGACCGGCTCGTCCAGCACCAGCACCGCCGGATGCAGCATCAAGGCGCGGCCGATGGCGATGCGCTGGCGTTGCCCCCCCGAGAACATGTGGGGATAACGATTCAATTGCTCCGGGGCAAAACCCAGGTGTCCGGCCATCTCCATCACCGCCTCGCGCCTCCTGGCAGGATTCATGCCGCCTGTCATGAGGCGCAGCGGCTCGTCCAGGATGGCCCCCAGGGTCAGGCGCGGGTTGAGGCTGGTCCAGGGATCCTGGAAGACGGTCTGGATGGCGCGGCGCACCTGGGGCTGCACCTTGGCAAGCCCGGGTGCGGCGATGCGCTGGCCGTTGAGGTGCAATGTGCCGGCGTCGGGCTGATCCAGCAGGCTCACCAGGCGGCCGAGGGTGGATTTGCCACAGCCGGATTCGCCCACGATGGCGAGCGTCACCGCCCCTTCCATGGCAAAAGAAACCCCATTCAACGCCTGGACGACGCGCTTGCCGCGCACGGGAAAATGGCGCACCAGTCCCTGGGCAACCAGGGTGGTCATGGCCGCAGCGGGTGATGACAGCGCACCCTGGAGTTGTCTGCGGTCAACCAGGGAGGGAGGGTCTCATGGCAGACGGCGCTGGCCCGCGGGCAGCGTGGCGCAAAGCGGCAGCCCGGTGGCCACTGTCCCGGCGACGGCACCAGACCAGAAATGGGCTGCAGGTCACCCTGCCCGGGCAGGGCGTTGATCAGGCCCTGGGTATAGGGGTGGGCGGGATGCTTGAAGAGCTCGGGCAATGCTCCTTCTTCCACCACGGCTCCTGCATAGAGCACCAGGGCATGGCGGGCCACCTGGGAGACCACGGCGAGATCATGGCTGATGAACACCATGGCCATGCGCTGGCGCTGCTGCAGGTCGGCCAGCTGGGCGAGGATCTGCGCCTGGACGGTCACATCCAGGGCCGTGGTGGGCTCATCGGCGAACAGCACAGCAGGCTTTCTGGCAAGGGCCATGGCAATCAGCACCCGCTGGGCCATGCCGCCGGACAGCTCATGGGGAAAGGCCCGCAGCCGGGCCCTGGGGTCGGCCATGCCCACCTCTGCCAAAAGGGCAGCGGCAGCCGCGGTGGTGCTGCCCCGGGGCATGGCTTCTTTGAGTTGGTAGCCCACCGTGAGGCTTGGGTTGAGGCTTGCCCTGGGCTCCTGGAAGATCATGGCCAAGGTGGGTCCCAGCAGGCTGCGGCGCGCCTTCGGGGTTGCCGTCAGCAGATCCAGGTTGCCAGCCTGCAGGCGTCGCGCCTCGACCCTGGCATACCCGGGCAGCAAGCCCATGACAGCAAGCGCTGCAACCGTCTTGCCCGAGCCAGACTCACCCACAATGGCTGTGGCCTGGCCCTGTTCCAGCCTGAGATCGAAATGCTCGAGAACCGTCGTCCAGGTCTGGTGGTGCGAGCGGAAGGCCACGGAAAGACCCTGAATGTCCAGCACAGGCCCTTGTCGAGGCTGTTCCTGTTGGGGCAGTGCGGTGCTGTTCACAGCCGGCGCAGCGCGGGATCCAGGGCATCGCGCAGCGCGTCACCCAGCAGATTGAGCCCCATCACCACCAGCAGGATGGCCAGCCCAGGAAAGAGCATCAGCCACCAGGCCTGCAGCAGCAACCCCGAGCGTATGGTGGTTGCCAGCATGGTGCCCCACTCGGGCTGCGGCGGCTGGGCGCCCAGGCCCAGGAAGCCCAGGGCAGCGGCATCCAGGATGGAAGAGGAAATTCCCAAGGTGGCCTGCACCACGATGGGCGAGAGGCAGTTGGGCAAGAGCGTCCTGCCCATGAGATAGCAGGGGCCGGCACCGCACATGCGGGCGGCTGCCACATAGTCCTTGTGGACCTCGGCCAGGACCGCCCCGCGGGTGACCCGCAGCAGATGGGGAAAGAGCACGATGGCCAGCGCCAGAATGGCATGATCCAGCCCCGGGCCCAGGATGGCCACGATGGCAATGGCCAGCAGCAGGCTGGGCAGTGCCAGCAGGATATCCGCCAGGCGCATGGCCGCCCCATCCACCCAGCCACCGCGCAGGCCTGCCCACAGCCCCAGCGGGACGGCACCCAGCGCAGCCCCCAGCACAGCGCAAAACCCCACCATGAGACTCAGCCGTCCGCCGAAAAAGAGGCGCGCCATCAGATCGCGGCCCAAATCGTCACTGCCCAGGGGATGCTGCAGCGAGCCGCCATCGAGCCAGAAAGGCGGCAGCAGGAGCTGTTCCGAGGTGGCGAAGGGGTCGGCCGCGGTAAGCCAGGGCGCAAAAAGCGCGCCCGACGCCAGCAGCAGCAGGATCATGCCGCCAACCACGCCACCGGGCTGGCTCAGCAGCTGGCGCAGCAGGACGAAGCGCGCCGGCGCTGTCTCAGGCGGTGCGGATGGTTGGGTCGATGAGACCATAGCAGGCATCCACCATCAGATTGACCAGGATGATCGTCGCGGCGATCAACAGCACGCCGCCTTGGATCACCGGATAATCGCGACGGGCAATGGCATCCACCAGCCACTTGCCCACCCCAGGCCAAGAGAAGATGGTCTCGGTGAGCACAGCGCCGGCCATCATGACACCCACCTGCAAGCCGGCCACCGTCACCACGGGAATCAGCGCGTTGCGCAGCGTATGCACCATCAGCACCCGCCAGGGGGCAAGACCCTTGGCCTGGGCAGTGCGAATGAACGGCTTTTGCATCACCTCCAACATGGCCGAGCGCGTCATGCGCATCAGCACGGCCAGGGGAACCGTGGCCAGCACCACAGCCGGCAATACCAGATGGTGCAGCGCATCCACAAAGGCTTCTCTGTCACCATCCAGCAAGGTGTCGACCAGCATCAGACCCGTGTGGCTGTCGATCCAGAAGGCAGGATCCAGCCTGCCCGAGACCGGGGTGAGCCGCCAGTCCACCGCCACCACCATGATGAGCAACAGCCCCCACCAGAAGATGGGCATGGAATAGCCCACCAAGCCAACGCCCTGCACCAGCTGGTCCACCAGTCGGCCCCGGTAGCGCGCTGCGAGCACCCCCAGCGGCAAGCCGAGGCCCACCGCCAGGATGATGGCTGCCAGGGAGAGTTCCAGTGTTGCTGGAAAGCGCGCAGCGAACTCGGCCAGCACCGGCGTCCTGGTGGCCATGGAACGGCCCAGGTCGCCACGGGCTGCATGGCCCAGGTAATCCAGATACTGCACGGCAAGCGGCCGGTCCAGCCCCAGGGCATGGAGCATCTCGGCGTGGCGCTGGGGGCTCAATCCCCGCTCGCCGGCCAGCACCAACACCGGGTCGCCAGGTACCAGGCGCACCATGGCGAAGGTGAGCAGGCTCACCCCCAGCAAGGCGCTGGCCAGCATGGCGGCGCGGCGGGCCAGGAAGTGCCACATGCGGTCAGGAACTGGAGCGCAGGATGCGCATGTTATTCCTGTTGAGCACTGTCCAGCGCATCACGGCTCGGTTGCTGCGGTCCACTTCGGTGCTGAAGCGGCTGATGAGGTCCATGCCCAGCAGACCATCCTCGTCCCAGGGCGGCCCGAGATAGTCGGCCTCCTCATACCAGGAGGCCATGACTTGGTCGATCACCACAGGGCCGATCTGCACCGAGACCGGCGCAGAGGACTCGGTGACCCATTTCTTGTTGTCTGCGGCGCTGAGCTGGCCATGCACCGAACGCACCGCCTTGAGCCCCAGCGCCTTGGCTACCTTCCTGTTGAGCACCAGACCTGGCGCGCCTGTGTCATAGACCAGTTTCAAGCGCCTGGCATGACCGTTCAGATGGACGATGACGGGGACCATCAAGCGTCTGGGGTTATCCTTGTCGAGCGGTGTGGTGAAACGCACCTCGTGGCCACTGAGGACCCCATTGAGGGGGGGCGCCATCCCCTGGCTGAATGAGGTCTCGCCCTCATCATGGTCAGGAATGGTCACGGCGTTGGGCGCAGGTGTGGTAGTGGCTTCCTGGATGGCATCGGCCGGGATATGCTGCGGGTCATCGGTATAGCCCACCTGGCCGTCCTTGGTGGTATAGCGGTAGAGCGTCTGGGCCATGGCGCAGCTCATCATGTCCAGCAGCAACAAGGCCAGCAGGGCGGCTCTCATGGTTGCAGTGTCACCTCATCAAAGGCATGGTAGCCCAATGGGCTGATCCGGTAGCCATGCACCTGCTCCAGGACGGGCATGAACACCTGGGCATAGGCGATGGGCACCCAGGGCACCATCTGGTACAGCATAACCTGGGCCTTGCCATAGATGGCTGCCCGCTTTGCCTGGTCGGACTCCTGGCGGCCCTGGCGGATCAGGGACTCATACCCTGGATCACAGAACCGCGAGACGTTGTTGGCCGTGCCCACACCGGAGCAGGACAGGAGCGTGCCCAGGAAATTGTCCGGGTCGCCGTTGTCGCCGGTCCAACCCATGAGCATGGCATCGTGTTCGCCCAGGGCAGCCCGCTTGAGATACTCGCCCCATTCATAGCTCACGATATGGGCCTTGACGCCGATCTTGGCCCAATCGGCCTGGATGAGTTCCGCGGTGCGCCTGGCATCGGGGATGTAAGGGCGCTGCACCGGCATGGCCCACAGCGACAGGCTGAAACCGTGAGGATGGCCCGCCTCGGCCAGCAGGGTCCGGGCACGCTGCAGGTCATGGGGATAGGGCTTGAGAGTCTTGTCGTAGCCCCACAGGCTTGGCGGGATGGCGGCCGCAGCCGGGAGAGCTGTGTCGTGGTAGATGGCCTTGATGATGGCCTGCTGGTCCATGGCCAGTGCCAGGGCGAGGCGTACCTTTTGCTGGTCCAGGGGTTTCTTGGTCACGTTGAAAGCCAGATAGCCGATGTTGAGCCCCGGCGCACTCAGCAGCCGCACGCCTTTGGTGTTGCGGATGGTCTCGAGTTCGGCCAGGTTGGGGTAGGGCATGAGATGGCATTCGCGGTTGCGCATCTTGAGCCAGCGCACCGCGGCATCGGGGGTGATCAGGAACACCAGCCGGTCGATGGCAGGTGGCCCGTGCCAATGGCTCTTGAACGCCTCGTAGCGGATCATGGCATCTGGCACATACTGCACCATCCTGAAAGGCCCCGTACCCACCGGCAGGCGGTCCAGGTCTTCCGGGGTGTGGCGCTTGAGCAGGAAGTCTGCATACTCGGCGGCATGGATGGAGGCAAAGTCCATGGCGAGATCGGCCAGGAAGGGTGCTTCGGGGTGGGTGAGCTCGAAGGCCACGGTATGCTCGTCGATTTTCCTGATGTCCCTGATGAGTTCGTTGAGCCCCATGCTTTCGAAGTAGGCATAGGTGCCACCAGAGACATGATGATATGGGTGGTTTTTATCCCGCATGCGGTTGAAGGTAAAAAGGACATCATCGGCGTTGAGGGTCCGTGTGGGTTTGAAGTCGCCCCGGGGGTGAAAGGGGGCGTCGGGGCGCAGATGGAACACATAGCGCCGGCCGCCATCCTCGATGCTCCAGCTTGCGGCCAGCCCGGGTTGCAGCTGGGTGGTACCGGGGACGAACTCGACCAACCGGTTGAACACCGCCCGGGAGCTGGCGTCAAAGGTGGTGCCATCGGTCACCAGGGCTGGATTGAACGTGGCAGGGCTGCCCTCGGAGCAGTACAGCAGTGTCCTGGGCTTGGCGGGCACGATCCCAACCCAGGCCAGCGCCACCATGCCCATGACCACATAGCGCTTCATGGTTGATACGACGGATCAATCATGAGGCTTCCTGAAAGCAAGATTAGTGCCACCATTTCAGGCCACTGCATGCCCGGCAAGCCTCAGGGATCGACCCTGGAGCCCAGGATCTCCAGGAAGGCGCGCAGCCAGGCCGGATGGGCGGGCCAGGCCGGGGCGGTGACCAGGAGGCCATCCACGCAGGCTGCATCATTCGCTACCTCCTGCCAGAGGGCTCCTGCCTGGCGGGCCTCGGGGGCGCAGGCCGGATAGCCGGTGATGCGCCGGCCCCGCAGGACATCGGCGGCGGCCATGATCTGCACCCCATGGCAGATGGCCGCAACCGGTTTGGCATTGTCCATGAAATGGCGTACCATGTCCAGGACACGCGGATTGAGCCGCAGGTATTCCGGGGCGCGACCGCCAGGCAACACCAGGGCATCGTAGCCGGCCATGTCGATCTGAGCGAAGCTGGCCTGGAGCACGAAGCGATGACCAGGCTTCTCGGAATAAGTCTGGTCGCCCTCGAAGTCGTGGATGGCTGTCTTGACGAACTCGCCGGCCTGCTTGCCCGGGCAGACAGCATCCACCCCATGGCCCACCATGGTCAGGGCCTGGAAGGGCACCATGAGCTCGTAGTCCTCTGCAAAATCACCGGTGATCATCAAGATGTGCCTGGCTGCCATGTTCCACCTCGTCTGCAACGATGCCTCCGCGATTCCCCCGGGATCGGGTCTGGTCTCGTGGTGCACGACTGGGAAATTCACGCCACTGGGTTCAAGTGTGCCATGAGCAAGGCGCATAAGCCAAGCCTGACCGAAAAACTCATGAAACGCAGGCCCTGCCACAGCGAGGAAACCGATGAGCCGCTTCGATGCACCGGGTAACGAGCTTGACTTCCTGAGATACGCCGGCCTGACGCTCGCCGACAGCAGTGCCATCCTCTCCCGGTTGCTGAGTCGCGGGGTAGACTGGGCGGATCTCTTTTTCCAGAGCACGAGCCAGGAGTCCTGGCTGCTGGAAGAAGGCCTCGTCAAGGAGGCTGATGCCAGCATCAGCGAAGGCGTGGGGTTGAGTGCGGTCTGTGGCGAGAAGCGGGCGCTGGCCTATGGCGATGAGCTGGAGCTTGCCGCGTTGCGCCATGCCGCCGACTGGGTGGCTGCCGTGGGACGCCAAGGGCAATCGGGACGGATGCCCGTGTTGCGTCGCAGCACCCACATCAGGCGCTATGAGGCACTGGACCCCAGGACAAGCCTGTCTGCCGAGGAAAAGGTCGCGCTGCTCCAGGAGATCGACCGGCTGGCACGGGGCATGGATGAGCGGGTCAAGGATGTCCAGATTGCCCTTGCTGCCCAGCACGAACGTATCCTGGTGGTCAACAGCACGGGCCTGGTAGCCCAGGATGAGCGGCCGCTGTGCCGCCTTACCATCACTGTCCAGGTGGAGCACGATGGCCGGCGGGAGCGTGCCAGCGCCGGAGGCGGCGGCCGTTTCGGCTATGAGCGGCTGGTTCTGGCGGGCTCCCCGAGACACTGGGCGCAGGAGGCCGTGCAGCGCGCCTTGCACAACCTGGAGGCGACAGAGGCTCCGGGAGGTACCATGACCGTGGTGCTCGGGCCCGGCTGGCCCGGGGTGCTGCTGCATGAGGCGGTGGGCCACGGCCTCGAGGGTGACTTCAACCGCAAGGGTATCTCTGCCTTCTCGGGGCGCCTGGGCGAGATGGTGGCCGCCCCATCGTGCACGGTGGTGGACGATGGCACCCTGGGGGAGCGGCGTGGTTCGCTCAGCATCGACGATGAGGGCCATCCCAGCCAGCAGACGGTGCTGATCGAGAATGGTCGGCTGTGCGGCTACATGCAGGATGCCATGAATGCCCGGCTGATGGGCATGCAGCCCACCGGAAACGGGCGGCGCAGCTCGTATGCCGCAGCGGTCCTGCCACGCATGACCAACACCTACCTGCTGCCCGGGCCCCACAGCCCCGAGGAGATCATCGCCTCTGTGAGCAGGGGGCTTTATGCCAGCCACCTGGCCGGTGGCCAGGTGGACATCACCTCGGGCCGCTTCGTGTTCACCACGGCCCAGGCCTGGCTCATCGAGAATGGTCGTCTCACACGGCCTGTCAAGGGGGCTACCCTGATCGGCCATGGCACAAAGGTGCTGCAACGGATCACCATGGTGGGCAATGATCTGCGGCTGGACAGCGGCATCGGCGTGTGCGTCAAGGAAGGCCAGCGGCTGGCCGTGGGCGTGGGCCAGCCAACGGTGCGTATCGATGGCATCACCGTGGGCGGCACGGCACTGTGAACAGCGCCCCGAACCAGGGCGTCCTGGCTGCCATCGAGGAGACGGCCATGCGCCGCCTGGAGGATGCGGCCGACAAGGCGCTGCAGGAGGCGCGCCGCCTGGGTGCCACGGCCGCCGAGGCGGCAACCCACATGAGCACGGGTCTTGCGCTCACGGTGCGCCACAACGCCGTGGAAACCATCCAGCGCCATGTCCAGCGCCGCCTGGCCTTGCGGGTCTTCCTGGGCAAGCGCACGGTCAGCGTCTCGACCACCGATTGCTCGGCACAGGGTGTGGCTTTGCTGGTGGCACAGGCCATGACCATGGTGCGCCTGGTGGAGATCGATCCATGGTCCGGCCTGCCTCCCGCCGCACGCCTGGCCAGAAGCTTTCCGGATCTGGATCTCTACCATCCCTGGACGTTCACCATGGACCAGGCCATTGCCTGTGCAAAGACGGCCGAAGCCGCAGCATTGGCCTGCGACAGCCGCCTCAGCCCCAGCGCCGGGGCTGTGTTGTCCAGCACCGCCAGTGCCGACGTGCTGGCCAACAGCCTGGGGTTCGTGGGCAAGCGTCTGGCTACTCAGCACGGATTGCTGGTCCAGGTCATGGCCGCAGCGGATGCGCAACTAGTGCGGGACAGCGCCTGGGCCTCAGCCCGCCGGGCAGAAGCCCTGGAGAGCCCCGAGGACTTGGGCCGACAGGCAGCACAACGCACCTTGGAGCGCCTGGGGGCGCGGCGCATCGCCAGCCAGAGGGTTCCGGTGATCTACCCTGCCGAGCTTGCAAGAGGCCTGGTGGGCCATCTGCTGGGCGCGCTGGGTGGCGGTGCGCTCTATCGTAAGGCAAGCTATCTGTGCGAGCGCCTCGGCACGACGGTGGCCGCGCCCCTGGTCACCATCAGCGAAGACCCTCACCTGCCAGGCGCTCTGGGCAGTGCTGTCTTCGATGCCGAAGGGGTGGCCACCATGCCGCGCACCCTCGTTGCCGCCGGTACATTGCAGGGCTATCTGCTGGACAGCTATGCGGCACGACGCCTGGGGCTTGCCACCACGGGAAATGCGGGCGGCGCCCACAACGCTACGCTGCAGCCCGGGGCGCACAGCCTGGCCAGCCTGTGCCGCGCCATCCATCGCGGCGTGCTGCTGCGGGAGCTGCTGGGTCAGGGCGTGCACCTGGTGACCGGCGATTATTCTCGTGGCTTTGCCGGCTTCTGGATCGAAAACGGGGCGATTGCCCATCCTATCCATGAATGCACCGTGGCCGGTAACCTCGATGGCATGTGGCGGCAGGTCCAGGCGGTGGGTGACACCCTGGATACCCGCGGGACCATCCGCAGCCCAGCTGTGGTACTGGATGATATGGCCATCGCCGGGCGTTAAGATCCGGCGATGGCGCAGGCATTGCTGCTGGCCCCCTTTTCTCCCATCAGGGCAAGGGATAAAGAGAGGAAGGGAAAGGCAGGCTCGGCTTTCCGCAGTCCAACTGCTCCAGGAGCGACCGGGCTGCCTGGGCCTGCACCAGGCCAAAGCCATATATGGGGTCGCGCCCCGGCTCGCCGAGACCCAGGGCGCTGTAGTCCAAAGCCAGGCGGACCGCCTGGGCTGAACATGCCGGGTGGTAACTCCATGCCAGGGCCGCGACCCCTACCACATGGGGTGTGGCCATGGATGTGCCGCTTTTCAGGCCATAGCTGGTAGCCGTCACGCTCAAGGTAACCGCCTGACCGGTCGGTAGGGCCGCCAGGATAGGCCCGGCCTCCTGTGGCAGACCCACCACCGGGATGGTGCTTGGCTGGTCGCCCAGCGTGCCGGCAAACGAGCCAGGCTCGTTGTTCAGGATGACCGCGCCGCTGCCCCCACCATCCTGGCAATGCTGCACCTTTTCAGCAAAGGTATTCTCGCCCCGCTCGATGAGGCAGATCTGCCCCTGGGCCGGGCAGGTGCTCTGGGCCAGGCCACAGGAGAAAAACGAGCCCTGGGCCTCGCCCAGCGCCGAGCCCTCCAATGGATCGGTAGCGAACTGACCCACTCCCGCGGCGGCCAGCAGGCCCAGCCGACCGGAGGCTGTGGGGACGGTGGAGAGCACGTCCACGCCTGGGGCCACCACCTCCGCCCCGTGCTGGGAAAAATCGGCCACGGCATCCCTGGCATCCACCGCACCCACCGAGATGACGC
The DNA here is from genome assembly GCA_011620135.1 of Gammaproteobacteria bacterium. Lineage (GTDB taxonomy): Bacteria > Pseudomonadota > Gammaproteobacteria > WOZS01 > WOZS01 > WOZS01. The sequence continues at coordinate 12,602 of WOZS01000067.1, forward strand.
TGGGGTAGGAGGCGGGATAGCTCGGCGGCGCATCGGGGCCATCATTGCCGGCAGCAGCCACCAGCAACAGGCCATGTCGGAAAGCCCGGGCAAAGGCGCGCCGTTCGGCCCAGGTCTTTTCCGGTCCGCCCAGGCTCATGTTGACGATGGTAGCCCCGGCGTCCTCGCAGCGATCCAGCGCCGTGATCAGATCCGCTGAGGAGGTCCAGGTGGACTCGCCGGTATCCGGATCCTTGCCAAATACCTTGACGACAAAGAGATTGATGTCATTGGGCTGCGGGATCAGCCCTCTTACGCCCCTGTCGTTGGCCAGCGCGGCGATGGTGCCGGCCACATGGGTGCCGTGGCCGGTCTCGTCCACATACCAATCTCCAGACCCCTGGACATCGAAAGCGCCGCTGACACCACCCTTGGGCAGATCCTCATGCTGGAGATCAATGCCGGAATCGATGAGGCAAATGGTGCGGTTGGTGCCATGGCGATAGGGCAGAACGGGGGTATCCAACTGCTCGATGCCGTAGGGAATGGTCTCCCGGTCGGGCATGGGGAGCTGCGGTGACTGCATGGCAGGCAGCTGCATCGGATAGCGCGGCGGGTCTGCCTCCAGGTTCTGGATCAGGCTGTTGCCCTTGAGCAGGTTGGCGGTGGCGCTGTCCATGCGAACCACCAGGAGCTGGTGACGGGGCAATGTGCGCTCCACGCGGCCACCCAGGCTCTCGATGTGCCGGGCCAGGCGCTCTGTGGCGCCGGATGTGGCGGTGACCAGCCAGGTTCTGGCCCGCTGCTGCCTGTGGCTGTCCGGCTGTAGACCCTGGGCGAACGTCGGCGGCAAGGTGGCCAGGGAAGCCAGCATGGCAAGGAGACGAAGCCAGGGCATGGGTGACATGATCGGTATCTCCATAGGCCGCAGCCCACGATGAGAGAGGGTGGCACAGGGGTGCGGTGAAAGGCTACAGCGTAGCCCGGCCCGAGCCCATTTTCAACAATTCGGCATAGAGTGCCGCTGTGGCCTGGGCCATGGCCGACACGGAAAAATGCTCCTGCACCCAGAGTGGGCCTGCGGACGCCATGCGCGCCCGGCGCGGCGCATCCCAGAGCAGGGTGGTGATGGCATCGGCCAGTGCCGGCACCTCGCCATGGGGTACCAGCACGCCCGTGCGGCCATCGGCGATGGCCTCGCGCAGCCCCCCCGAGCCACTGGCCACCACCGGCACACCCAGTGCCTGGGCTTCCAGCACCGCGATACCCAATCCCTCGCGCTCGGCGGGGTGGACCAGCAGATCCATCATGGGCAGCACAGCTGGCAGATCATGGCGAAAACCACAAAAATGCACATGAGTATTGATGTGCAAATCCCATGCCATAGCCTGCATGGCTTCCTGCAAGGCGCCGCTGCCGAATAGATAGAGCTGCAGGTGGGGAAAGGAGCGCAGCACCTGGGGCAATGCCCGCAGCAACAGGGCATGTCCCTTGCGGGCAATGAACTGGGCCACCATGGCCAGATGCGGCCCGCCAGGGCGCAGGATGTCCTCCGGATGGGCAACAGGCCCTGGCAAGGGCATGTAGGCACTGGGTATGCGCTGCAGGCAGGAGGGGGCCACGCCTGATTGGAGCAGCGCGCGCTCCACAGCCGTGGAGATGGCGATCAGCCGGTCATAGCGACGCAGCAGCCAGGCTGTGGCCAGCGCCGGCCGGTCGTCCACCCGCCTGTGCAGCACGGCCGGACAGCCTGCAAGGCGCGCTGCCCACAGGCCATGCCAATCGGCGCCGCGCCGGCTGTGCACATGCAGCAAGGCAGCGCGCTGCTGGCGCAACACGCGCCACAGGCGCCAGCCCAAAGAGAGGTCGTGGTCGCCCGCCATGGGCAGTGCCACCACCTGGGCATGAGGTGCAGCCAGTTCGGCAAGCCGGTTGTCGCGATTGACCACCAGCACATGGCGCAGGGGATACCGGGAGAGACCCTGCAGCAGGTACAGCACCTGGCGGGCGCCGCCATACCAATGGGCGCCACACTCCAGGTGGACGATGACCGGCTCTGTGGACAACGTCCGCCTCATGCCGCCAGCAGGTCCAGGGCAGCCCGCAGGACCTGCTCCGGGGAGAGCTCGCGCATGCAGGTGAATGCACCAGCGCACGTGGGGTGGCGGCGGCAGGGGCTACAGGACAGCTGCCGGGACAGCACCACGGCACGCTCATGGCCCGGCACATGGGCATAGGGCCTGGTGGCGCCAAACAGGGCGATGATCGGTGCTCCCAGGGTGGCGGCCAGGTGCGTCAGGCCTGTATCCACGCCGATCACCAGGTGCGCCCCTCCCAGCAGGGCGCCAGCCTCGCGCAACGTGGTCTTGCCGGCCAGAGAGATGCAGCTGTGATGGGCCTGGGCCATGTCATGTGCCTGCGGCTCATCGGCCGGCCCACCGAGTACCAGGCACGGCAGGGTGGTGCGCTCCGCAAGGGCCTGGATGAGCGCTACCCAGTGCTCTGCTGGCCAATGCTTCTGTGGCCGGGTGGTAAAGGGGCACAAGGCGATATAGCCATCTGCGACCCCCAGGTGTTTGAGCCATGCCGCTGCCTTGCCGCACTCGGTCTCATCCAGCATCATGCTGGCAAGACGCCCTGGCGGTGCTATGGCCATAGCCTCGATCAGATGCTGGTATTCACCGGCGAAGCTGGGCTTGGGATTCACCCGGGGCAGGACATGATGCATCAACAGGGACGATCCTTCCCGGGAGCCCAGGCCGATGCGCACCCTGCCACCGGCACACCAGGCCAGGAGGCCGCTTTTGAGCAGGCCCTGCAGATCCAGCACCACATCGAAGCGCCCTTGACGCAGCAGCTTCACAAAGGCGAGCATGACCCTCGACAGTTCCCACAACCGACCGGCGCGCCACAGGGCCAGCCAGTCCTCGCGAGGCCAGATGAGCAACCGATCCACGCAGGGATGATGAGCGAGCAAGGCAGCAGGCCCCTTCTGGACGAGCCAGGTGATGTGCGCCTGGGGAAAATGCCTGCGCAGGGGGCCGAGGATGGTGCTGGCAAAGACTACATCGCCGATGGCGCCCAGCCGGACGATCAGGATGCGTCGTGGTGTGAGGCCACGCAGGAGGTGCTGTTTGCGGCGGATACCCATCATGCTGGGTGTGATGCTAGCCGCATCGCCCTGCTGGCGGCAAGCTATGGAGACGGTGGTGTGGAACGCATGCTGGTGCATAGTGCCAATGGCCTCTTGGCGCTGGGTATCGCTGTGGATTTTTTCCTCGGTGCCCCTTCCAGGCCTTTTGTGGACGGTCTGCACCATGGCGTCCGTGTGATCAATCTGCACGCATCCAGCCCGCAGGCAAGGCTTAAGGCGCTGGGCGCCTACCTGCGCAAAGAGGCCCCAGCCATCGTGCTCTCGGCCAAGCTGGCCGATGATCGCCTGGCCATTGCGGCGCTGGAGGCCAGCGGGGCGCCCAGCAGGGTTGTGTTCCGTGTGGGCAATCCCCTGTTTGCCAGAAACCGCCTGCGCTCATACTGGTACTGGCAACGGCTGCGCCGTGCGGCTGGTATCAGGCGCCTGTACCGCCGCGCCCATGGCCTCATCGCCGTGGCCCCGGCGCTGGCCCGGGAGTTGCGCTGCGAGCTGGGCGGCTCGGTCCCCATCGCCGCGCTTCCCAATCCCACCATCGGCCCGGCGCTGGCCGGCTGGCAGCCTGGGGTACTACCCCATCCCTGGCTGAACCAGGGTCACGTCCCGGTGGTCATGGGCGTAGGTGGTCTACGTCAGCAGAAGGATTTTGCCACGCTGTTGCGTGCCTTTGCCCTGCTGCGCCGCCAACGCCATGCCCGGTTGATCATCCTCGGCGAGGGGCGTCAGCGCAGCAGGCTCCAGGCCCTGGCGCAGCGCCTGGGCATTGCGGGCGATGTCCTGCTGCCTGGCTTCATGCAGCCGCTCTATGACTGGCTGGGTCACGCCGCGCTGTTTGTGCTCTCCTCGCGTTGGGAGGGTTCCCCCAACGCGCTCATCGAGGCCCTGGCCCTGGGGCGCCCGGTGGTGGCGACAAGCTGCCCTGGGGGGGTGGCGGATATCCTGCATCAAGGCCGCATTGGGTTGTTGGTGCCCGTAGGTGATGCGCAGGCCATGGCCCGCGCCATGGCGGCGGCACTGCACCAGCCAGTGGATGCAACCTGGGGCAAACAGGCCATGGCCCCCTTTACCGTGGCACGCAGTGCGGCTGCCTACAGCCGGGCGCTGGGGCTATTGCCGCGGCCCGCTCCTCATCCCTGATTGGCTCCATTGTGTCATGGGGACGGGGCAAAGCATGTGGCGGCCAGCAGGCTGAGGGCGCCTTGACTGCATACCAACTGCTCCTGGCTTTCATCGCGCAACAGGATGATGCCCGCAAAACCCAGCGCATTGATGGGGATATCCATGGCCGCCTGTGCGCTGAGGCGTGGCACGATGATCATCCATTGCCTGGTGAGCAGCAGATTGTAGGGCGCTTCCTGGATGATTCCTGGACTGACCGGGGTATGGGCCACGCCGGACTCGGTGAGCAGGCGCGCATAGGTGGCAAAAAGCACAGGACCTGCGGACCCTTCCTGAAAGGCAGCGGCATCCAGGGGGGCCAGAGCGTGGCGGTAGGGGAGCCGGGGTTGGCCATAGGGACCCTTGCCAAGCCACTCATGCAGTGGCAGCCTGCCGGTCTTGACGATCTGGATATGACGATGAGGCTGGCTTGCTCCTGCTTGACGCCCGGCATTGAAGAAGATCAAGCCATCCTCGTCACCAAGTACCTCGGTGGCCGCGGCAAAATCCTCAACACCCAGGTAGCTTTCCTGATCCTGGTGCTGGCTGCTGATGACCAGTAGATGGCTTTCCAGAACAGGAAACTTGTTGAGAATGACCTGATGGCCGGTTCTGGTCTCCCCCAGGGTGAGCTTGGGGTCCAGGGGGGGGCAAAAGGGGCAGTCGGCGCTGGTGAAAGCCTGTATCAGGGCAGCCAGTTGTGGCTCGCTCATGGCGGTAATGGTCAGCAGGCGAAAGGAATATCCCTGGTCCACATGGCCCTTTTCTGTGGTCTGCAGTGGGAAAAGCGCTCCTTCGCGCAGCGCCAGGCTGGTTTGCTCGTGCGCCTGAGCCCAGAAGTTCACGTCCGCACCGTCAGGCAACTTACCCTGCCACGTCTCGCATCAGTACCTTTGTTCACCCGTTTCAATCCGCCGTTTCATCACGTCAAGCAGCCGTCGCAACACGCCTCTTGCATCGACCTGTGGCGGTGGGTCAGGGATTCGAACCCTGGAAGGACTTGCATCCTTGCTGGTTTTCAAGACCAGTGCATTCAACCGCTCTGCCAACCCACCACACACCCCGGAGTATCCAGGGTGTGTGGCCTCATCTTACTCCTTCAGGCCACCTCCGAGAAGCCCTGCTGGGAGGATAAGGTCGGATCAGCTGCTGCATCCGCATAGGCTGCCGCTGCATCCGCAGGGCTTGCCATGAAGGTGTCGGCTGCTCCTGTTGCCATGTCGGGGCTGCCGACCGCCGCCGCCGGACCAGCCACAGGTGGTGGCGTGGTCAAGGCCTCGGCGGCAGCCGGATAGGGTGCGCCATACTGCTGGGAATAGGCGGCCGCCTGGGGTCCAGTCCAGGCCACGGCGTTTTCCCCGGTGGGCATGGACGCCACGGTATCGCCGACTTCAGTGCCTGGGGATGACGGCGCTGCTTGCGCTACTGAAGAAGAAGGGAGAGACGCGGCCTCAAGTCCGGCTTCCCCGGCATCCTGCGCCCCGGAGAGAGCCTCGACAAAGCCGCTCTGGTTGTCCATGCCGCGGCGTCGTGTGTCCGCCGCTGCGCTTGGCCTCATGTTTGGCCAGATGTCGCGCAATCCATTGGAGGTAGATGGTGTCATGGGCATCATTGGTTCTCCTCATTGGTGGGACTGGGTTGACTGCTGTTTTGTGCGCCTGGAAACAGGCACAGGCAGCAGTGCTGCTTCTGTTCAGGCCATGGTGTCCACGGCATGGCCACTGCTGCGGCTGATGGCGCCGGCAGGAGCGGGTTCGGTGCGCGGGACAACCGGGGTGGGCTCCACCGCGGTTGTCTGCCCTGTGGCCGATGCGGCCTGCGAGGAGGCCAGCGCATCCTCTGCCGATTGGCTCTGGCTGGTGGTTTGCATGGCCTGGTGAGCTGGGGATGCTCCGCCGCGCATGCCGGCTTCCTGGCGGTATGCCGTGTCGGGCTGGTATGGGGTTGCCGTGGTATTGGTCGTGCTGGAAACCGTCATGTCATTCTCCTTCTGCCTGATTTCCTGCTGGATTGTTCCGCTGCCCAGGGTCATGGGCTTGTCTGCTC
>WOZS01000067.1:19035-22287 GCA_011620135.1 Gammaproteobacteria bacterium
TGCCTGATTTCCTGCTGGATTGTTCCGCTGCCCAGGGTCATGGGCTTGTCTGCTCGCCTCATCCAGGAGGCGATAATATTTTTGATCTATTTTTGAGGGTAACGCCCAATGAGGGATTGGTCAAGATTGAATCAGGGGGTCTTGGCGTGGGGATCGTTGGTTCTGGTTGGTGAATTCATAATTGCATATTAATATATGATTTAATATATATAACGAGATTTTCAGGGGTTTTCGCATGATCACGATGTAAGGAGAAAGTACTGATGAAGGAGCAGCTCGATCAGTTCAAGCGGGCAGCTGGTAGCGTGGCGAAGGCCATGCCGGAATTGTGGGCGGCCTGGAACCAGTTCGGTCAGGCCGCCATGGCCGAGGGCGTGGTGTCCAAGCGCACCAAGGAATTGGTTGCCCTCGGCATGGCCATCCACAGTCGCTGTGTGTATTGCATTGGCTTGCATGTCCGCTCGGCCATGCGCCTGGGCATCAGCCGCGAGGAGATCATGGAGGTGGCTGGCGTGGCCATGCTCATGGGTGGCGGGCCCTCCATGACCTATGTCACCGAGGTGATAGCTGCCATAGAGATGGTGGAGCGCGAGCAGTCTTCCGGCTGAGCCTGATGACGCTGCCGGCGTTTTGGGGTCGCAAGCGGCTTTGGCCCAGCGCACCGGCCAGTTTCTCGCCCCGATTTACTGCGGTGCCATGCCATGGAGCAGCCTGGCGTATTCCTCTGGCGCTTCCTGGCCCAGGAAGCGCCAGAGGTCGTCTTTCCTGGCCACGGCGATCACCTCGATGCCGAGGTCCTGTTGCAGCTCCAATGCCGCACCCTGGCCGCCCGGTCCGGGTTCCTGGCGGTCGAGCCCCACCAGCAGCGCCACCGGCTGGGCTCCTGCCTGCTGGAGCAACGGGACGACCTGCCTGGTGGCAGTACCGGCGGTGAGCACGTCATCCACGATGACCACCCTGCCCACGGGGGTGCCCACCAGCAGGCCGCCCTCGCCATGGTCCTTGCTTTCCTTGCGGTTGTAGCAGTAGGGCAGGTCGTGGTTGTGGTGCTCGGCAAGGCGCATGGCCAAAGCCCCCACCAGGATGATGCCCTTGTAGGCTGAGCCGAACAGGCTGTCGCAGGCCATGCCCCGTTCCAGCAGGCGCAGGGCATAGAACTCGGCCAGCAGGCTCAACGCCGAGCCATGGCGTACGCGGCCGAGATCGAAGAAGAAATTGCTCTGGCGCCCGGACTTGAGCGTGAACCGGCCAAAGCGCAGCACCTGCTGGCTCATGGCGAACCGGAGGAACTGCCAGGACAGATGCTCCATGGACGGGGTATCATGCTGCATGGCAGAAGACTCCATGACCCAGGGGCCACCTATGCCGCAGTCCATAGTATGCCACAGCCTGGAGAGAGGCTATCACGCCCATCACCAGGCTGCAGCCAGCGCCACCGGGTGCTGCCATGGGGCCTGATGAGGCAGCACCCCCCGGGGGCCGCTGCCTGCTGCGCCACGAGGCCACAGGGGCCTTTGCCGAACTGGCCGACCTGCACTTGAGCCTGTGGGCCTGGCGGCACCATGAGGTGCTGCCCATGCTGGAAGAGGCCATGCGCTTGGGCCGCAGCCAGGGGTGGGATGTGGTGTGGCTCCTGGGCTATGAGGCTGCCCCAGCCTTCGATGCCGCCTTGCGCATCAGGCGTGATGCTGCCCTGCCTCTCGCCTGGTTCGGGGTCTACAGACAAAGGCGCTGGCATGCCAAGCCACCCGAGCCTGCCTCAGGCTGTGCCATCAGCGACATCGGGCGCGAGCTTGACCCAGGCGCCTATGGTGCGCGTCTTGGTCAGGTGCGCCGGGCGCTGCGTGCCGGTGACACCTATCAGGTCAACTATACCTTTCGCCTCAAGGCGCGCTGGACGGGCTCGCCCTATGGCCTGTTCCACAGCTTGTGGCAGGCGCACCATGGCAGGCTTGCGGCGTATGTGGACTGGGGTGCCGTGGCGCTGGTCTCGGCCTCGCCCGAGCTTTTCTTTTGCGCAAGCCCGGACGGCTTGGTGACCTGCCGGCCCATGAAGGGGACAGCACGGCGCGAGGCCGATCCAGCGGCGGACCGGCTGGCCTGCGCCAGGCTGCGCCTGAGCCCCAAGGAGCGCGCCGAGCACGCCATGATAGTGGACATGGTGCGCAACGACCTGGGGCGTATTGCTGCAGTGGGCACAGTACGGGTCATCGACCCTTTTCGCATCGAGACCTACCCGCAGGTATTCCAGATGACCTCCACCATCACCGCGGCCACCAGGGCGGACCTGCCCCGGCTGCTGGGAGCACTTTTCCCCTGTGCCTCCATCACAGGCCCTCCCAAGGTAGCCACCATGGAGCTGATCGCACGGATCGAACCCTCGGCGCGGGGCTGGTACACAGGGGCACTGGGCTGGACCATGCCCGATGGCAGCATACAGGCCAGCATCCTCATCCGCACCGCCGTACTGGAGCGCGCCGGCCATACGCTGAGCTATGGCACAGGCGGGGGCGTGGTGTGGGATTCCAAGGTCGAGGCGGAATACGACGAATGCACCGCCAAGAGCTGGCTGTGGCGCCGCTTTGCCCGGCAGCAGGCTGCCTGCCAGCTCATCGAGACCATGCGCTGGACACCGGCGGCAGGCTTTTTCCTGCTGGAACAGCATCTCCAGCGCCTGGAGCGCTCGGCCCGGGAGCTGGGGTGGACCTGCGCCCTGCAGCATGTGGCCGCTCTCCTCGAGAGCCATGCCAGCGCCTGGCGGGAGCCGCTGCGGGTGCGTCTGCTGGTGGCCGCAGATGGCACGTGCCATATCGAGACGATGCCGCTGCTGCCCTCGACCGCTGCCGTGCGCCTTGCCTGGGCAGCAGCGGCGGTGGATGCCGATGATCCCTGGCTGCGCCACAAGACCACGGCCTCGAGGCGTGCCATGCCGTGCCCGGGACAGGATGCCGATGAATTGCTCTTTGTGAACCAGCGTGGCGAGATCACCGAAAGCAGCCTGGGCAATGTGGTGGTGCGCTGTGGGGGGCGCTGGCTGACGCCGGCCTTGCGGTGTGGGTTGCTGCCGGGCACCTTCCGGGCGCATCTGTTGGACCGCGGCCTCATCGAGGAGGCGATCATCCCTCGGGAGATGCTGGAAGGAGGCGCGGCGTGCTTTGTCATCAACGCGGTGCGCCTGTGGCGCCGGGCCGTGCTGTCCGCAGATGGTCTGCCTCAGTAGGGCATGAGCCAGTTGCGGCGCTGGTAGACGGC
>WOZS01000067.1:22387-35869 GCA_011620135.1 Gammaproteobacteria bacterium
ACAAGGCCAGGTCGCCATGGTCGAAATAGAACACGACGCGATTGCTGAGCCCGGCGATGATGACCACCAGCACCAGCGCCGCAAGGCCATAGGCAACCAGAATCCAAAGGTCGTGTTGTTGCATCGCTGGTCTGCTGGAACGAAGTGCGCACCTTGCGGCCCATCCTTCACCGCTGGGATAATAGCATGGTGCCATTGGATACCCACCCGAGCAATCACCCTTAGTAAAAGGAGTCCGCATGCCCAGTAAGCTGCTCTCGCCCTGGATGCTGCGCAGACTGGCCATCCGCAACCGCATCTGCGTCTCGCCCATGTGTCAGTATTCCGCCACAGATGGCATGGCCGCACCATGGCACTTGGTCCACCTGGGTGGCATGGCAGCCGGCGGGGCGGGTCTGGTGATGGCCGAGGCCACGGCCGTGGTACCCGAAGGGCGCATCTCGCCTGGGGATCTCGGCTTGTGGAGCGATGCCCATGGTGCTGCCCTGCGGCCCATCGCCGCGTTCATCGCTGACCAAGGGGCTGTGCCCGCCATCCAGCTGGCCCATGCCGGGCGTAAGGCCGCCACGGCACGGCCCTGGGAAGGGGGTGCGCCGCTTGCTCCGGGGCAGGGTGGCTGGCCGGTCAAGGCACCAAGCACCAAACCCTTTGCCCCAGGCTATCCTGTGCCCCACGCCATGACCCATGAGGACATGGCCGCTGTGGTGACTGCCTTTGCCGAGGCCGCCCAGCGCGCCCTCCAGGCCGGGTTCCAGGTGGTGGAGTTGCACATGGCCCATGGCTATCTGCTGGACTCCTTTCTCTCGCCGCTGGCCAACGACCGCAGCGATGCCTACGGTGGCACCCTGGAAGGGCGTGCCCGGTTGCCACTGGAGGTGGCCCGGGCAGTGCGCCTGGTGTGGCCCGAGCAATGGCCGCTTTTCGCGAGGCTTTCGGTGGTGGACTGGTATCCGGGCGGTTTCACGCTGGATGAGGCGGTGACTGTGGCTGGCTGGCTGCAGGAGGCCGGGGTCGATCTCATCGACTGCTCCAGCGGTGGCATGGTCCCTGATGCCGAGATACCCTTTGCGCCAGGCTACCAGACGCCCTTTGCCGCAGCCATCCGGGAACGCGCCGGCGTGCCCACCGGCGCTGTGGGTATGATCACCGAGCCCGTTCAGGCAGAGCACATCCTGGTGAGTGGGCAGGCCGACTGCGTATTCATCGGCCGGGCCATGCTGCGCGATCCCCACTGGGCGCTGCGCGCCGCCGTGGTGCTGGGTGACCGGCCGCCCTTTGCCCAACCCTACCATCGCGCCTATTAGTCCGCCGCACCCTGTATAGCAGGGGAACCAACCCCATCCCACCGCAAACTAAAGAGCCGCTTTGCCCGATGGGCGGGATATGGGGCTTTCGGTTGGCCATATGTCCTTGTATAGGCGGGTATGGGGTGCTACCATAGCGCGCCCATAGCGACATGATGGGCGCTTGGGGATATGCTCGTTGTAGTCTTTGGTCTTTCTCTGATCAGGGGGGTCTGGGGATGAATGATCTGGTTGGGCACCGCCGGAAGACGCTTGCCAAGGTGGTGGGTGAGTATTTTTCCGGATTGCAGGAGCCATACAGCCGGCTCCTGGGCTGGGAGCAGGATGTTTCCAACGGACGGTTGTTCCAAGAGGCCGAGGCGGCCTTCGAGGCGACCATGTCCATCAACAATGTGGGCGATCCCTGGACGACCATCTCCTCGGAGCCCATCCATACCAAGCCTTTTGAACGTGCTTTGGTGCAGTTCTTTGCCAGGGCCTACCACGACGATCCGGACGCCATCTGGGGCTGTACCACGCCAGGTGGCAGCTACAGCAATCTCCAGGCCCTGCTGGTGGCCCGGGACCGGCTGCAGGACAACGTGCTGGGTTTCTACAGTGAGGCGGCCCATCACTCCGTGCCCAAGGCGTTTCATACCCTGGGCATTCGCACCTGTCTGCTTGGTGCCGATGCCGGCGGCGTGATGCGCCTCGACCAGATGGCCGCTATGCTGCGCCAGCATCCAGAGGCACGGCCCGTGGTGGTGGCTACGGCCGGCACCACGCTGCAAGGCGGCATCGACGACATGGTGGGGCTGCGCGCCCTGCTGGAGGCCCATGGCCAGCCGTTCCACCTGCATTGCGATGCGGCCTTCTTTGGTGGCTATCTTTTCCTGCTGGAAGATCATGTGCCTGGGATGAACTTTGCCTGCTTCGACAGTCTCGCCATCTCCGGGCACAAATTCTTCGGGTTGCCGATCCCCATCTCGGTGTTCTGCCTCAGGAAGGAAGACCAGATCGTGCTGGGGGACCGGCTGTGCATCACCGAGGGAGCCTGTGATGTGACCCTCTCGGGCAGCCGCGATGGCCATACACCACTTTTGTGGTGGTACCTGGTGCGGCGTAAGGGGCGTGCTGGCCTGCGCCAGGCGCTCGGCCAGGCCATGGCCAGTCGGGACAGCCTGAGTGCCGCGCTCAAGGAGCGCGGTTACGAGGTGCTGCCCCATGATCCACGCTCGCTGCTGGTGCCGGTGGCCGGGCTGCCCAGGGACTTCATGCGCCGCTGGGGGCTACCCGAGGCGCGCTTGCGCGGCCGCGAGGTGACCAGGCTCACGGTGATGCCCCATGTGGATGAGGCCATGGCGGCACGCTTCCTCGATGAATTGGATGCCGCGGTTTTGGCCCGGGTCTCATGCTGCTGCTGAGATGAGGAGATGCTGGCTGTCCCCAGGGGGGTCATGGGTGCCCCCTGGGGGGTAATGGGCAAGAATTCCATGGTGGCGCAGCTATGGGCTTGTGGTTGGTTGTGTTGGGCCTGGCGCCGGGGTATGGTGAACCGATGGCCGGAATCTTGGCTAGGGGAGAGCCATGGTGAGCAACCAGCGTCCGTTGGAGATCGCCCTGTTCGGTGCCACGGGCTTCACAGGCGGCCTGGTGGCCGACTACCTGGCGCGCCATGCCCCGGCTGACCTGCGCTGGACCCTTGCCGGGCGCAACCTGGAACGGCTTGCGGCCGTGCGTCAACGTTTGGCGGCCATCGAGCCGCGCTGGGCCAATCTGCCACTCACCGTGGCCCGCGCGGATGATCCCGCCTCGCTTCAGGCGCTGGCGGCCAGCAGCAAGGTGCTGATCAGCACGGTGGGGCCCTTTCTGCAGCTGGGCGAAGCCCTGGTGGCCGCCTGTGCCGCCGCGGGTACCGATTATGCCGATATCACCGGCGAGCCCGAGTTCGTGGATGCGATGTATGTGAAATACCATGAGACCGCGCTCGTCAACCGGGCAAGGCTCGTGCACTGCTGTGGCTTCGATGCCATTCCCAGTGACCTGGGTGCCTTGTTCACGGTGCGCCACTGTCCTCCCCAGGCCCGCATCGCGCTGCGCGCCGTGGTACGCCTCGATCAGGCAGCCTTTTCTTCCGGCACCATGCGCTCGGCGTTGGGGGCAGCGGCGCGCCCTGCGGCCATGTGGCGTGCTGCAAGACGCCGTCATGCCCTGGAAAGACGGCTTGAGCCGGCACGACAGCCGGTCCGGGTGACCCTGGGTTGGCCCAGGCCTGATGGCGCAGGTGGCTGGCTGGTGCCCATGCCCACCATCGATCCGCAGATCGTGGCCCGCTCGGCACGGGCGCTGGGAGGCTATGGGTCTAGCCTGAGCTACCAGCACATGCTGCGCCTGGCGCATCTCTGGCAGGTGCTGGGCCTGCCGCTTGCCGTGACAGCGCTGCTGTTGGCCGCGCAACCGGGGCCGCTGCGCCGCAGGCTGCAGGCACGCTATCCGTTGGGTGAGGGCCCCAGCGCCAAGCAGCGGGCGCAATCCTCGTTTGCCATCGAGTTCACGGCCACCTGTCATGGGGCCGAGGGCAAGATCGAGCGCGTGTGCTGCCGGGTCAGCGGTGGCGACCCGGGCTATACGGAGACCAGCATGATGCTGGCCGAGAGCGCCTTGTGCCTGGCGCGCGATGCCTTGCCGCAACGCTTCGGCCAGCTGACGCCGGCTGCAGCCCTGGGCGATGCCTTGCTGGCGCGTCTGCAGCGCGCCGGGATGGGCTTTGCTGTCGTGGGTTCTGCCTCCTGAGTGGGCCATGTTGGGTGATCCCCTGGGTCACCGCCGAAACGCCCCAAGACGACGTGTTCCTCGATCCGATGACCTGATCCGATGACAAGGGCTCAGCGGCCCGAGGCGCGGGGTCGATCCGCCTGCACCAGGCCGGCTTGCTGTTCCAGGGCGGCGGTGGTGGCATCCAGCCAGTCCTGGGCCTCGCGGTTGAGGGCCGGTGCCTTGCGGCCTCTGGGGTCGATGGCAGGACCAATCACGTAATGCACCGTGCCGCCATGGATCGGCCATGGCCTGCGGCGCCAGAAACAGCCTGCGTTATGGGCCACAGGGACCAGCGGCACGCCGGCTGCTGCAGCCAACATCCCCGCACCGCGCTTGAGGCGCTGCACCCTTTGTCCGGCAGGTACCCGCGTGCCCTCTGGGAAGATCACCAGCCAGCGCCCGGCTTTAAGGGCGCGCAAGCCGTTGTCCAGCATGGCCTCCAGGGCCTCGAGGCCGCTGCCACGGCGGATGGGGATGGCACCCAGCAAGCGCGCTACCCGGCCGAACAGTGGTATTTCCAGCAACTCCTCCTTGAGCACCCAGGCCTGGGGAGGCAGGAACAGAGGCAGCGTGAAGACCTCCAGCATGGACTGGTGTTTGGCAAAGACGAGGCTTGGCTGCCTGGGCAGGTGCTCGAGGCCGCTTACCTGGAAGGTCAGCCCGCAAAAGAGGCGCAGCAGCAGGTGTTCGGCCCGCAGCCACGCCACGAAGATGGCATAGCGTCGCGCAGGCGCCAGCAGAGGGGCAAGAAGCACGAAGGGCAGGGCGGCAGCCACGAAAATCCCCAGACCGCTCAGGAGGAAGGCCGCCGTGCCCCCATGGGCGCGCAGCATGGCCAGCCACGATGGCGGGCTCGTGCTGGTGGCGTGGGGTGCTGTCATGGCAAGGGGTTTGCGAAAGGCTGCTCAATTGGCGGCGTGCAGCAGGCTCAGGTCGCCCACGGTCTCGGCCAGCCGCTTGATGCGCGCCAGCAGGGCAAGGCGTCTGTTGCGGATGGCCTGGTCTTCCACCATGACCATCACGTCTGTGAAAAAGCGCTCCAGCAGCACCTGGAGCGTCAGGATGGCCTCGAGGCGCTGGGTCATGGCCTGCGGCGGCATCGAGTCCATGGCCTGCTCCAGGGCCGTGACGGCCTGGGCGAGGGCCAGCTGGGCTGGTGGGTCCACTCCGGGGTGGGCTGGCGGCAACCCATCCCCCAGGGGCCCGCCACCTGCCTGGCGCAGCAGATTGGCGGCACGGCGGTAGAGCATCACCACCTGCTGGCCCTGCGGCATGCCGCACCAGGCATGCAGCGCCTGGGCTGCGGCATGCAGCAAAGTCAGATCGCCCCTGGGGATGGCCAGGGCTGCAGCAACGGCATCCGGTCGCAGACCCTTGTCCAGGCAATACGATCTGAGACGCTGCAGGATATAGCCAAAGAGGCGCATGCCCAGTTCTTCGGGGTCGTTCACCAGGCCAGGCGGCAAAAGCGCGATGGCCTGCTGCAGCGCAGCGGGCAGGTCCAGTATGACGGGTTGTTCCAGCACGAGCCGCACCACACCGGCAGCCGCCCGGCGTAGGGCGAAGGGGTCCTGTTCCCCGCTGGGCTCCTTGCCGATGGCGAAGAAGCCGCTCAGGTGATCCAGCCGGTCGGTAAGCGCCACAAGACAACCCAGGTTTGAACCGGGGATGGGGTCTGCCGAGTGGCGTGGCTGATAGTGCTGGGCGATGGCGCGGCTCACCGCCGCATCATAGCCTTCCTCGGCGGCATAATAGCCGCCCATGATGCCCTGGAGCTCCGGGAACTCGGCCACCACGGCGCTTACCAGGTCCGCCTTGGCCAGGAAGGCCGCCTGGGCGGCCTGGTCTTCATCTTGCTGCAGCGCGCCGGCGAGATGCTGGGCCAGCTGGGCGAGGCGCTCGGCGCGTTGTCCCATGGTACCCAGGGCCTCCTGATAGACCACCTGCTGCAGCGCCTCGGCCATGGTATCGATGCACCGGGCGCGGTCCTGATCAAGAAAAAAGGCTGCATCGGCAAGCCTGGGGCGCACCACGCGCTCCTGGCCATGACGTACAGCATCCGGGTCGCGGCTGGCGATGTTGGCAACAAAGATGAAATGGGGTAGCAGCGTGCCGTCTGGGTCCTCGAGGGCAAAATAGCGCTGGTGACCCTCCAGCGTGGCCAGGATGACCTCCCGGGGCACCGTATCGAGGTAGGTGCTGTCGAAATGGGCCAGGGCCACCACGGGCCATTCCACCAGGTTGGCCACCTCGTCCAGGAACTCCTGGCGGACGATGGGCTGCGCCTGCAGCCCGGCTGCCAGCTGTTGCATGGCAGCAAGGAGGCGCTGGCGGCGCAGGATCGGGTCTGCCACCACGCGGGCTTCCTCCAGGGCAGCGGCATAGCTGCGGGCCTCGGCCAGCTCCATGGGGCCGGGGGCATGGAAGCGGTGACCGCGGCTGGCGCGCCCTGCCTCGAGGCCAAAGGCCGTCACCGGCAGGACATCTGCGCCATGGAGACAGACCAACCAGTGGACGGGGCGCACGAAACTGAAAGGATGCGCCCCCCAGCGCATGCGCTTGGGGATGGGCAGGCTGTCCAGGAGTCCGGGCAGCAGCGTGCCCAGGGTTTGGGCGAGGGCCATGCCGCTTTGCTGTTCGCGCCACAGCAGATAGCCCGAGGACTCGTCGCAGATGAGGTTGGCGACGCTGGTGCCGCAGCTCCTGGCAAAGCCATGGGCAGCAGGCGTGGGTGCGCCTGCGGCATCGAAGGCCCTCTCCAGCGCCGGGCCGCGGCGTTCCACCAGCAAGGAGGCAGCCACCGCGGGCACCTGGTCGATGGAGACGGCCAGGCGCCGCGGACTGCTGTAGACCACCACCGGACCGCAGCCAAAGCCGGCTTGCTGCAGGTGTGCCGCAAGACCCTCGCCCAGGGCGGCGGCCAACGCGCCAATGGCGCGCGGCGGCAGTTCCTCGGTGCCGATTTCCAGGAGCAGGGTCTGGGCGTGGGTCATGACTTGAGGAGGGGAAAGCCCAATGCTTCCCGGGCCTGGTAGTACACCCGGGCCACCAGCTGCGCCAGCTCACGCACTCGCAGCATGGTGCGCTGGCGCTCGCTCACCGAGATAGCGCCCCGGGCATCCAGCAGGTTGAACAGGTGAGAGGCCTTGATGACCTGCTCATAGGCGGGGATGGGCAGGTTGGCCTCGGCCATGTTGCGCGCCAGGATGGCTGCCTGGTCGAACTGCTGCTGCAGGATGGCGACCGGGGCATGCTCGAAGTTGAAGCAGGATTGCTCCACCTCGTTTTGGTGGTAGAGCTCGCCGTAGCTCACCGTGGCAGACCAGCGCAGCGCATAGACGTTTTCCGTACCCTGCAGTGCCATGGCGAGGCGCTCGAGGCCATAGGTCATCTCGCCTGCGACCGGGGCGCACTCCAGGCCGCCCACCTGCTGGAAATAGGTGAACTGGCTCACCTCCATGCCATCCAGCCAGACCTCCCAGCCCAGCCCCCAGGCCCCTAGAGTGGGGGCTTCCCAGTTGTCCTCCACGAAGCGCAGGTCGTGGACCAAAGGATCGATGCCCAGGGCGAACAGCGAGTGCAGGTAGCGTTCCTGGATGTCGTCCGGCGAGGGTTTGAGGATGACCTGGAACTGGAAATAATGCTGCAGCCGGTTGGGATTGCTTCCATAGCGGCCATCGGTGGGGCGCCGCGATGGCTGGACATAGGCGGCCTGCCAGGGCTCGGGCCCGATGGCGCGCAGGTAGGTGGCCGGGTGGAAGGTTCCGGCTCCCATTTCCATGTCGTAGGGCTCGAGAATGACGCAGCCCTGGTCGGCCCAGAATGCCTTGAGGCGCCTGACCAGCTCCTGGAAAGTGGCCGGCGGCTCGTGACACTCGGCAGCAGGGGATGTGGTCTGGTGAGGCAATGGGGTCATGCAGCGCGCAACCTGGTCATGAAGGTGTCCCCGGGCAGTGCTGGGGCCATCAAAAAACCCTGGAACAGATGGCAGCGCTGCTCCAGGAGGAACTGGCACTGCGCCTCGGTCTCCACACCTTCTGCGATGATGGACAGCCCAAGACCGCAGCCCAGCTCGATGATGGCGCGCACGATGGCGGCGTTGTGACCGTGGGCCGGGAGTTCCTTGACGAAGGCGCGGTCGATCTTGAGGACATCCACCGGCAGGCGGCTCAGATAGGCCAGCGAGGAATACCCGGTGCCGAAATCATCCACCGCCAGCCGGAGATTGCGGGCCTTGAGCGCAGTCAGGGTTTCCATGGTGGTGGCCTGGTCCACCAGGCTTTCCTCGGTGAGCTCCAGGAGCACCTTGTCCAGGGCGACCGGGCGGCGGGCGACCGCCTGCTCCAGCTGCTGCAGGATGAGGCCATTCTTGAATTGCTCGCTGTGGCAGTTGATGGACATGTACAGGTGATGGAAGCCCTGCTCATGCCAGCGCGCCAGCTGGGCGAAAGCGCGATGCAGTACGAACTGACCCAGCGCCGCCATCAGGCCACTTTGCTCGGCGATGGGCAAGAAAGTGGCCGGTGAGACGATGGTCTCGCCCTGGTGCCAGCGCAGCAGGGCCTCGGCCCCCACGATGGCCTTGGTGCGGCCATCCCAGATGGGCTGGAAGTGTAAGGTGAGTTGTTGTTCTTCTTCATCCCGCTCGATGGCGTGGCGCAGGGCATCGCCGATGGTGACCCGGGTACGCAGGGTTTCTGTGATGGTGTGGGCATGGAAGACCAGCTGGTCGCCACCTTGTTTTTTGGCTTCCGAGAGCGCCAGCTCGGCGGCCGAGAGAATGGTTTCCGCCAGCTGGCCATCGTCCGGGGCTATGCTGACGCCGATGCTGATGCTGAGGCGTGCCTCGATGCCATCGATGACAAAAGGCTGGCGCATGGCCTGCACCAGGCGCTGCGCCAACTGCTGGGCCTGCAAGGGACCGCTGCATTCCTCCAGCAGGACGGCAAACTCGTCGTCGGCGAAACGGGCCACGGTATCGTTGGGGCGCAGGTGTTGGGTGATGCGCGAGGCCGCGGTGCGCAGCAGGGCATCGCCGAACTGGCTGCCATGGAGATCGTTGTACTGCTTGAAGCGGTCGAGGTCGCACAGCAGCAGCGCCGTATTGTGGTTGCTGCGTCTCGCCTTGGCGATGGCGCGATGCAGGATCTCGGTGAGCAGGAAGCGGTTGGGTAGCTCGGTGAGCTGGTCGTAGCACAGCAGGTGCTGCAGCTTCTTGCTGATGTCACCAATGGCCTGGTCCATATGGCCATACTCACCGGGCCGGGAGCTTGCGGTCCTGGGATTGATCTCGCCGCGTGTCAGGGACTCGATCATCAACCGTGCTTCCAGGAAGGGGGTGGCAGTGGCGTCGAGCAGGTCATTGATGTCTGCCAGCAACGCCTTGAAGGTCCCTTGGTAGCGATCGGGAATGGTGCGCACCTGCAGCTGGCCGAGCTCCAGCTGGTGGAGCAAAGCGGTAATCTCCTCGCTGATCAGCCGCAGGTTGTTGCGAATCTGGCGCAGGGCCACGGTGATGGATTGGCGCTCGCCGGGAAACTCGGGGGGTTCTATGGTGAGATCGCCGCGGCTGTAAGCGTCGGCCGTATGCAAGATGGCCTGGGTCATGGCGGCATAGCCTGTGACCAGGGTGTTGATCGTGTCCACGACCATGGTATGGAAGCCGCTGTAATGTCCGCTGGGGATGGTCGGTGCCATGGCGCCGCTCTCAAAGCGTGCCAGCATGACGGCAAGATCATTGGCGAAGCGCTGCCTCGATGCGGTGAGCCTGTTGACGTTCGCCACGATGTCGCCAAAAGCGCCTCCATAGCTGCTGGTGATATAAGCCTGGGCGGGTAGCGGGCTTTCCAGCGCATGGTGGATGGCCGAGGAGAGGTCGTCCAGCAGTTGCTGCAAGGTAGCCAGCAGCATGTTGACCGCCTGGGCGCTTTGCTGCAGGACGGCATCATGCAGGTTGGTGCTCAGACGTGCGTGCAGGTTGCCCTGGGAGGCGGCATGGACGGATGCGTTGAGCTCGCGGGCCAGGCGGCGCTGTTCGGTGATGTCCCGCCAGATGACCATATTGCCGGCAAAGCGGCCCTGCTGGTCCTGCAGCAGGTGCACGCTCTGGTCAAACAGGCAGCTGCCCACCTGGATCTCATGGTGCATGGGCATGTTGCCGGGGTTGCGCAATGCCTCGTGGACCTCGGTCCTGCGGCGGTGAAAGCTGTCAATGGACCGCCCGATCAGGGCATTGGCCCTGAAATCCGGCCAAACACCCTGCAACTCGGTCTCGTGTTCCTGGAAAAAACGCACGGCCGCAGGATTCATGTAGACGATGCGGAAATGGACATCGCCCAGCATGATGCGATCCGTGGTGAGCTCCACCACCTGATGCCACACACAACTAGGCAGCGGGCAGCTGAGCATGCCATCCACCACAGGAACCACAGGATGATTGGGGTGTGTCTCGTTGTTCATGACCTAAGATGCATCTAAACTTACGATTGTGGCATCTTAAAAAGGTTGTGGCAAGTATCCGAGGTGATCGGGTCGGACACGAGGTGTGGGCAGGCTGACGAATGGCGCGTCTGGCCGTAGAAAAAGGGGGTGCTGATGGCCGCAGTGGATGCTCTGGTGCTTGGTGGCGGTAGTGGTGGCCTTGCCTTTGCCAAACGGGCCGGGCGGCTTGGCGCCCGCGTGGTGCTTTTCGAGTCGGATCTGGTGGGCGGCACCTGCGTCAATCGCGGCTGCGTGCCCAAGAAGATGGCCTGGTATGCCGGCCAGCTGGCCCACGCCCTGCGGCGGGAAGCGGCCGGCTATGGTTTTTTCTGGCCCGGTGGTGCACAGCCCATGTTCGACTGGGGCTTCTGGCGGCAGCAGCGCGAGCAGGCGCTGGAGCGGATACGCCATGGCCATAGGCGCGCCCTGCAGGAGGCCGGGGTCACCTTGGTGACCCAGCGTGCCATGCTGGCTGGTCCAGGTGAGGTGATCTGTGGCAATGGGCGTTGGCACGCGCCATGCGTGGTGCTGGCCACAGGCGGCATCCCCGTGATACCCCATGTGCCAGGGGCGGCCCTGGGCATGACCTCGGACGGGTTTTTTCAGCTGCAGGACCAGCCGCGGCGGGTAGCCATCGCGGGCAGCGGCTACATCGCCCTGGAACTGGCCTGTGCGCTCCATGCTCTGGGCAGCGTGGTGACGCTGCTGGTGCGCTCTGATCACCTGCTGCGGGGCTTCGAGGCGGCCTGTGTGCGTCATCTTGCCACCATCCTGGAGGAGCAGGGCATCCGCATCGTCTGGCAAACCCCTGTGGACAGCCTGGAGCAGCAGGCGGATGGTACACTGGTGGCGATGAGCAGCAGCGCGGGTCATGGTCCCTATGATGCCTTTTTCTGGGCTGTCGGTCGGCGGCCGGCCACAGCGGGGCTTGGCCTCGAGCTGACCGGCGTGGCCGGTGATGCCGCAGGGCACGTCATCACCGATGACCGGCAGGAAACCAATGTCCCGGGCATCTATGCCCTGGGTGACGTGACCACCCAGCCCGCGTTGACGCCGGTTGCCGTGGCCGCCGGGCGTGCCCTGGCGGAACGGCTGTTTGGTGACCGGAAAGACAGGCATATCGACCTTGGTCTGGTGCCCACGGTGGTGTTCAGCGAGCCACCGCTTGCCGCGGTGGGGCTCACCGAGGAGCAGGCGAGGGCACGCTGCGAGGAGGTGCGGGTGTTCGAGAGCACCTTCCTGCCGCTGTATCATACCCTGAGTGGTGTGCCGCAGCGTACCAGCATGGTGCTTGTCACTGCCGGCGCGGAAGAACGCGTCATGGGGTTGCATATGGTGGGTCGGGACGTGGATGAGATCCTCCAGGGTTTTGCGGTGGCCATCAAGGCCGGCATCACCAGAAGCGACCTTCTGGAAGCCATCGCCATCCATCCCAGCAGCGCCGAGGAGGTCCTGACGCTGCCGCCCCGTGCTTGCTGAGGGCATGGGGGCTATCCTGCAGCAGAAACCAGAAACCAGGAGTTGAGCAAAGTGAGCAAGCAGTGGTGAACACGATGGCCATGCCATGGCCACAGGAGCCCCTGGGCCAGGAGGTCTACCGGCTGCGCCGCCAGCGCCTGATGGATTGCATGGGCGAGGGGGCGGTGGCGCTGTTTCCTGGCGCGAAGGAGCGCTTGCGCAACCGCGATGTGGGGTATCCCTTCCGCCAGGACAGCGATTTCCTTTATCTGACCGGTTTCCAGGAACCCGAGGCGCTGTGCGTGCTGGTGCCGGGCCACGAGGCAGGGCCTTTTATCCTCTTTTGCCGCGATCGCCATGCCGAGCAGGAGCAGTGGGAAGGGCGGCGGGCCGGCTGCGAGGGCGCCTGCCAGAGCTATGGCGCTGACCAGGCATTCCCCATGGAACAGGCCGAGGACCGGCTTGCCGGGCTGCTGGGGCGGGCGGAACGGCTGTTTTACGATCTGGGGCGTGACCCGTGGCTCGATGCGCTGCTGCCGAAGCTGCTGGGCAATCTGCGTGCCAGAAATCGCTTGGGCGTTACAGGGCCGCAGGCGATCGTGTTGCCCGCACCACTGCTGCATGCCATGCGCTGTATCAAGGAACCTTGTGAGGTGGCGCTGATGCGCCAGGCGGCTGCCGTCACCGCAAGAGGCCATGAGGCCGCCATGAGGCGCTGTCGCCCCGGATTGCATGAATACAGCCTGGCCGCAGAGCTGGATCACGTGTTCATGGCAGCCGGTTGCCCCCATGCCTATCCGCCCATCGTGGGCGGCGGCGCCAACGCGCTCATTTTGCACTACAGAGACAACAATGCCGTACTGCGCGACGGTGAGCTGGTGCTGATCGATGCCGGTTGCGAATGGCAGGGCTATGCCAGCGACGTGACGCGCACCTTTCCTGTGGGATCTGCCTTTTCTTCCCAACAGCGCACACTCTACGAGCTGGTCCTGGAGGCGCAGCGCGCCGCCATCGCCAGGGCCCGGCTCGGAGAACCCTACCAGGCCATGCATGATGCAGCGGTGACCATCCTGGTTGAGGGGTTGGTGATGCATGGTCTGTTGCAGGGCGAGGTGGCCGGGTTGCTGGAGCAGCATGCCTATACGCATTTGTATCCCCACAAGACCGGCCATTTCCTGGGGCTCGACGTGCACGATGTGGGTGACTACGTCACAGCGGGCCGCTCCCGCCTCCTGGAGGCTGGCATGGTGGTCACCGTGGAGCCCGGCCTGTATGTGGTACCTCGGGACGACATATCCGCAGCATGGTGGAACATCGGCATTCGCATCGAGGATGACATCCTGATCACCGGCGATGCCCCCGAGATCCTGACCGAGTCATGCCCCAAGGAGGCCGACGAACTCCAGGCCTTGCGCCGTGCCGCTCTTGGTGCATCATGAATGAA
>WOZS01000067.1:35969-46357 GCA_011620135.1 Gammaproteobacteria bacterium
AGGCCGACGAACTCCAGGCCTTGCGCCGTGCCGCTCTTGGTGCATCATGAATGAAGCCTTTCAAGGACAGTCCATGCCCACGATGACGACCCCGGAATGTTTCTTGCCGAGTCTCCTCGAGGATGGCGAGGTGGTGGTGGAGGAGCGGTTCCCTGCCCCCCCCGAGTGCCGGGTGCAGCGCGGTCCCCTGTCCCTGGATGCCCTGTTCGGCAGCGGGGCCGCTTTGCGGTTGCGGGCCGCCTTGCTGCTTTGTGTCCAGGGCGTCCAGGACCGGGCGCGTCTGAGCGGCTCCTGGCGGCTGGATGGATGCGCCCTCCAGGCGCTGGACTGGATTCGCCTGTCCCCGGCAGCACAGTCTGTTGCTGGCGCATGGACCGGCACAGGCAAACCATGGCCAAGAGCGGGATGTTGCCGTGGCCGATCATGATCTGCCTCAGGCGCCGATGCACCACACCCTGATTCCCAGGGTTCTCGAGGTGTTGCGGGAGCGCCTCCAAGCGGCGGCGGTCATGCTGCTCTTTGCAGAACAGGTCTCGGCCTGTGTCATGGCCGAGACCATCCCGGAGCAGGATGTAGCGCAGGAATCCTTTTTTCCTGCGCGGCAGTGGCCGCCGGGCGCCCACTTGGGCAGCCCCTTTGCAGGGGCTCCTGCCTGGGTCAAGGGATGGGTGCGCCTGGGGTTGGGTCACCAGGGCGCCGAGCTGCTGTGCCTGTTCGACCGGACGCTGGTGCACGAACCACCCGGGGCATGGATGCCCTTGCTGGAGGAGCTGTATGTTTTTCTGCAGGAAGACCGCGGTGTGGTGGCGGCCCTCGAGGAAAATGTACCGGTCATGTTGGTGGCGGCTGCCGTGGATGGTTCTTTGCTGTATGCCAACAACGCCTGGTGGGAGTTCACCGGCTTGACCTGGGCGGCGAGCCACCTGCGCCAGGATCGGCTGCGCCTGATACACGCCCAGGACCGCGAGCACATCGAGGATGTGATGGCCATGGCGGCGCTCAATCAGCAGAATGTCCGGATGACGGTGCGCCTGCGCCACAACAGCGGGGTTTATCGCTGGGTGCTCTATGAGGTGGCGCCACGCCCCAATGGCGGCATGTACATGGCCATGATGGATGTCCATGAGGACAAGCAGCGCCAGCTCCTGGAAGAGGCCTTGCATGCCCTCGACGAAGGAAGGGCCCACGACAGGGCCAGCAAGGATTCGTTGCGGCAGCTGTGCACCCGGATTGCCCAGGTGATCGATGCGCCGCTGGTATGGCTTGCCCAGTGGCAGGAAGGCAGGATCAGTGCTGCTGTGGTCTCCGAGACGCCCGAGGCCGACTTTTTGCACCATATCCCATTGGACGAGGTGCATGAATCGCATCCTGTCGTGGCCTCTCTCACCCAGCGCATTGCCAAGTGGTTCGAACGCGATGATCCCGAGCTGGCCACCTTTCGTGCAGGCATGGCGCGGTTTGGTATCGGTGGCTGGCTGGTGATCCCGCTGGGTCTGGGCGCGGAACAGGCAGCGCTTGTGCTGCACTGGCTCGAGCAGGGGCACGTCTTCGACCCCATGGCTGTGGCGAGCCTCGAGTCCATTGCCCCGCGCCTGGGCACAGCCATCATCCAGTTGCAGCAGCAACAACACCTGCAACTGCTGGGCGCGGGTCTCGAGGCGGTGGCCGACCCCATGGTGATCTTCGACCGGCACGGTGTTCTGGCGTATGCCAACCGGGCTTTCTGCCAGCTGTATCGCCTCCCTGGTCCATCGCGCCTGCGCCTTGACCAGGGCGGCATGAGCGGCGTTCGGCTGGAGGAGCTGGGCCTGGAGCTGCCTCCCCTGGAGGCGATTGAAGGTGTGGTGCAGATCGTGGATCCAGGCGCCAGGCGGCGCAACAACGAGATTACCATCACAGGGCCGGACGGCCGGCTGCTGGTGGTGGAGCAGACGATTGCTCCTGTGCCCACGGACGAGGGTGAGGTGCGGCATTTCATCCTGATGCAGCATGATCTGGCCGAGAAAAAACGCGCCGAGTACTTGGCCCATTATGATGTCCTGACAGGACTGCTCAATCGCGATAGTTTTCTTGCCATTCTCGAGGCTGCGCTGCACAAGCTGCATGATACCCAGCAATTGATCCTGCTCTCGGTAGGCGTGGCTGATTTTCGTGCCTTGAATGAGGCCTATGGCATGCGTTTCGGGGACCAGCTGCTGCAGATCCTGGCCCGGCGCCTGGAGCAATTGGTCATGCCGCAAGGTACGGTAGCCCGCGTGGGCGATGGCGAGTTCGGTATCCTGTTACCCAATGGCAACATGGGCGTCATGAGTGATCTGGCCTTGCAGATCCGGCGCCTGGCCCAGCATGACCTGTATATTGGTGAGCAGCGCCTGGAGCTGAAACTACGCATCGGTTTGACCGTGGGGTATCCCGGCACGGCGGGTGGGGAAGCCCTGTTGCGTGAGGCCGCCTTGGCCATGCACCGCGGCCAGGACAAGGAGCAGCAGGGTGAGCAGGGCTTTGCCATCTTCTCCCCGGAACTGGATGCCAGCCTACAAAAAAGCAGGAGGCTGCTCGAGGAGATGCGTCGCGCGCTGGCCGAGCAGCGCTTCGTGGTCCTGTTTCAGCCCATCGTGCGGCTGGCCACCCGGCGCCTCGATGGTGTGGAGGCCCTGGTGCGTCTCAGGGATACCCAGGGGCGCTTCATCTCGCCTGCCGAGTTCATCCCGCTGGCCGAGGAGACGGGTCTGATCGTACCGATCGGTGAGCTCGTCTTGCAGGAGAGCCTTGCGGCCCTGGGGAGATGGCAGGCAGATCCTTTCTTGAAGATGCTGGAGCCTCGTGTCTCCGTCAATGTCTCGCCCATCCAGTTGCATCATGCCGAGTTTGCCACCTCGGTCAAGGAAGCCGTCGAAGCAGCCGGTGTGCCCTTTGGCCAATTGAAACTCGAGATCACCGAAAGCACCCTGATGACTGACCGGGACGCGGCGTTGGTCATCATCCGGGAATTGGTCGCGCAAGGGGCTTGTTTTGTGATCGACGATTTCGGCACCGGCTATTCCTCATTGGCCTACCTCAAGGAACTGCCGGTCAGTCAGCTCAAGATCGACCAGGGGTTCGTGCGCGGCGTCCTGACCGATGCCAACGATGCCGCCATCGTCAAGACTGTAATCGCTCTCGCCCATGGCTTGGGACTGGGCGTGGTGGCCGAAGGCATCGAGGAAGAAGGCCAACTCGCCGCCCTGCTGGCCTGGAACTGCGAGTTCGGTCAGGGCTACTACTTCAACAGGCCCATGACAGAGGCCGATTTCGTGGCATGGGCCAAGTGCCATGGCCTGGGCAACCAGGCGGCCTGAGTCACTACCCCTGCGTCAAGTGGTGGTTCTGGTGGCCTGTCTGGTCCTCCAGCAGGCCATACACCACAACCCGGTCGCGTCCTGCCCGCTTGGCGACATACATGGCCTTGTCGGCCTGTTGCAGCCATTCATGCAATGACTGTTCGGTAAGCGGCACCAGACCGCCCGCCAGCCCGATGGAAACAGTGATGGGCGCATCGATGGGGGGAACACGCAGCGCCTTGATGGCGAGGCGCAGGCGTTCGGCGATGCGCTGGGCCTGGGTCAGGTTGGTCTGCCAGCACAATACGGCAAATTCCTCGCCCCCCATGCGGGCGGCCACATCGTCCTGGCGGGCCTCGTGTCGAATGGCGCCAGCCACGCTCTGTAAGGCGTGATCCCCGGCCTCATGACCGAAGCGATCATTGATGAGCTTGAAATGATCGATGTCCAGGCTCAGCACACTGATGGGCCGGCCTTCTTCTAGGGCCCTTTGGACAGCCAGGGTGCTCTCGCAATGCCAGCCGCGCCTGTTGAGCAGGTTGGTGAGCGGATCGGTCATGGCTTCCTGCCTGGCGCGCCATTCACGCATCATGGAGTTGAGGCGCATGGTGAGCAGCGGCAGGATGGGTTGGATGCTGTCCAGAGACTGGGGTCTGGCGCCATACAGGCAACCCAGGCGCTGGGACCCTTCGCTCAGATTCAGGATATGGGGTGTTGCCTCACCGAACGCCACTGTCTGGTCGCCCATATACAGAGTGCAGCCCTTGATTTCTGGCTCGATTCTGGCAAGTGACTGGAAAATTTCCCAAAACGCCGCGCGCAGCGAGTTTCTTGATTCCACGTGGTTGCTGAGCCTGGAGAGCAGATGCATCCATTCGGCCACTTGCTGCTCGGCGCGCCTGGTCTGCTTCAGCAGTGCATCGTGGGTCTGGGTGATGAGAAAGACCGGCATGGTGGCGGTCAGCAACAGATAGGCCCACAACGCCCCTGGCGGGTTGTGGACCAGGCCAAGCAAGCCCAGGGTCATGGGCAGCTGCAGGAGCATGGCCACCAGGGCCACAAAGAGACGGCTTTTCGAGGGGTCGCCCGTCTTCCAGAGCAGACCTGCTGCTATGGTGAGATAGGCCAACAGTTCCAGGGCGGGTTGCTGGGCGCTCTGGGCGTTCGACACAAAGGTCATCGACAGGGCACACAGCAGCATGACCTGTCCTGAGGTCAGCATAAACACCCCAGGCTCATCCCGGGTGGCCAGGGCGGCTGCCAGCGGCTGAATCAGCAGCAGACTGCAGGCGAGTTCACCGCCGAGCAACAAGGCGGCCCACGCCGCCGCCTCATGTTCATGCCAACCCGCCGCAAGCAGCATGCCGGTCATGAAGGACAGCAGCAGGGTTGCTGCAATGAGCCTCTTGTGCAGACCAGAAGGCGGCATGGCGTGCTGGATGAAAACGCCCAGGTACCATGGGCTGGCTGCCAGCAGCAGCACTTCCTGCCATTGCAGGCCGGGCCGATGCACTGCTGGACCCACTGGCCAGGCCAGCGTCAATACCAGAGCCAAAGCCGCTGCGGCACGCCATTGGGCGCTACTGCGGCGCCATGCCATGAGCAGCACCGCACCCGCCAGCGCGATGCGACAGGGCAGCAGGGCGGCTGGCCACAGCCAGTAGCCGCCCATCACAGCGCCGGCCAGCATCACAAACAATCCTCCTTCCAGGAGGGGCCGGCATGGCAGGGCGTTCCAGTCTAGGTGGCGTATGTGCGAATGATCCAAAAAACAACCGCCATGAGCCCGGCCACGAACATCACAGTGGCAACAAGCCCGATGAGAATGTACATCCAGGGATGGGTGGCCGAGAAATCACGCTGCTGGTTTTTCTCGGACTGCACACCGAACAGCGCGGCCAGCACGCCCCGGAGCGCCTGCAGCAGGCTGGACTTGAGTGGAGGGGGCGGTGGTGATGAGGAAGGAGGGGTGTTTTCAGCCATGAATGAGGGGCTGGACGCGCCGCAGGAAGGCATCCTTGTTGAGCTCTCCCACCAGCCGTTGGGGGGCATTCTGCTGTCCGGGCGTGAAAAAAAGCACCGTGGGAGGGCCGATGACACCCAAGCGCTGGAGCAGGGCGCGGTGGGCCGGTGTGTTTGCGGTGATGTCGCTGCGCAGCCACACCACATCGCCCAGCGCCCGATGGACGGTGGCATCGGCAAAGACGCGCCGTTCCATGGTCTGGCAGGCCGTGCACCAGTCGGCATAGATGTCCAGCATGACAGCGCGCTTCTCCTGTGCGGCCTGTTGCAGGGCGCGCTGCAACTGTTCCAGGTTGTCGATGGCCGCGAATCGGGATGATGCATGATACTGCGCAGGGATTCCAGGAGGAGACAGGCTGTCGGGTATCGGCCATTGCCACAGGACGATACCCGACATGACAGCGCTGATGGTCCCCATCGCCACCTTGGCGGGCAGATGGCGC
Organism: Gammaproteobacteria bacterium; assembly: GCA_011620135.1. Classification (GTDB taxonomy): domain Bacteria; phylum Pseudomonadota; class Gammaproteobacteria; order WOZS01; family WOZS01; genus WOZS01. Next base: position 41,755 of record WOZS01000067.1, read on the forward strand.
AGCAGCAGCACGCCCAGCGCCATGAGCCACAGCAGGGTAACCAGACTGATTCCCCAGGATGGCAGGATGCGTTGTACCAGCAGCACCGCACCACCCAGCAGCAACAGACCGATGGCATGGTTGACACCCCTCATCCAGGGGCCGGAGCGCGGCAGCCAGCGTTCACCAAGCAGCGCCATGGTCAGCAGTGGCATGCCCATGCCCAGCCCCAGGGCAAACAGGGCGCCTGCTCCCAGCATCACATCACCGGTCCTGGTGATGTAGAGCATGGCCCCTGCCAGGGCTGGCGTCACGCAGGGTCCTGCGATCCACGCCGAGATGAGGCCGATCAGCCAGGTGGCGCCCAGCCGGCCGGCGGCGGGCAGGCCGGCCAACTGTTGCAGGCGGGTTTGCCAGGCAGGCGGCACCTGCAGGTTGAACAAGCCGAAGCTGCTGCACGCCAGCAGCACTAGCAGCAGCGCGCTGCCCACCAGGACCAGCGGATGTTGCCAGGCAAACTGCAGATTGCTGCCCGTGAAGCCCGCCACCACCCCCAGGAGGCCATAGGCGCAGGCCATGCCCAGCACGTAAGCCCCAGCGCCAGCAAAGCTGCGACGCCGTCTCCCGTGCTCGGTGGCGGTGATCCTGAGCAACAGGGGGATCATTGGCCAGACGCAGGGGGTCAGCGAGAGCAGCACGCCAAAGCCCACGAAGGCAGGCAGCAGCCACCAGGAGCCTCCTTCCAGCAGCCGCAGGGCCTGGTTGTCGTCTGTCTGGGGCTGATGACCCTGGATCATCCGTGCTTTCTGCGCTGTTGGGGGTGCAGGGGTAGCCGGGTCATGTCCCAGTTGCAGGGCGATGGACATCTCCTGGGGCGGATAGCACAGGCCCTTGGCGGCACATCCCTGATAGCGCGCCACAAGGCTCATGTCCTTGCGGGGCGGCTTTTGGGAAGAGGCTGTTCTGTGGATGGGTATTGTGACGGTCAGCTGGTTATGGAATACTGCGGTATGACCCAGGAAGGGATCATCCTTGGGTTGTCCCGGTGGGATCTGCGGCGGACCCAGGACAAATGGTGCTCCGGGCTGCAGCGCAAAGGAAAGCCGATCCCGATAGAGATAATAGCCCTCTGCGATCTGCCAGCGCAGGATGACATTATTGTCGCGCTGTTCGGTCTCCAGATGGAAGGCTTGCTCCGCCGGGAGGAACGTCTCATCGGCTGGCTTGGCCAGGGAACTCCAGGACCAGGCGGCCATGCCGGGCGTCATCCAGCCCAGTAGCAGTATACCCAGTATCATGGCCAGCAGCATGGCGCGCCGAACAAGGCCGCGCGGCGCCAGCGGCCCCCCGCGCCGGCTGCGCGGATGATCATTGCATGATACAAGCTGAAGTTCCATGGCCTTTCCGGCTACACTAGCAAGTCCCGGTGGTTCTTTCAAGGGCGTTACAGGAGGCTCTTAGGTGGCGGCACAGGATCAGGAAGGGGCGTTGCAGGCAGCCCTGCAGCTCATCGCCGATGAGCTGACTGTGGCCGACCGGCTCATCGAAAGCGCGCTGCATTCCCATGCGGGGCTGACCAAGGACTTGGGTGGCCATCTGGTGGGCAGCGGCGGCAAGCGACTGCGCCCCGCGGTCACCATTCTGGCCGCCAGAGCCTGTGGCTTGAGGGACAACACCCCCATGGAATTGGCGGCGGTGGTGGAGCTCATCCACACCTCCACGCTCCTGCACGACGATGTGGTGGACCATGCCCACAGGCGACGGGGTCGCAAGGCGGCCCATACCATCTGGGGGGAGCGGGCCAGCGTGCTGGTGGGAGACTTTCTCTATACGCGTGCCTTCGAGCTGCTGGTTGCCGTGGGCAGCCTCGGTGCCATGGCGATCCTGTCACGGGCCACCACCGCCATGGCAGAAGGGGCCATTCTGGAACTGCGCTGGACAGGAGACCTCTCGCTGAATGAGAAGGACTGTCTGGATATCCTGGAGCGCAAGACAGCACGCCTGTTCGAGGCCAGCACGCACATGAGTGCCCTGCTGGCGCAGGCAGAGCCATCCTGGACCAGTGCGCTGGCCGCCTATGGGCTGCATCTGGGCATGGCCTTCCAGCTGGTGGACGACGTGCTGGATTACCACGCCGATCCAGAAGTCCTGGGTAAGGAACCAGGGCGTGACCTGCTGGAGGGGAAGATGACCATGCCCATGGTCCATGCCCTGCAGCACAGCCCCCAGCGCGCCACGTTGCACGGCATGCTGGGGGGGCGGCTCGCAGGAGACCTGGAGATGGCGCGCGCCTTTCTTGAGGAAGCAGGATCCTTCGATTATACTTTGCAAATCGCCCGTAGCGAGGCCGACAATGCCTTGCAGGCGCTCTCGATTCTGCCGCCGTCGCCCTTCAAGGATGGGCTTTCCGCCATGGCGCGCTTTGCGCTGGAGCGACAGCATTGAACGGCCTACGGCCTATTGAATGGCCATGTGGTCCCTCCGGGCAGTTGGATCACGATGCATGCGGGGTGTAGCTCAGCCTGGTAGAGCACCGCCTTCGGGAGGCGGGGGTCGCATGTTCAAATCATGTCACCCCGACCACTAAACCCATGACCAGGCATGGAACCAATTGGCCGCGCTGCGGGCCACAGGCCGCAGCCTGGCTCAGGCAGCGCTGGATGAAGCGCGGGGTCTGGGTGTGCGCCACCTATCCCTTGGCGCTTTTGTATGGTGCGGTGGCGGCTTGGCGGAGGCGGTTTCTCAAGCCGGATGCCACCGGCAACCCCATTCCCGTGCTGGTGGTGGGCAACCTCACTGTGGGCGGTGCCGGCAAGACGCCGCTGACCATCTGGTGCAGCGAAACGCTGTTGGCCGATGGTTTTTCCATCGCGGTGTTGGCCTCGGGGTATGGCGGCCGACTGGGCGCGGGTCCGGCCCTGGTGCCGCCGGAAGGCCCGGCCCACCTCTATGGCGATGAGGCGGTGCTGCTGGCGCGCCGGCTCGGCTGTCCGGTGATCGCCGGCAGGGATCGCGCGGCGGCCCTGGCCATGGCCAGCACGCTGGGGGTGCGCCTGGCCGTGAGCGACGACGGTCTGCAGCATCCCCGCTGGCGTCCCGACGGGGTGTTGGTGGCCTGTTATGGTCCCCAGCCCTTTGGCAACGGCCTGCTGCTGCCGGCCGGGCCGCTGCGCGAACCGCTGGCGCGTCTGGATGCAGCAGACGCCGTCCTGGCCGGCGGTGAGGGCAACGGGGTTTTTTCCCAGCACACCCCGGTGTTCCATTTCACCATCCATGCCGAGCCCTGGGCATGCCCCCTGGGCGGCGGCCCGCCTGTGCCGCTCCAGGTGTGGCGTGGCCAGGTGGTGCATGCCATTGCCGGTATGCACGAGCCGCACCGCTTCTTTGCCGACCTGCGCGCCTTCGGTCTGGAGGTGCAAGAGCATCCTTTTGCCGATCACCATGCCTATGGGGCAGCCGATCTCGATGCCATGACAGATGGTGTGGTGTTGTGCACGGCCAAGGATGCCGTGAAATTGAGAGCATACGCCGATGAGCGCTATCATGAGGTCTCGGCCCGGGTGGAGATGGATCCTGCCGCCAGCGAGTTTCTGCTGGCCCTGGCAGGCCGCTTGCTGGACGGAGCCGTGTGATCGCCTTGTTGAGGAGTGTCATCATTGAACGCCATTGATCATCGTTTGCTGGATATCCTGGTGTGCCCCGTGTGCAAGGGCCCATTGCGCCATGAGCGCCAGGCAGAAGAGCTCATCTGCAAGGCCGACAGCCTGGCCTTTCCCATCCGCGACGGCATCCCGGTGATGCTGGAAGGCGAGGCCCGGCGTTTCGGGCAGGGTGCCACCGAGGGCCAGGCAGGAGATGGCACAGCCTGAGCGCCGTGGTGCTCATACCGGCCCGTCATGGGTCGACCCGGCTGCCGGCCAAGCTGCTGGCGGATCTCCACGGCCAGCCGGTGATCTGGCACACCTGGCAGCAGGCACAGGCCAGCGGCGTGGGCCGCGTGGTGGTGGCCACCGATCATCCCGACATTGCCGCATGCATTCATGCCTGTGGTGGGGAGGTGGTCATGGTGGCGCAGGACTGCCAAAGCGGCACCGATCGAATCGCTCTGGCCTGCCGGTTCTTGCAGCTTGCCCCCGAGACCATCGTGGTCAATCTGCAGGGCGATGAGCCGGGCATGCCCCCCGCGGCCATCTCCCAGGTGGTCTCACTTCTTGAAGGGGCGCCAGATTGTGCCATGGCCACGTTGTGTGTGCCGCTCACCGAGCCCTGGGAGGTCGAGGATCCGGCCGTGGTCAAGGTGGTCTGCAATGCCCATGGCCGGGCTTTGTATTTCAGCCGCGCGCCCATCCCGGCAAGTCGCGAGGGCGGTCCTGTGGCGCGTTTTCGTCATGTGGGCCTCTATGCTTACCGGCATGAGGCGTTGCTGCGATTGACGACGCTGCCGCCGGCTCCCCCGGAGCTTGCCGAGAGTCTCGAACAGTTGCGCGCCCTGTGGTACGGCATGGCCATCGCGGTGGCAGAAGCCAGCCAGCATATCCCTCGCGGCATCGATACCCTGGATGATCTCAGGCGCTGGCGGCAGTCCTGACCGGCCACCATGCGGTGAGAGCGGGCAGCGGCGCAG
>WOZS01000067.1:46457-55943 GCA_011620135.1 Gammaproteobacteria bacterium
GGGCTGCCTGGGGCATGGAGCCAGGACTGAATCATCCCTACGGCTCCAGCTGATATCCATCAGATGAAACTGGCTCAAGCGAGCTGGGGGCGCTTTCAAGCCCGCTTGGCCAGAAAGACCTTGTCCACGTAGCGCAAAGTAAGACTCAGCACCACGCCGGCCACAGGCGGCAGCCAGAACTGCGGTGCATACCAGTGCAGCGCCTGGCCCTTGGCCAGGGGGCCGAAAATGGCGCCACCCACCCAGGCGAACAGGGCGATCTTGGGCAGGCTGCCCAGCAGCGTACCCAACCAGTAGTCCCAAAAGCCGATCTGGATGACGGCCAGAAACCAATTGGCCGGCGGCAGGGCAAAAAACAGCAACCGGATGTGGATCACGGCCAACATGCTGCGATGGTGCATTTGGCGCTCCAGGCGCCGCAGAATACCCCCGAAGATCTGCTGGATGAAATCCCTGCCCAGGTATTGCCCCAGGAAGTAGATGGGGATGGTGGCCGTATTCAACGCCAGTATCCCCAGCGGTACCGCAGGAAGTGCGCCATACATGGCCGCAGCCAGAACCACCACGAAGGCGGCGGGGATGTTGATGAGGATGGCCGCAGCCCCGCCCAGCCACAGCAACAAGATGCCCAGTATGTTCGAGTGTTGCGCCCAGTGCCGCAGGGCGGCCGCCGCCGCCGGGGCATCCTTGAGGCCATGGTAGCCCGCCTGGTCCACCTGGTGATAGGCATAGCCGCTCAGCAGCAGCAGCAGGGCCAGCCCGGAAAACTTGAAGAGGGATGTCCACAGCCTGGCTGGCTCTTGTGGCGGGGTTTGCTCGTGCTGGTTTGGGGTCATGGCTCCAGGCTGCCAGGCAGCAACACGTCGGGATGGTTGAGCCTGGGGTGCTGCGCCAGCAGTTGGTTCATCCGGGCTTCATCACCTCGATCAAGGATTCTCATCTTCCGGCTCGCCATGGATGAGCCTCGCTGGGAGTCCACCCCCAGAACCTGATCCAGGGAGGCGGGCATGCCGCGTGCCTCCAGGCCCAGTGCCTTGATGAGCTGTTCCAGCATGGCTCCTGGATCGCGGCGCAATGCCTCGTAGCGCAGCACGGCTGCGAAACCATCTTCTTCCTGGAAGGCCAGGGCCGCCTCCATCTTGGAAAGCCAGGCCATGGTGAAAAAACCCACCAGGCCCGTGGGACGATAGCGCCTGTCCGCCAGCAGAGGGGCGAGCCGGAGGGCGTGCGGTGTGGGCAGGAGCCATCTGGTGGGCAACCGTTCCGCACCCAATGTCCGGGCCAGGCGAAACAGCCAAGGCGGCAGCATGGTGGTGATGAACGAATTGACGACGTCGGCGGCATGGCGGTACAGGAAGATGGAGCGCGCCCCGGGCAGCGCCTGGGCCAGCGCAGCGGCGCGATAGGTGACTATGCCGCGCAGCTTGAGTACCACAGGACCTCCCCTGGCCAGGGAAGCCCACAGGAACAAGGTGGCGGCTCGGATCACCGGGGCAAGCTCCAAGGTGGCCTGTTCCGGAAGATGGACCAGCTGGGTGTAGAGGTCCGGCTCGGACAGGGTGACCATGTCGCCCTGGGCCTGCAGCAATCGGGTGAGTAACGTAGAGCCGCAGCGGCCCGTGCTGTGGATGAGGATCAGGCGGTCCAGGGCTGCCGGCAGGTCCTGGGCCATGGCCAGCACCACCGGAATGGGCACGCTGTGCAAACGGACGGCGCACAGCCGCTGGGCCTGATAGAAAAAGGGGTGTACGGCGCAGAGGTCCACGCCCGGGGCCGTCTCCACGAACAGCAATGAACGGCTGCGCCGGTCGAGACAGTAGGGTGTGAGGGTATGTGGGTCGGCCTGCCAACGCCTGATAAAATCCTCGGCCTCTGGGCGTCCCAACTGGAAGTCTGTCCAGCTGGCGGTATGGCGCTCGTTCCTGGGAAGACGGCGCAGAATGGGAAAGGCGGCGGCGTTTTCCTGCTCCAGGGCCATCCAGGCAACCTCGGGTTCATGCATCATGCTGTCCAGTATGCCTGATGAGTGGCGCAAAGCTCAGGGAAGGGATTGCGGCGGAGCTTGGGCAGGCATGTTCGGTATCCTGCTGTCCAGCAGACCCAGGCTGGCCAGGCGTTGCATGAAGTGCTGCTCGAAGGGATTGGGCTCCACAACCCGGCTGCGCACCTGGGCCGGTGGTGCCTGGACCTGCGTCAAGGGCTCGATCTCGAGGAAGCGGGCAATGCGTGCCATGACAGGCACGGGATCGGCGACCAGCTCTTCATAGGCCAGCTCACAGACCCGCTGGGCTGGCAGCTGCTGCAGATCGCAGCGATACCTCTTGAGATCGAGCAGGATGCGCCGGGCGGTATGGCGGCGGAACCAGGCGGCACTGACGGAACGGGGCAAGCATTCATGCAGCAGCCGCAACACACCCCACAGGCCATGGGCCAGGTGCACGGCCAGGGGGCCTTTGGGTCTCAGGAGAAAGTCGCTCAACAGGGCGTGAAGTGGTTGTTTCCCCGTGAGCAGGGTATGGAGGACATTGACCTCGCTGCGCAGGATGGCCAGTGGGTTGCGCGTGATATAGACAAAGCGGGCCTCTGGAAAATGGCGCAGCAAGGCGGGGGCATGACCGGTGTCCCAGGGATTTTTCAGGATGACCATGGCGGCATCTGGTTTGAGGGCCGCAAGTTTCCTGCACAGGAGGTCGAGCACGGCGGCATTGCGATCGGTGATGTGCGGTACGCCATCCACAGTGCCGATCAGCCAGCCATATTCTTCCACGGTGGCATTACTGATGTGGATGGCATCCAGGCTGCGATCATGGATGTCCAGGGCCTGGAACAGGCGGTTCAGTGTGGCGCGGTCCCGGTTTTCGAGGTTATGGCGGCTGTTGTACAAAAGGCGCTTGAAATAAAAAAGATGATACAGCTCAAACCCGGCAACAGGCAGGGTGTGGCGCAGCAGATCATAGAGAAAGGTGGTACCACTTCTGTGCAGCCCCATGATGAATACCGGCCCCCTGCTCACGGGAGGCAGGTTCGCGGCCAGGGCATGATCCTTGTCGGTATCTGGAAAATGTGGATCGAAGGGCAGACGCATGGTGCGATCATAGCACAACGCCCGGCGAGCGCGCCCTGCTGCCCTTGTCAAGACGCTGTCGGGAGATATTCGCTGCGGTCCCCATGGTTGGGAATATCGGGAATATGCTACCGTATACACTGATCTGGTGCGGCGTGATCTGAAGATTGTGGGAGGCATGTTGCGGGGCATGGCGCTGTGGCTTGGCATGGGGTGGCTTGGCATGATGGCAGAACCTGTTTGGGCGTGGGCTTGGGCGGCTTCCGGCGATGGGGGGTCAGGTCAGGCATTGCGTCAGGGCAACGAGGCGGATACCTGGGATCTGGAAGCCATCTATCCAACGCCCCAGGCCTGGGCAGAAGCCTATCGCGCATTCGATGCCAGGCTTTCCCAGGTGACGGCCTTTTCGGGCAAGCTGGGCCGTGACGCCAGTACGCTGCTTGATTTTCTGGAGCAGTACGAGGCGGTGTCCAAGGAACTGGACCGACTGGTCTCCTATGCCTCGATGCGCTCCGACGAGGATACCCGGCGTGCCGCAGACCAGCGCCGCCTCCAGGAGGCAAGCCAGCTGGCCACCAAGGCCATGGCCGCCTTGAGTTTCGTGTATCCCGAGATCCAGGCGCTGGGCAAGGATGCTATCGAGGCCTTTGTGGCGCAGAAAGAAGGCCTGAAGCCCTTTGGCTTCCTCCTGGAAGAGATCCTGCGCATGAAGCCGCATACCCTGAAGCAGGATCAGGAACAGCTGCTGGCCATGGCCGGCCAGCTGGGCGAAGCGCCTGCTGCCATCTACCGGGTGCTGACCAACGCCGAGTTGCCCTGGCCCGAGGTCACGCTGCCCGATGGCCAGCGGTTGCTGCTGGACCAGGCGGGCTATGCCAAGGGTCGCGCCCTGCCCGACAGAGCATCCCGCAAGCTGGTCTTCGACCATTTCTGGGGGCTGTGGCAGGGCTACAGCAAGACGCTGGGCACCGCCCTCTACCAACAGATGCAGCGCGACAGCTTTTTTGCCAGGGCGAGGCACTACGACAGCGCCCTGGCTGCCGCCTTGTACCCCAACAACATCCCAGAAGGCGTCTATCATGCGCTGCTCAAGGCCGCCAACGCCCATCTCGGCACGTTGCATCGCTATTTCCGGCTGCGCCAGCGCCTGCTGGGCCTCGAGGACCTGGCCTACTATGATGTCTATCCGCCGCTTGTGCCCGGGGAGCGCCATTTCACCATCCAGGAGGCCAAGAAGCTGGTGTTGCAGGCGGTGCAGCCTCTGGGCGAGACTTACCAGCACGCCATACGCCAGGGTTTCGAGCAGCGCTGGATGGATGTCTATCCGCGGACCGGCAAGCGTTCCGGCGCCTACATGAACGGCGGGGTCTACGACGTGCATCCCTTCGTACTGATGAACTACCAGGACGACTATGAATCGGTCTCCACCATGGCCCATGAATGGGGCCATGCCATGCACTCCTACCTGGCCAATGGCGCACAACGGTATGTCAATGCCCAGTACCCCATCTTTCTGGCCGAGATCGCCTCCACCTTCAATGAAGCGCTGCTGTTGCGTGCCATGCTTGATCAGTCCCACAATGACGACGACCGTCTGTTCTATCTGGGTAATGCCTTGGAACAGCTGCGCGGCACCTTCTTTCGCCAGACCATGTTCGCCGAGTTCGAGTACAAGGCCCATCAGGCCATCGAGCAGGGCGCGGGCTATACCGGTGAGGACTTCACCAAGCTCTATGCGGAGCTGGTGCGCCGTTACCATGGCGAGGCCCAGGGTGTGATGCATATCGACGAGCGCTATACCGTGGAATGGGCCTATATCCCCCATTTCTATTCGGCCTATTATGTCTATCAGTATGCAACGTCCGTGGCCGCAGCCAGTTTGCTGGCCGAGGAGGTACTGGAGCAACGCCAGGGTGCTGTGGAGCGCTACCTGCGGTTGCTGAGAGCGGGTGGTTCGGCCAATCCCTATGAGTTGCTCAAGAAGGCTGGGGTCGACCTGGCCGAGGCTGCGCCCTATGAGGCTCTGATGCGACGCATGGAGAGTATCATGGATCAGATGGAAGCCATCCTGGCCAAGCGGCAAGCTGCACCATGACTCCTGGCCAGCAGGGGGCAGGGATGATGGCCGGGTACTCCATGGCCCATTGACGAGCTCCCATGCGCTGCGCCTACATCAGCCACCCCTCCTGTCTCCGCCACGAGATGGGCCCTTCTCATCCGGAATCCCCAGACCGCCTGCGCCTCATCGAGGATGCCCTGGCGGAAGAAGGCGTGCTGGACCTGCTGGTGCCCCATGAGGCACCAGCCGTCAGCCCGCAGCTGTTGGAGCAGGTGCACGAGGCCGCCTATCTGCGCCAGCTGGCCAGCCTCAGCCCCCAGGAGGGCCATGTGGCGCTGGATGCCGACACCAGCCTCAATCCCTTTACCCTGGAGGCAGCCGCCCATGCGGCCGGTGCCGGCGTGCTGGCGGTGGATCTGGTGCTGAGCGGGGCTTGTACGCGGGCCTTTTGCAATGTACGCCCTCCGGGGCACCACGCTGAGCGCGCCCGGGCCATGGGGTTTTGCTTCTATAACAACATTGCCTGTGCCGCCATGCAGGCGTTGCACTCGGGCCAGATCAAGCGCCTTGCCATCTGTGATTTCGACGTACACCATGGCAATGGCACCCAGGACATCTTTGCCGGTTCGAACCAGGTGCTGTTCTGCTCCAGCTTCCAGCATCCCTTCTACCCCCACACCGATCTTGGCCATTGTCCGCCGAATGTGATCCATGTGCCGCTGCCAGCGGGCACGGGGTCACGATCCTTTCGCGAGGCCATCGAGTGGATGTGGCTGCCGGCCCTGGAGGCCTTTCGTCCCGAGCTGGTGCTGATCTCGGCGGGTTTCGACGCCCATCGGGAAGACCCAATGGCTGACCTGCTGCTGAGCGAGGACGACTTTCGTTTTGTCACCCAGCGCCTGGTGGCCATCGCCATGGAGCATGCCGCAGGCCGGGTGGTTTCCTGTCTGGAGGGAGGGTATCATGGACCTGCGCTGGCCCGTTCGGCGGTGGCGCATGTGCGGGTCCTGGCGGATCTGGAGGCACCCTAGCCATGTCTGAACACCTCACCGGTCCCAGTGCAGCCACTGTGTCCCCGGGAGGCCGCCTGCGCCAGGCGGTGCAGACGGCCTTCCCGCTGCAGCTCCTGGGCGTGATCAATGCCTATTGTGCCCTGCTGGCCGAGCACAGCGGTGCCCAGGCGCTGTATCTTTCCGGGGCCGGGGTGGCCAATGCCGCCTTCGGCCTGCCTGATCTGGCCATGACCACGCTGACCGAGGTGGCAGAAGAAGCCTCGCGCATTACCGCCGTGACACCGCTGCCATTGCTGGTGGACGCCGATACCGGCTTTGGCGGGGCTTTTTCCGTGGCCAGGACCGTCAAGACCATGATCCGTGCCGGTGTAGCCGGCATGCATCTCGAGGACCAGGTGGCCGTCAAGCGCTGCGGGCACAGGCCCGGCAAGGCGTTGGTGAGCACGGCCGAGATGGTCGACCGCCTCAAGGCGGCGCTGGATGCCAGGACCGATCAGCAGTTTGTCATCATGGCGCGCACCGATGCTCACGCCGTGGAGGGGCTGGCTGCCGCCATCGAGCGTTCCTGCGCCTATGTGGAGGCCGGCGCCGACATGATTTTTGCGGAGGCACTCACCACGTTGGAGGACTACCAGGCTTTCACCAAGGCAGTCAAGGTGCCGGTGCTGGCCAACATCACCGAGTTCGGCAAGACGCCTCTTTTCACCACAGCCCAGCTCGGGCAGGCGGGCGTGCAGCTGGTGCTCTATCCGCTGTCGGCCTTTCGGGCCATGAGCGCTGCGGCCCTGAAGGTGTTCCGGACCATCCTCGAGGAGGGTACCCAGAAAGACGTGGTGCCCCTGATGCAGAGCCGGGCCGAGCTGTACCAGGTGCTGGGCTATGAGGCCTATGAACAGAAACTGGACCAACTGTTCGGGAAGCAGGGCTGAGATGAGAGGACCGATTCAATTGATTATTGAATTATTGGCAAACATGGGAAGCTGGATATGCAGGCAGGAGTAAAAAACAATACCGCAGGGCTGCGCGGCATCAGTGCCGGTGAGACCGCCATTGCCACGGTTGGCAAGGAAGGCGCTGGTCTCACCTACCGTGGCTTCGACATCAAGGAGCTGGCCGCCAAGGCGAGCTTCGAGGAAGTGGCCCATCTGCTGCTGGAAGGGGAGTTGCCCACGGCAAGCCAACTGCAGGTCTACCGGGAGCGCCTGCGCGGCAAGCGCGCCTTGCCGGGTACCCTGTGCCAGGTGCTGGAGCGCATTCCCGCCAGCGCCCATCCCATGGATGTGCTGCGCACCGGCTGCTCCATGCTGGGCACGCTGGAGCCCGAGGCGGCAGACATGGAAAAAATGCGCTTCGACCAGCAAAAGGAGGTGGCCGAGCGCCTGCTGAGCACCTTCCCGGGCATGCTGCTCTATTGGTACCACTATGTCACCAAGGGCGAGCGCATCGCAACGGCCAGCGACGAGCCCACATTGGCCGGGCATTTCCTGCGCCTGCTGCACGGCAAGGCACCCGATCCTTTGCATCGCGAGGCCATGGATGCCTCACTGATCCTCTATGCCGAGCACGAGTTCAACGCCTCCACCTTTGCCGCGCGGGTCTGCGCCGCCACACTGGCTGACTTCTATTCGGCGGTGACCGCAGCCATCGGCACCCTGCGCGGCCCGTTGCACGGCGGGGCCAATGAGGCGGCCATGGCGCTCATCGAGCGGTTCAATGGCCCCGAGGAGGCCCGCCAAGGGCTCTTGGCCATGCTGGGGCGCAAGGAGAAGATCATGGGATTTGGCCATGCGGTCTACCGGACGTCCGATCCCCGCAACGCGGTGATCAAGTCCTGGGCACAGCGCCTGGCCCAGGCCTGTGGGGATCCCAAGGGGCTTTATGCCATCTCCGAGGCCATCGAGAAGGTCATGTGGGACGAAAAGAAGCTCTTTCCTAACCTGGACTTCTACAGCGCCAGCGCCTATCACTTCATGGGTATCCCCACGCCCTTGTTCACGCCCATTTTTGTCTGTTCGCGCATCACCGGCTGGTCGGCGCACATCATGGAGCAGCGCGCCAACAACCGCCTGATCCGGCCCACGGCCGACTACATCGGCCCAGCGCCACGCCCCTTCGTGCCCGTGGACCAGCGCAACTGAGCTTGATCTGCCGCTGCCATCAAAAGGCCGCCTGAAGGCGGCCTTTTTTGTGGCTGGTGAGGCCAGGGAACATTCGGGCCGTCACTGGCGCTCTCCCAGTCTATAATACAAAGAATCGTTTTTTGCAATGATGAGGTGCATTGTGGGTGTATTGCAGGGTTTGAAGGTGATCGAGGTGGGCAGCATCGGGCCAGGACCATTCTGTGCCATGATCTTGGCCGACCTGGGTGCGGATGTGGTGCGGGTGGACCGTCTGGCGGAATGCCCGGATGTCCTGCCGGATGAGCCGCCCGCCATGGTGCTGCATCGCGGCCGACGCAGCATCGCTGTGGATCTCAAGAAGCCTGACGGCATTGCCCTGATGCGCCGGCTTGCCCGCCAGGCCGATTGCCTCATCGAGGGTTTTCGGCCCGGGGTCATGGAGCGGCTGGGATTGGGCCCGAACGTACTACTGGAAGACAACCCGCGTCTGGTCTATGGCCGCATGACAGGCTTCGGCCAGGATGGGCCCTGGGCCCACATGGCCGGTCACGACATCGACTATATCGCCCTGGCCGGTGCCCTTGAGCCCATTGGGCGAGCCGGCGAGCCGCCGGTGCCGCCTCTGAACCTGGTGGGAGATTTCGGCGGTGGCGGGCTGTTGCTGGCCATGGGGCTGCTGGCGGCGTTGTTGGAAAGGGAACGCTCCGGCATGGGCCAGGTGGTGGATTGCGCCATGGTGGATGGCTCGGCGTTGTTGATGACCATGATCTATGGCCTGGACAAGATGGGCATCTGGCATCGCGCCCGGGGCAAGAACTTCCTGGATACGGGCGCCCATTTTTACGAGACCTATGCCACCAAGGATGGCCGCTACATGGCGGTGGGCGCCATCGAGCCGCCATTCTATGCCGAGCTGTTGCACAAGCTGGGCCTTGACAAGGAGGACCTGCCAGCCCAGATGGACCAGGGTCAATGGCCGGCCATGAAGGAGCGCTTTGCTGCTGTCTTCCGGGGAAAGACCCAGGATGAATGGGCCGCGATCTTTGCCCAGAGCGATGCCTGCGTGGCACCTATTCTTTCCCCGTTCGATGCGCCGCACCACCCCCACAATCAGGCCCGGGGAACCTTCGTGGATATAGCCGGCGTGGTCCAGCCCGCCCCGGCACCGCGCTTCGGCCGCACACCATCGCCAACACCCAAGCCGCCAGCCCATCCCGGCGAGCACAGCAG
>WOZS01000030.1 GCA_011620135.1 Gammaproteobacteria bacterium
CAGGGTCACGACCGATTGGTGATCCATCCTGGAACCTCACTGTGGTGTCTTTGGTGATGCCTATTCAGTGTGGCGCTTTTGGCCCTGGCTTGTCCAGTATGGCTGTTTGCTTGCGGGGAACATCGGCATGACAGGACGTGCCTGGGTTCCTGATCATGTACTGAGGTAGCGCCCATGGAACTGCTTTATCCCGTCGCGCCATTCCCAAAGCAGGCACAGGCATTGCGTGCCGAGGTGCGCGCCTTTCTCGCCGAGCGTACCTTCGCCCAGGCTACAGAGGGCTTCTCTGCGGAGCTGAGCCGTGCTTTGGGTGAACGCGGCTGGCTGGGGGTGACCTGGCCCAGGATCTACGGCGGCCGGGAATGGGGGTTGCTGGAGCGCTTCGTGATCACAGAAGAACTGGTGGCAGCTGGTGCGCCTGTGTGGGCGCATTTCATTGCCGAGCGCCAGAGCGGACCTTTATTGCTGCGTTTCGGGACAGAAGAGCAGCGCCGCACCTTCCTGCCCAGCATTGCCCGGGGCGAGTGCTATTTCGCCATCGGCATGAGCGAGCCGGACGCGGGTTCGGACCTTGCGGCGGTGCGTACCAGGGCCACCAGGGTCGATGGGGGCTGGTTGCTCAATGGCCGCAAGATCTGGAATAGCTTTACCCACTTGTGCCATGGCATGATCGCTCTGGTGCGCACCGCACCTCCCGATGAGAAGGACCGCCACGCCGGTCTCAGCCAGATGATCGTCGAGCTGCACACCACCAAGGGCGTGCACATCAAGCCCATCATCAATCTTGCCGGGCGCCATCATTTCAATGAGACCACCTTCGAGGATGCCTTTATCCCCGATGAGCGCGTGGTGGGCGAGATTGGCAACGGCTGGCAGCAGGTCACCAGCGAACTGGCCCACGAGCGCAGTGGCCCAGAGCGCTTCCTGGGCGTCTTTCCGCTGCTCAGGAAGCTGCTGGTGCGCTGTGAGCCCGAGGCCCATGCCGACCTGGGGCGCCTGGTGGCCCATTTGTTCGTGTTGCGGCGCATGTCGGCTTCCATCGCCGGCCAGTGGCAGCAGGGAGCCACGCCGGCCATCGAGGCGGCTTTGGTGAAGGACCTGGCCACTATCTACGCCAAGGAGGTGGCCGATGTGGCCCGGCTGGCAGCACCTGTGGAGGTCGACCCCGAGAGCGATGATCCCTACACGCGGATGCTGGCCCACACCGTGCTCCATGCCCCCTCGTTCACGCTAGCAGGAGGAACCACCGAGGTGTTGCGCGGCATGATCGCCCGGGGTCTGGGTTTGCGCTGAACCTGAGTGTTGGGGGGGGTACGATATGACCGATATGGAAACCAAGCGGCTGCTGGATGAGGCGGTCATGAGGCTATTGTCCCGTCATTGGAGCCTGGAGGCAGCCAAGGCGTGGCAGGAGGAGACGCTGCCGCAACCCTTGTGGCATGCCTTCGTGGATGCTGGCCTGGTGGGCCTGGGTCTCGATGAAGGCCCTTCCCTGGCCGAGTCCATGGGCGTCTATCGCCTGACTGCCGGTGTGGCCGCCCCCTTGCCATTGGTGGAAACCTTCCTGGCGCGCAACATGGCCGCCAAGGCTGGCCTGGAGCTGCCCGACGGGCCGGCCACGGTGGTCTGGCAAGCCAATGGCCTGGCGGTCGACAAGGTAGGTGATGGTTTGCAGGTGACCGGGCAGGCAGAGCGCGTGCCCTGGGCGCGCTCGGCGGTCGCCATCGTACTGTGCGTGCCCCATGGCGATGGCTATGCGACGGGCTTCCTGGATGGCTCGGACGTGGAGATCCAACCAGGGCGCAACCTGGCCGGTGAACCGCGCGATACGGTGCGTTGTGCTGGCGTCATGCTCAGGCAGGGCAAGACATTGCGGGGCCGCCAGCTGGAGTTGTGGCTCAGTGCCAAGGGGGCCTGCCTTCGGGCTGCGCAGATGGCCGGTGCCCTGGAGGGGGCCTTGACCATGGCGGTGCGCTACAGCGGGGAGCGGGTGCAATTCGGGCGCACCCTGAACCGCTTCCAGGCCATCCAGCAGATGCTGGCGGTACTGGCTGGCGAGGTGGCCGCAGCCAATGCCGCAGCCGATGCTGGCGTGGATGCGCTGCAGGGTGAGGATGGCCTGCTGGCCTGCGCCATCGCCAAGGTACGCTGCGGCGAGGCGGCCTCAAAAGGGGCGGCCATCGCTCACCAGGTGCATGGCGCCATGGGTTTTACCCGGGAATACCCGCTGCATGTGCTCACCAGGAGGCTGTGGTCGTGGCGGGATGAGTACGGCAATGAGCGCTTCTGGGCGCGATGGCTGGGCGAGAGACTGCAGCAGCGCGGTGCCGCGGCGTTGTGGCCGTTTGTCTCCGGGTTTTCCTGAAGAGTCTTCTGAGGTGCTGCTGGATCTGGGAGGGATGGGGCGGCCATGCCATGGAGCAGCGGCGTTTTTCAACGGCCTGCTAACCTGCTAAAGCCTAAAGATAAACGGGACACCAGCGGTCCATTTTCGACAAATCGTCCAGATTGCATTCCTGCCTGAGGGCCGCAAATCGGTCCGCGTGATGGGTGGTGACCGGTAGGCGAGGATGCCGGTACAGGGACGCTCCGTGAATCCGGCTCAAGAGAATGACTTGCTGGGCCAAAA
>WOZS01000059.1:0-11922 GCA_011620135.1 Gammaproteobacteria bacterium
GACCAGGCCGAGCAGCTGGAGGCGCTGGTGGGGGTGTTTCGGGTGGGGTGAGGGCCTTTTTTGCCCTGACCCATGTTTCCGTGGCCAGCCAGGGTTCCTGGTGCTTGCTGCCAGCCATGGCAAACCTACCAGCGTCAGAGCAGGCATATCATGCATAATAGATGCATGATATGCCCGGTGCTCCTGGGGGGCAGCTTGCTGGGTTTGTGCCGCCTGAAATCTAGTGATTGATATATGAAGATATGGGATAGTATGTGGCATCATTGTCCTAAAATGCGATTTTTCCTGGATGGCGGCCTGTGGACGAGCGCATCACACTGAGCCACGGCGGTGGGGGTCGCGCCACCAACCGTCTGGTGAATGAGCTGTTCTGGCCTGCCTTCGACAATGCGCTCTTGGCCCAGGGCAATGACCAGGCCATCATGGGCGTGCCGCAGGGGCGCATCGCCATGACCACCGACAGTTTCGTGGTCAAGCCTCTGGTGTTCCCGGGTGGTGACATCGGCTCGCTGGCTGTCTATGGGACAGTCAATGATCTTGCCATGGGTGGTGCCCAGCCATTCTGTCTTGCTGCAGCCTTCATC
Source organism: Gammaproteobacteria bacterium (assembly GCA_011620135.1). Classification (GTDB taxonomy): domain Bacteria; phylum Pseudomonadota; class Gammaproteobacteria; order WOZS01; family WOZS01; genus WOZS01. The sequence continues at coordinate 585 of WOZS01000059.1, forward strand.
ATGGAAGAAGGGCTTGCCATGGCGACGCTGCGCGATGTGGTGGCCAGCATGGCGCAGGCGGCCCGCCGCTGTGGGGTACCCATCGTCACAGGCGATACCAAGGTGGTGGAGCACGGCAAGGGCGATGGCCTGTTCATCACCACCACCGGGCTGGGTCTGGTCCCCCAGGACGTGCAGCTCGACGCCGGGAATTGTCGTCCCGGCGATGCCATCATCCTCAGTGGCTCCATCGGTGACCACGGCATGGCCATTCTCGCCCAGCGCGAGCATCTGGGTTTCGAGACCACGTTGCGCTCCGACAGCGCCCCCTTGCATGAACTGGTGGCGGTGATGCTGCGTGCTGCACCCACGCTGCGCTGCCTGCGTGATCCCACCCGGGGCGGGCTGGCGGCTACGTTGAACGAGCTCGCCCATGCTTCTTGCGTAGGCATGCATATCCAGGAGCAGGCCATTCCGGTGCACGAGGCCGTGCGCAGTGCCTGCGAGTTGCTGGGCCTGGAGGCTGTGCATGTGGCCAATGAAGGCAAGCTGGTGGCTATCTGTCCACCGCAAGAAGCAGAAGGGCTGCTGGCAGCCATGCGCGCCCATCCACTGGGATCGCAGGCCGCCTGGATCGGCACTGTGGTGGAGGACAGCGCATGCTGGGTGAGCATGGCAACCACGCTGGGCGGCGAACGCCTGATCGACTGGCTGAGCGGCGAGCAACTGCCGCGCATCTGCTGAGATGAGCCCTTCTCTCCACGGTCAGACTGCACCGGATACACCCCCTGTCCAGTCAGTGCACGTGGGTCAGGTGGACTGGCCGGCCCTGGTGACCCAGGGTGGCTATCAGCAACCGGCCAGCGCCTATGCGGCAGCCGTGGCGCAGGGTCTGCTGGCGGCCGATCCAGCGCAACAGCAGGCCGTGGCGGCCGTCCAGCGCCTCTGGGAACGCCTCGACGAGCGCGTCCTGGCAGCACCACGCCAGCATGGGCCACGCCAGGCTGCAGCCCCGGGCGGATGGCTTGGCCGGCTGTTGTCCAGGAGGTCTCCATGGCCCGGGGAGAGTGCAGCCCCGCCGGTCCCGGCCATCAAAGGGCTCTACCTGGTGGGCGAGGTGGGGCGTGGCAAGTCCATGCTGATGGACCTGCTTTTTGCCACAGCCCGGCTGCGGGCCAAGAAGCGCGTCCATGTGCACGCCTTCATGCAGTCCCTCCACCAGGCGCTGCATGCCCGGCAGCACAGCGCGGCGGTGCTGCCGGGCATCGCAGCTGACCTGGCGCGGGACTGCCGGCTGTTGTGTTTCGATGAGTGGCAGATCACCGAGATTGGCGATGCCATGTTGCTGGGCAGGCTGCTGGAGCAGCTCTGGGATCTGGGCGTGGTGGTGGTGATCACCTCCAACACGGCTCCCGATGCGCTGCTGGCCCACGCGCCAGGGCGAGACAGCTTCCTACCCTATATCCAGCGCATCAAGGAAAACATGGATGTGGTGCTATTGCGTGGCACCATCGACCACCGGCGCCGCGATGCGTTGGTTGAGCAGATGTGGCGCACGCCTGACGATGCCGCAGCACGCCTTGACCTGGAGCAATTGTTTGATCAGCTCACCGAAGGCCATGAGGTGCATGCCGAGCGCCTGACGGTCTGGGGACGGCAGACCGTGGCCGAGAAAACGGCCTCGGGCGTGGCGTTGTTCACTTTCGCCGCCCTGTGCGAACAACCCCTGGGGACCGCCGATTATCTAGCCTTGGCAAACCGTTTTCACACCATCGTGCTCACTGGCATTCCCCGGCTGGGGGGCGAGCGGCGCGATGCCTTGCGTCGTTTCATTCATCTGGTGGATGTGCTCTTTGAGCACCACATGCGACTTTATGCCAGTGCTGCAGCCGAGGTGGAAGCGCTGTGCGATGATCGGGAAGCAAGCGCCTTTGCGCGTACCGCCTCACGGCTGCATGCCATGCGCACCCCCGTCTACCTGGCCCACAGCGGCCCCAACCGCAAGTCACAGTCGTCGTCGGTCTTGCCCGTCGCCGGGCCAGGGGAAGAAGGCAGCGGATCGTGAGACTGTGGCAGCAGGAGCGGCGCTGGCTCCTGCTGCCAGCTGGTGGCCGTCAGGCTGCCTTGTCTAGCTTATACTCGGCCAGGTTGGGTTCTTTGAGGTCATGCTCGAACCGCTTCGCCGTCCAGGGCCACAGCTCTGGCTGGCCGGTGGGGCCATAGTACCAGCTCTTGCATCCCGTGGACCAGATGGTCTGTGGCAGGGCGCTGGCCACATCCTTGTAGAAGGCCGCCACCGCCTCGGGTCTGGGGGTGATCTGGTCGAAACGTTGCTCCATGAACATCCTGAGGAACTTCATGATGTGATTGGTGGCGTATTCGGCCACGGCGATCAACGAATAGTTGCCCACCGGGCAATGGGGCCCCATGAGCATGAAGAAATTGGGAAAACCAGGCATGGTGAGCGAACGCAAGGCCCTGGGGCCCTGCGCCCAGGCCTGCTCCAGACTCAGGCCACCCTCGCCATACATGCTGGTGGGGCGCATGTAGGCATGCGCGTTGAAACCAGTGGCCAAGATCAGGACATCCAGGGCAACGAGCTCGCCGGTCTTGAGGCGCACGCCCTCGGGCTCGATCTGCTGGATTCCCTCTGTGACCAGGGTCACCTTGGGCTTCTGGATGGTGTCATAAAAGGTGTTCGACATGATGAGCCGCTTGCAGCCTGGCTGGTAGTTGGGCGTGAGTTTGGCCCGCAATACGGGGTCCTTGACCTTGTCCAGATGCTTCTTGCAGAGATAGGCCAAGAGTCTGCGTCGCAAGCCCGGCTTGACCACCGCCGGCAAGAACCAGTCCAGGAGATCCTTTTGCAGGTGGTAGAGCAAGGTGGGTAAGCCCGGATAGCGGGTCATGAGGTCGATCCAGCGCTGGGAAAACTCCTTGTTGCTATAAGGAAAGATCCACTGCGCCGTGCGCTGGAACATGAAGGTGTGCTCGGCTATCTGGGAAAGCGGCTCCATCATCTGCACTGCCGTGGAGCCCGTGCCCACCACGCCGATGCGCTTGCCTTGAAGCGGCACCGAATGGTCGAAGCGCGCGCTGTGGAACATGGCCCCCTTGAAGGTATCCAGCCCCGGGATGTCTGGCATGACCGGATGATGCAGGATGCCTGCTGCGGACACCAGGAACTCGGCGCTGTCCTCGGTACCCTTGCTGGTGCGTATCTGCCAGCGGCCCTCCTCATAGCGGGCATCGGTCACTTCCTCGTTGAACCTGGTATAGGCATCCAGGCCATACTTGTGGAAGACGTTCATGAAGTATTGCTGGATCTCGTCACCGGGCGGGAAACGATGGGTCCAGCGTGGGTTGGGCTCGAAGCTGTAGGTATAGAAAAAGCTCGGGATGTCGCAGGTGAGGCCCGGGTAGGTGTTCTCGCGCCAGGTGCCTCCGATGGTCTCTTTTTTTTCGTAGATGACGAAGTTCTGTATGCCGGCCTTGAGCAGTTGGATGCCCATGCACATGCCGGACATGCCCGCCCCCATGACGATGACCCGAGGGATGCGTCGGCCCTGGGCGATGAGTTTTTGGATATCACGATGTGTTTGCTGATCCAGTAGCATGACTCTCTCCTCCTGTCCTGTGCTCATTTAGGGGATGAGCATCTCTCCTGCCTGGGTTTGATTTGATCCCGGGATGATCTGGCGACACGCTGTTCTTCCGAATAAATCTTCAATGATAATTATAACATATAAAAGGGGATATACAGTTCAATCCCATGCCCGCAGGCAAGAGCAAGAGGATATCGCCGCCAGGTCTCGCCAGGATGTGCCGCGGTCTGGTCCATCCATGCTCGATCGAGGCGCCGCCTGGATGTCATGGGCGGCGGGTCCGCCATAAGATTCCAGGCGGCTTCCCGAACCTCGAGTTGATCTTTACTCCAGACCGGCCATGGGATTGGCCTGGAAACCCTCCGGCTTGCGCAATGTGAGCGTCAGCAGGATGCAGAGGAGGGACAGCACCATGAGCAGGTGGAACGTATCCATATAGGAAAGCATGGCGGACTGCCTGGTGAGTTCGGCATTGAGTGCGGCGGCCCCATGGGGATCAATGGGATTCCAGACCTGGGGCAGCAGGGGGGAGTACATAAAGTGGTTCTGGGGATTGATGTTCGTGGCCAGCACCTCATGATGCATCTGGCCGCGCCTGACCAGCACGCTGGTCATGATGGAAATACCAAAGCTGCCACCAAGGCTGCGCATCAGATTGAACACACTGGAGGCGTCGGTACGCAGCTCCTGTGGCACCGTGGCCAGGGTGATGGTGGCAAGCGGCACGAAAATGAAACCCAGCCCCAGGCCCTGCACAAAACCGCTCCATATGACCATCTCTGCATCCATATATAGATCATATCTTCTCATGATCATCAAGCCGGCACCGGACAAGGCAAACCCCAACACCAGCAATGCGCGAGGATCGATCCGCGAGACCAGCAATCCAGAGAGCATCATGGAGATGAACGTGCCGCCACCCCGCGGCGCCAACACCAGGCCCGCTGTGGCCACGGGGTAGTCCAGAAGATTGTGCAGCATGGGCGGCAGCAACGACATGGTGGCATACAGCAGGGCACCGGCCACGAACATGAGCAGGTTGCCCACGGTTACGTTCCAGTCCTGGAAGACGCGCAGGTTGAAATAGGGCGTCTTGGGCGTGGTGAGGGCATGAACAAAATAGGTATAAAACCCAAAAATGACCAGCCCAAGCTCGATCTTGATCTCGGGATGGGACAGCCAGTCGCGGTTCTCGCCACGGTCCAGCATGACCTGCAGGGCAATGATGCCGATCCCGAACAACACAAAACCCAATCCATCGAAAGGACGCGGTTGTTCCGTGGTCTCCTCGGGCACATAGAGCCAGATCAGCAGCAGGGCCAGCAAGCCCACGGGCACATTGATATAGAAGACCCAGCGCCAGTTCAGATAGTCGGTGAGATAGCCGCCCAGTGTGGGTCCGATGACCGGTGCCACCATGATGCCCGTACCCCAGATGCCAGTGGCAAAACCATGTTTTTCCGGCGGATAGACATCCAGCAAGGTGGTCTGGGACAAGGGGATGAGCGAGGCGCCGAACACGCCCTGCAGCACGCGGAACAGCACGATCTGCTCGATGGACTGCGCCATGCCGCATAGGATTGAAAAAAAGGTAAAGCCGCCCATGCTGATCAGATACAGCCTCTTACGGCCCAGGCGGGCTGCCAGGAAGGCGGTGGGGGGCGTCATCAAGGCGGTAGCTGCGATGTAGGAGGTGAGCACCCAGATGACCATGTCCTGGGAGACCGCCATGCTGCCCTGGACATACGGGATGGCCACGTTGACCACCGTGGAGTCGATCACATCCACGATGGTGCCCAGCATGACCGCCAGGGTGATGAGGCCTCGATGGACTGGTTTTTGGCTCATTGCTGCCCAGTTCTTCTATAAGTGAGGAATGAACAATTGCATCAATTAAATCTTAAGATTTGGGGAAATCATAGTATCCCAGAACCTGGTCAAGGACAACCGCGCTGCTCATGTCCCAGGAGCTTGGCCAACATCCATGGTGATGCCCTGGATGTGCTACCATGCAAGCCATGCCCGTCCATTGCGTTGAGCATCCGTTGGTGCAGCACAAGCTGACCATGCTGCGCGAACGCACCACCACCACGGCGGACTTCCGCACCCTGCTGCGCGAGCTGGGATACCTGCTGGGTTATGAGGTGACCCGTGACCTGCCGCTGCAGATGCAGCTCACCCATACCCCGCTGGAATCCATGGTGGCGCCTACCCTATCCGGCAAGAAGCTCTGCTTGGTGCCCATCCTGCGTGCCGGCATGGGGTTGCTGGATGGTCTGCTGGCCCTGGTGCCCTCGGCCCGGGTGGGTCTGATCGGCTTGTACCGCGATCATGACACCCTGGAAGCGGTGGAGTACTACTTCAAGATCCCAGATGATATCGCCGAACGCCTGGTGATCGTGCTGGATGTGATGCTGGCCACGGGTCATTCGGCCGCAGCGGCCATGGGCCGCCTCAAGGCAGCCGGTGCCGTCAACCTGCGCCTGCTGTGCGTACTGGCCGCCCCAGAAGGTCTGGCAATGATGGCCCAGCAGCATCCCGATGTGCCCATCTTCTGTGCTGCGGTGGATAGGGGCCTGGATGAACAGGCCTACATCCGCCCTGGCCTGGGGGATGCCGGCGATCGGCTCTATGGGCTGAAGTAGCTGATTGGCCACAGCAGCATGGCAGGGCAGGGCAACGCGGGCAGCATTCAACGGATCGCCAACGTCCACCTGATGGACCAGGCCGGGATATGGGACATCCACCTCCATGGTGGCCGTATCAGCGCCATCGTTCCTGCCGCGGCGGCAGCACAGCCACCCGACCAGATGGTTCATGGCGAGGGTGCGGCGGTGCTGGATGGCCAACACGGCCTGGCACTGCCGGCCCTGGTGGAAGCCCATGTGCATCTGGATACCGCCCTAAGCGCTGCTTCTGGGGCACACAACCGCACCGGCACGCTGTTCGAGGGCATTGCCAGCTGGGCTGCGTATAAGCAGGGCATGAGCGTTGCCGACTGCCGCAGGCGCGCCGAGAAGGTGCTGGGCTGGTATCTGGCCCGGGGGGTGCAGCATGTCAGGAGCCATGTGGATACTACCACGCCTGGCCTGGTGGGTCTGCAGGCCCTGCTGGAGATACGGCATGCCTGGCAAGACACCATCACCCTGCAATTGGTGGCCTTTCCCCAGGATGGGTTGTTGGCCCAGCCAGAAGCCCGGGGCCAACTGGAGCAAGCCCTTGCTTGGGGAGCCGATGTGGTGGGCGCCATTCCCCATGTGGAGCGCTGCTTCGAGGATGGCGTGGCTTCCGTGCGCCTGGCCTTCGACCTCGCCGAACGCCATGGCGCGCTGGTGGACATCCACTGCGACGAGATCGATGACCCTGGCTCACGCTACCTGGAGGTGGTGGCAGCCGAAACCAGGAAGCGCGGCATGGCAGGTCGGGTGACTGCCAGTCATGCGGTAGCCATGCATCTCTATCCTGCGGCCTATGCCGAACGGCTCATGGCGCAGCTAGCAGAATCCGGGGTGGCTGTGGTGGCCAACCCATTGGCGAATCTCAATCTGCAAGGCCGGTTTGCCGGTTACCCCAAGCCCCGGGGCATGACCCGGGTCAGGGAACTCCTGGCGCACGGCGTGCCGGTGGCCTTCGGCCATGATGACCTGATGGACCCCTGGTACCCGCTGGGTACGGCCGAGATGTGGGATGTGGTGGCCACAGGACTGCTGGCAGCGCACATGACCACACCAGAAGAGATCGCAGCCGGTATCCACAGGATCACCAGCGATGCCGCGCGCGCCTTGCATCTGCCAGACTATGGCCTGGCGACAGGCCGTCCGGCGCATCTGATTGTCGTAGACGCCCATGACGTGTTCGAGGCCATTCGCAGGCGGGCGGTGGTGCGTTATGGGTTGCATGGCGGCAGGCTGGTGAGCTGGGCTGAGCCGCCTTCCTGGATGGTACAGCTCCCAGGCGTGGGGCAGGCGGCGGTGGACTTTCGTCTGTCCTCGTGACAGAGGAAGGCTCCTTTTCAGAAGGTATACCCCAGCTTGAAATAGACGAAGCGCCCCGTGGGATCCGCCATGAAGGAGTCATATCCAGCAGCATCAAAGAGGGTGAAGGGGGGCTTGCGGTTGAAGAGATTCTCGGCGCCCACTGCCATCGACACATGCTTTGGAAAGTCATAGCGCAGTTGCAGGTCGAAGGTGGTCATCGAGCCGATGTGCCGCTCGGGTGCCGCAAACACATCGTCACTGTCCTCATAGGAACCCAGATAGTTGGTGGCAATGGTGGCGCCGTACGGATCCATGGTCCAGTCCAGCGAGGCCGTGGCCTTGGCCCGGGGGCCAATGCCTGCATAGGTCCCAGCCCATTGCTCCCAGGGATCGTTTGCCGTGTATTTGTTCTTCTGGTAAAGAATATAGGTGGTATGCAAGGCGGCATCGAAACGCCCGATCCTGGTATTGGGCAGGCGCCAGTACCAGTCGGTGTCGATGCCGCTGGTCTTGCGGGCCGACATGTTGACGAAGGGCAGGTTGAAATACTCGATGCTGCCGGGAATGCCCATGGCGATGTCTTCTGGGGTCTGTGGATTGCGCACCACGATGTCCGGGTTGCCCGCATTGCGGGCAATGGTGCCTCGCGGGTCGGCGTCGATGAGATCGGTGATCTTGTAATGCCAGAAGTCCATCTCGATGGTGACATTTTCGGTCACCTGCCAGACAGGGCCGATATTGTACGAGCTTGACTTTTCCGGCCCCAGGTTGGGGTTGCCATAGAAATGGGCTTCGGTGGATCCCGCACGACCGCAGTCGGCATCCCGTCCGGTGGCCCCGCAGCGCAAGGGATCATCGATGCCGCTGTAATAGGCCTGGGCGCCCTGGAGGTTGGTCTCGGCCAGGGAGGGGGCGCGAAAGCCCTCTGCATAGCTGCCGCGCAACATGAATGAGGAAAAGGGTTTGAAGGTGAGGCCGAACTTGGGTTTGGTGGTGGTGCCGAAATCGCTGTAGTCCTCGTGGCGCACCGCCAGCTGAGCCTCCAGCATGCGCTGGAGGGGCACGGAGAACTCCAGGAATTCCGAGATGGCATGGCGCTGGCCGGTGTTGTGGGTGCCCCCCTGGCCAATGATGAGGTCGTTTGCCGTCTGGGGGTCGGGCACGTCGTTGGCCTGCTCGTCGCGGTATTCGGCGCCAAAGGCCATGCCAAGGGGGCCAGCGGGTAGATCGAACAGGGTGCCACTCAGATTGAAATCTCCGCTTGAGGTCTCATAGGCGGCGGCGCGATGGGTGCGGCTGTTGATGGCATCCAGGGCAGCATCACTGTTGCGTACCCCGCCAAAGGGGATATAGAGCCCGCTGTCGATGGCTGCTTGCAGGTCATTTCTGTTGATGTAGCCGCTCTTGCCACGCTGATCGGTCTCGGTGCGGCCATAGTTGTAGGCTGCATCATAGGTCCAGTTCTGCCCGATCCAGGGCATGTCGAAGTCGCCCTTGAAGCCCAGGATGCTGCGCAGGGCCAGGTTTTCGATGTCATTGCGCCGCGAGCCCAGGTCCAGGGCCGCAAAGATGGGTCGCACCGGCTGGCCAAAGGGGTTGCCTGGGGCGCTGGCGGGCACCGTGATGCCTGCAGACGAACCGACAGGAGTGGGCGTGAAGCGCTGGTTGGTACCGGAATGCTGCAAGATCAGGCTCGCATAGGTGCTCAGGTGAGCGGTGAGGTCGTACTGGCCGTTGAGGAAGCCTCCATAGCGCTCTGTGGCCGGGATCAACGTTTGGTAGGGGTTTGGATCGTAGCGACAGCGATAGCTGTCGCGTTGCCCTGGCGGGCAGGCTGGATCTCCTGAAGGTATGCTGTAGCCGCCAGCTTCATCATGCAGCAGGCCATACCCCGGTTGCCCGGCGCTGCCCCGGAAATCGATGCCGCCTGGACGGCCGGAATGGTCGGCATGACGGGAAAAGGCCCGGTCGGCATAGCCCAGCTGGCCCCGGTCGTAGTAGTCGAAGGCGGCGGTGATGGTGCCGCGACCGAGGCTCGTGCCGGCAATACCGGAAAAATGCTTGGCCGGGGCATCGCCCTTGACGGTATCTCCGTACTGGCTCCACACCTCGGCCCCTTGGTAGTCCTTGCGCAGGATGATGTTGATCACACCGGCCATGGCATCCGAGCCATAGATGGCCGATGCCCCGTCGCGCAGCACCTCGATACGCTCCACTGCCGCCGCAGGCAGGCTGTTCAGATCCACGAAGGAGTCGGTCATGTTCTGGGCAAAGCCGTAACTGGGGAAGCGTCGCCCATCGATGAGTACCAGCGTGTGCCCCTGGCCTAGCCCACGCAGGCTTGCCCCGGAACTGCCCGGGGCAAAGCTGTTGGTGAAGTTCTCGTTGTAGGAGCCAGCACCTACCTGGGGCAGGCGGCTCAGCAATTCGGAGACGGTACTCAAGCCCGAATGCTCGATCTGCGGGCGGTCGATAACCGTGATGGGCGAGGGACCGGCCACATCGATGCGCTTGATGCGCGAACCTGTGACCTCCACCGCCTCGAGCTTCTGGGTATCATCCGCGGTGGTGTGCGGTGCGTTGCTGGCCTTTTGGGTGCTATCATCGTCCGCAGGGGAAGCGGCTTCCTGCGCCTGGGCGAGAAAAGGCATGAGCAGGCTGCCTGCCAGCAGCACCACAGTGGGTATACGATCCATGAGCACTCCTTGGCTGTCATCCGAAGTCTGGCTCCTAGCCAGACAGCGTTGTGGTTAGCAATATCCATGCCTGACCCAAAATGGCCATGGCTGCGTCATGGTGAGATCGTGGAGACCGCCGCACAACAGGCCATGCTGAAACGGCTGATCTGGCTGGCCAACCAGCTGGATGCCAGCTTGCGCATCCCGGGCACCTCGTGGCGTATCGGCTGGGACAGTCTCATCGGGCTCATCCCGGGGATCGGCGATGTGGTATCCATGGCGCCTGCCCTGTACATCGTCTGGCAGGGCTACCGGCTCGGCGTACCCCGGACGACCTTGCTGCGCATGCTGGCCATGGTGGGGCTCGATGCGGCACTGGGCGTGCTTCCCGTGGCAGGAGATGTGGCGGATGTCTTCTTCAAGGCCAACCTGATCAACATGGCCATAGTACGCAGGCATGTCCATCGTCGCTCAGGCGGGCATCCTGCCAGCGAATGCAAGGCATGACCATCCCGGCGCCAATCGGCTCTGGGGGCGGCATACTCCTCAAACTGGACTGAATGATCCCCCATCATGGGGCATGGTGATGGGCCTGAGGTGCGCTGCGCTCGCCAAACAACGCGGTTCCTATGCGCACCATGGTGGCACCGGCCGCGATGCCCTGCCGATAGTCTGCGGACATGCCCATGGACAGCGTATCCAGGGTATGTCCGGCAGCCTGCAGCCTTTCCTGGATGGCGTGCAGCCGCATGAACACAGACAGATTGTCATCGTGCATCCGGCCCATGGTCATCAGGCCGCGCAGCTGCAGGTTGGGAAGTACTGCCACCTGGCCGGCCAGGTCAGGGATGTGCCCAGGGTCTGCACCCTGTTTGCTGGGCTCACCTGAGAGCTGGACCTGAATCAATACCTGCAAAGGCCGCTGAGCGGCGCTGCGTTGCGCCGAGAGCACCTTGGCGGCGTCGATGTTCGTGATGCTGTGCACCCAGTTGAAATGCCTGGCGATGGCCTTGCACTTGTTGCGCTGCAAGGTGCCGATGTAATGCCAGCAGGCTTGCGGCAGAGCGGCGATCTTTGGCAGGGCCTCTTGCAGGCGGGA
>WOZS01000059.1:12022-39777 GCA_011620135.1 Gammaproteobacteria bacterium
ATCTGATGGACATTTCAGAGCTGTTGGCCTTCACAGTCAAGCAGGGCGCTTCCGATCTGCACATCTCGGCCGGCCTGCCCCCCATGATCCGGGTGGATGGTGAGTTGCGCCGCATCAATCTGCCCATCCTGGACAGCAAGCAGGCACGCGACCTGCTCTACGAAACCATGAACGACAACCACAAGCGGGTCTATGAAACCGATCTGGATGTGGATTTTTCCTTCGAGATCCCGGGTATGGCCCGCTTTCGGGCCAATGTCTTCCATCAGAACCGGGGGGGTGCCGGTGCCTTCCGCGTGATACCCAACGCCATCAAGCGCCTTGAGGATATCGATGCCCCCCCGGTCCTCAAGGCCATCGCCACCAAACCCCGGGGGCTGGTCCTGGTGACAGGCCCCGTGGGATCGGGCAAGTCCACCACACTGGCCGCCATGATCAACTATATCAACGAAGAGTATGGCGGCCATGTGATCACCGTGGAGGATCCCATCGAGTTCGTCCATGAATCCAAGCGCAGCCTGATCAATCAGCGCGAGGTGTTGCGTGACACCAGGGACTTCAGCTCAGCATTGCGCGCTGCGTTGCGCGAGGATCCCAATGTGCTGCTGGTCGGTGAGATGCGCGACCTCGAAACCATCCGCCTTGCCCTCACCGCGGCCGAAACCGGCACACTGGTATTGGCTTCCTTGCATACTGTTTCTGCGGCCAAGTCCATCGACCGCGTGGTGGGCGTGTTCGATGCCGCTGAAAAGGAGTTGATCCGCAACATGCTTTCCGAATCCATCCAGGCAGTGATCACCCAGACGCTGATCAAGAAGACGGGCGGCGGCCGGGTGGCCGCCCATGAGATCATGGTGGCCACGCCTGCCATCCGCAACCTGATCCGCGAGGGCAAGGTGGCCCAGATGTATTCCATGATCCAGTCCGGGCAGCAATTCGGCATGCGCACCCTGGACCAGAGCCTGAAGCAGCTTGTTCGCGAAAACAAGGTGGAGGCCAAGGTGGCCCAGGCCAAGGCAGCCTATGAGCTGGAGGGTCTGGTACCCATGAGCGGTATTGCCTGATGGCTGCTGGCATGACGGTTGCGCCGTGGCGCCATCATGCCATGGCAACCAACCCAGCCCAGCCCAACCCAATTCATACAGTTTCCTGATCCATGGCCGAACCAAGGACAACCGAACCAAGGGCACATCCCATGTTTGCGGTGGTGCTGGACTGGCTCAGGCAGGTTGTCCAGCAGGAGGCGTCGGATCTGTTTCTGGTGGCTGGTTTTGCCCCGGCCATCAAGGTGAATGGCTCCATCAAACGCCTGGGGGACCAGAACCTGACACCAAAGGATACGGCCATGGCGGCACGGCTCATGATGAGTGACAAGCAGTGGACCGCTTTCGAGGCCAGCAACGAGAGCAATTTCGCCTTTATGCATGCCGAGATCGGCCGTTTCCGGGTCAACGCCATGGTGCAACGGGGCAGTGTGGCGCTGGTTGCCCGACGCATCAACACCTTGGTGCCAGAGCCAAAGCAGCTTGGGCTGCCGCCTGTGGTGCTGGATATCGTCATGGAAAAGGTCGGCTTGGTGCTTGTGGTTGGAGCAACGGGCAGCGGAAAATCCACGAGTCTGGCTGCCATGATCGGTTATCGTAGCAGCCACGCCGATGAACACATCGTCACCGTGGAAGACCCCATCGAGTATGTCTACAGGCACAACCGCTCGATCATCACCCAGCGGGAGGTGGGGCTCGACACCGAAGACTGGCATGTGGCGCTCAAAAACGCGCTGCGCCAGGCACCGGATGTGATCCTGGTGGGTGAGATACGTGACCGACAGACCATGGAATATGCCCTGGAGTTTGCCGAAACCGGTCATCTTTGCCTGGCCACACTGCACAGCAGCAATGCTGACCAGACCTTCGAGCGCATCCTCAACCTCTTTCCAGAAGAGATGCGCGAGCAGATCCTGATGATGCTCTCCATCAATCTGCGGGGGATTATTGCCCAGCGACTGATCCCAAAAAAGGATGACACTGGGCGTGTGGCCGCCTTCGAGGTCCTGTTGCCCACACCAGCCATCAAGGAAGCCATCTTCAAGGGGGAATTGGAGCGCATCAAGGAGTTGATGCGGCGCGGTGGCGAGACGGGGATGAGTGTGTTCGATCAATCCCTTTTCGAACTGTTCGAGCAGGGGTCGATCAACTATGAGCAGGCCATCCGCAATGCCGATTCCAAAAACGAGCTCAGGATGCGCATGCGCATGGAAAGTCGGTTTGCCGCCGAGATCAGCAGCGGTGACAACCACCTCGAGCTCATGGCCCCCTGATGGTCGACAGATCATCACTGGTCTGGTGACTCAGCACTACCCAGGAGGCGGCACCAGCCGGCGCAACGGCAAGACAGGGCCTTCCACACAGGCGCGCGCCATGCGCTGATGCTTATGGCCCCTGAGGGGCACGGCACATCCCCAGCAACCCCCCAGGGCACAGGCCATGGGAGCAAAAGCGCTCGCCTGGGCAGGTAAGCGCTGGCTTGTGGCAAGCTGAGCGAATACCCGCAACAACCCCATTGAACCCGCCACGAACAGTTCACATAGGGATTGATGTTCAGGCTGCCGATGCAGAAATGTCGCAACCTGCTCTCCCAGATGCAGGCCGATGTCCTGGTATTCAGGTGCTGCGGTGGGCCGTGGCAAGGCAAGGTGTGCTGCAATACCCAGCCTCTGGAGCCAGCGCTCGACTTCGTCTGGGTTTTCACCGCGCTGCACCAGCGGGGGCGTTGCAGCCAGCCAGAGATAAGGCTCGATCCCCTGGCGCTGCAGGAATCGCGCCAGGAACAACAATGAAACGGCATGAAAACCCTCGCCCACCAGCACAGGAACCGGTCGCCTGCGGTGATACTGAAAACCATGACCCAGGGGTCCAAGGATATTCAGGCCTTCCCCGGGGCGTACCCGGGCTAAGCGTTCGCCCGTCTGGCCATGCTGCTGTACCAGCAGCGTCAGCCTGCCCGTTGCCGGCTCGGCATCCAGGATGGACAGCGCGCGGCGCAATGGCAGCAAGGAATCCAGGCGTATCTGCACGAACTGCCCGGGCCGGGCCGATCCGGCCAGTTCCGGAGCCTGCAGCTGCAGCATGACATAAGCGGAGCCTGCCACAGGCTGCTGAGACAGCAGCACGGCTTCACTCAGATGGACTTTCTTGTCGTCGTGGCTCATCGTCCCTATGGTGCGGTGCAGGGGCACAGCGCCAGGATTTGCGGCGCACTGCCGAACAGGGCACGCTGCTGGGTCATGGCATGCAGGATCGAGGCCAGGTCGCCGTCCTGGGACAGCCTGACCAAAGTGGCGAGGCTCGATACGCTCTGGAAGAGATGCAAGCCAAACCCCCCCCTGGGCATCAGCACCCGGGCTTTGGCCTGATCATCCAACTTGGCGCGACGCCGTGCCTCCCTGAGCGCCGCATCCAGGTCGCCCAGTTCATCCACCAGTTGGCGTCGCTTGGCTTCCAGGCCGCTGAATACCTGACCAGCGGCGCTTTGTTCCACGATGGCTACGGGAAGATCCCTGGACTGAGCCACCAGGGAGACGAACTGACGATAGATGTTCTCCACCACGGCCTGCGTTGCCTGGGCCACCGTGGGATCAAGGGGTTTGACCGGACTCAGCGCCGTGGCATAAGGCGTGGTGGTCACCTCGTCGCTATGCAATCTGAGCTTGGCCATGGAACCCACGAAAGATGGCATCAGCCCGATGACGCCGATGGAACCCGTGATGGTGCCTGGACTGGCAATGATGCGATCACCGGCACTGGCGATCCAATAACCACCAGAGGCCGCCACACTGCCCATGGAAATGATCACGGGTTTATGGGCCTCCCGCAGCGCCACAAGCTCCCTGCGGATGACTTCCGCGGCATGTGCGCTGCCTCCGGGGCTGTCGATGCGCACCACCAGCGCCTTGATGGTGGGATCATTGCGGGCCTCTGCAATCAGGCCGGCAAGCTCACCGGCATCGGCCTGATCCGGCTGTTGGGTCTCGTCCATCAGCATGCCCTGGATGGTGAGGATGGCGATGGGTGCTTTGTCCCTGGCGATGGCATGGCGCACGTGGGCACGGTAAGTCTGCCAGGGCACAGCAGGCAGGTCGGCGACGTCCTCATGCATGAGGGTTGCAAGACGTGCCCGAAAGGCGCTGCGACCACCGATGGTCGTGATCAAGCGGCGCTCTTTGGCCAGGGCCGCGCCATCGCCCTGGTGATCACGCAGCAGCATGGGCAGGTGGTCGGCGTAGTCTCTGATGTCTTGTTCCTTGATGCCACGGGCCTGGGCCACGGCGGCCAGGTAGTTCTGCCACAAATCGGCCAGGAGCTTGCCGGTATTGTCACGGGCCTCAGGCGACATGTCGTTGCGACTCAGGGGTTCTCCCGCACTCTTGTAGGCGCCGACCCGAAAGATGTGCACATCGATGCCCAGCTGTTCCAGGAAATCCTTGAGATACAGGCTGCTTGCGGCAAGTCCCGGGATCATGACCGTGCCCATGGCATCCATGAAGATCTCGTCAGCGGCCGAGGCGATGAGGTAGCTGTTCTGATCATAACTGGGCGCAAAGACCAGTACCTTGATGTGGGCATTGCTCTTGCGCATCCTGGTAAGCGCCTGGGCGATGCTCTGTGCCTTGGTGAGCGAAGCCCCTTTAAGATCGCTCAGATCCAGCGCTACCGCCTGGATCCGGGTATCGGTACCGGCGCGATGCAATGCCTCCAGCAGATCAGGTACTGCGATGTCTTCCTCCTCGGACCCGGACAGGCGGCGCATGGCCGCTTCAAATGGGGTGGTGGCGGATTGCTCCACCAGCGAGCCGTGCGGAGCGACTATCAGGATGGCCTTTTGCGGGATCGGCTTGATGATCTCCCGGCGCCATCCCAGGAGAATCAACACAACCAGCCCGATGAACACAACATTGAGCGTGATGCGCCGGACAAGATCGATGAGCCAGCCCATCCAGCCCAGCAGGCGCCACAGCAGGAAAGGTCTCTTGTGAGGGACAGCATGGTCTGGCATGGCCTTTTTCCTTCTTCCTTCTCGAAGCCCACTGTGAAAATGCCTGGAAGCGCCGTTCGCTCCCCATCCATCATAATGCGGCCTGTGTGTTTATGAAAGCGCAAGCCCTGTCCTCAGGGCTGTTCCGGGCTGCTGCGCGCTGCAGCGGCCACATCCAGCAACAACCTGTGGTAGCTGGCGCTGGCCTGGGCGACATGATAGGGGGCTGTCGCCTGTTGCAGGGCATGCCGGTCCGTTGGCGCATCCAGTGTGGCCAGGATGGCTTCCGCCATGGCATGGGCTGCTCCCACGGGTACAAGGCACCCCAAGGTGCCATCCTGCAACAATTCCCTGGGTCCATGGGGGCAGTCGGTGGCCACTACGGGACACCCCAGCGCCAGGGCTTCGGTGAGCGCATTGGGTGAACCCTCCCATCTGGAGGACAGCACGAACAGTCTGGCCCGGGCAAGAAAAGCGGCCGGATTGGGCGAAAAACCAACGAACTCCACCACTTCGCCAAGACCAAGCGCCTTGCCTTGCCGCTCGAGCCCCAGACGCAAAGGACCATCGCCCAGGACCAGCAGGCGTACAGGATGGTCACGGCGTACCAGGGCCACGGCCTCCAGCAACGTGGCCATGTCCTTTTGCGGCGTCAACCTGCCAATGGCCAGAAGGCAGGGTTCGGCGGCCTCGAGCCAGGGATGGGGGCAGGGCATGCGGGCTGCCTCCAGGAAGGCATCGGTCACCACCGGGTTGGGCAGTACCATGATGGGCGGGTTCGAGCTGCCCATGGCTGCTTGCAGCTCGTCGGCCACACCACGGGAGACAGCCGCCATGGCATCCAGCCTGCCATAGGCCCAGCGCATGCCCATGCGCTGGGTGAAACGCCACAGGGGATTCCTGGTTGCCATGGAGGCAAGGGGCGCTGTGCCCAGACGACCAACCAGAGGGGTGCGCGACCCCAGAACACGGGCGCAGGCAGCAAGGACCATGCCGCGGTGCTTGGCAGCCAGCAGGACCTTGGGCCTGCTGGCATGCAGGTAACGCATCAATGGGATGAGGCTTGAGCCATGATGGCTGCCCAGGCGCACCAGGTGTGCATCCGTGGGCAGGGTCTTGAGATGCGGGCCACTGGCCTTGACCAGCAGCACATCCACCCGTTCCCCTTGACCCAGCAGGCCACAGGCCAGATGGGCCATCATGCGCTCCACACCCCCTGCCCCAGAAAACGAGCACAGCAAGGCGACGGGGCGTTGGTCACTCACGGCAGCAGGGCATGTTGCCGCAAGCCCCCGCCTGCCGCCCTCTCGACCATGTCAGTTGCAGCACGGTTCTCCAGAAAGAGGGCAGCCCACAAGGACAGCTGCAGGAGACTCATCATGAGGCGCAGACTGTGGTGATCATGCCGGGCCAGGTTGGCGCGCAGGAGGCGCACCACGAATAATTCCTGCACGATGGGCCGCCTCAGGAGAGTCTCTGTCCATTGCTGCCACGGGATGCCGGACAGCAACTGGAGCAGGGGCACATGAAAGCCCACCTTGGGCTGGCGGGCCAGGCGCATTGCCACATCGGGTGGCAGCAGGCGCTGGGCCAATTGACGCAGTGGCCATTTGCCCTGACCATGGACAATCTTGTGGCGCGCCGGCAAGCTCAGGCCCATGGCAACCAAGCGGTGGTCCAGATAGGGCACCCGGCCTTCCAGGCCATGGGCCATGAGCATGCGGTCCACCTTGGGCAACAAGGCGCCGGGCAGGGTGGCCAGGAGGTCCATGCCCTGCAGCCGTGCCACAGGATCGAGCAACGCGGCCGTGGCTTGCCACAAGTTCTGATAGCTGGCATTGCCGTTGCGTAGGTGCACTGCCATATGCGGGGCGAACAGCTCATCGTCCAGGCGCACCGCCGGGCGCGGCGCGCCGCGCCACAGACGCCGCAACAGACGCTCTGCAGCAGGGCTGCGATAGCGTCCATAGCCAGCAAAGCCCTCATCGGCTCCCTCGCCGGTCAACACCACCTTGACGTGCCTTGCTGCTTCCTCGGCCAAGACCAGTGTGGGCAGACAGGCCAGGTCAGCCAGGGGTTCCTCGGCGGCCCAGACCATCTGGGGCAACCGCGGCAACAGTTGGTCAGGATTGATGGTGACGGTCTGCAGGGGCACCCCGAGCCGTTCTGCTGTGGCCTGGGTGTGGGGCTGGGCGGCAAAGCCCATGGCAAAGGCCCTAGGTGGTGTTGACAGCAGCCGTCGGGCTGCAGCCAGCAGCAGTGTGGAGTCCAGTCCGCCGGAATAGAACACGCCCAGTGGCACATCGCTCAGCAGGTGTTCTGCCATGCTGGTCATGAAGGCATCATACAGCAGGTCTGGCAGCAGGTCTGGTGTTGTGTTGTCCGCCGGGGAGGCATCCTGTGGCGCCGCGCGCACGTCGTGATACCGCTGCCGCAGCGGGCCCATGCCCGCGGACATGATCAGCATCTCGCCGGGCAGCACCTCTTCGATGCCATGGAAAACCGACTGCCCTGGCAAGCGATAGCCAAAGCGCAGGCAGTGCAGCAAGGCAGGGAGTTCCGGCTGCAGGGTATGGGGCAGCCAGGGCAGCAAGCCCTTGACCTCCGAGGCAAAGGCCAGCGCCTTGCCCATACGGCACCAGTACAGGGGCTTGATGCCGAAGCGATCGCGGGCCAGCACCAGGGTATCGCTTGTGCTGTCGTACAGCGCCAGGGCGAACATGCCATGCAACAGGGTGGGAAAGGACAGACCCACGCTGGCATAGGCCTGCAGGATCACCTCACAGTCCGAACCTGTGGCACAGGGCCTGCCATGGCCGGCCAGGGTGGCGCGCAATTGCAGATGATTGTAGATCTCGGCGTTGGCCACCAGGGCGAGTTCTCCTGGGGCGGCCGTACCGGGCAGGGCCGGGGATGATTGCCCAGTGACGCCCAGCAGGGGCTGGGCGCCGCCTGCAGGGTCGATGATGGCCAGGCGGGTATGCACCAGCAGCACGTGGCGATTGCGGTAGACGCCGCAGTCATCGGGGCCGCGATGCTGCAAGGCGCGTTGCACCAGGGGCACTGCGGCAAGATGTCCATCGATCCCCTGGGGATCGTAGATGCCGGCGATGCCGCACATGGTCAGGCATTCGCCATGGTCGGGGCATGTGCCACGCCCATGACCTCCAGATAGCGCCTGGCGTTGGTGTGCTTGTCGTAGCGCGCCGCCGCGGCGCGCAGGTCCTGCCGCTTCGCTGGCTTGGCCATGGTATCGACGATGGCCTGGGCCATGGCCCGGATAGCGCCCACGTGCACCAGAATGCCCAACCGGCCATGCTCCAGGATGTCCCGCGGGCCATGGGGGCAGTCTGTGGCGATGAGCGGTGTGCCCAGATGCATGGCTTCCACCAGCACATTGCCGAACCCCTCGAGACGCGAGGGCAGCACCAGCATGGCCGCTTGGCTCATGAAGGGATAGGGATTGGCCACAAAGCCGGGCAACGCCAGGTGTTCCGCCCAGCCCAGGGCGCAGGCGCGTTGCTCGAGGCGCGCGCGCTCGGGACCATCACCCAGGATCATCAGCCGCAGGGCTGTGCTGCGCGAGGCCAGGCAGGCGGCCTCCAGCAGAGTGAGAAAATCCTTGCGGGCACACAGCTCGCCAACCCCAAGCACCACGGGGGGTTCTCCAGGCTGAAACCAGGGATGCGCCAAGGGTTCCCGAGCCAAACGATCAAGACCTGCTGTGGCTACGGGATTGGGGATCACCTGCAGTTTTTCCCTGGGCACACCCAGCTCGAGGAAATCCCTGGCGATGCCTGGGCTGGGGACGATCACCGCATGGGCCTGGCCATAATGCCTGGCGATGGCACGGCGCACCCGCAACCTGCGCCACGGCCCATACTGGTCCAGATCAGCCAGCACCGCCGTCCCGCTACGAATGCAGACCCTGGTGGACACCGCACAGGCCCGTGCCACCTCCAGGGCCAGCAGGTTCAAGCGGTGTTTGTCCGCCAGCAGGGCCTGGGGAGCATGAGCGCGCAGGTAGCGCCGCAGCCCAGGACCTGCCGTGGCCACGTGGCTGCACTCCAGGGGCATCGTCCGCACCCCCTGCGGCATGACCGATGGATCGGGACCATGGCCATCGATGTGCAGCAGGTCCACGGCTACGCCGCACTCAAGCCAGGACTCGGCCAGGCGACGCATCACCGTGACGACTCCGCTGTGGGCAGAGGTAGCCAGCAACAGCGCCACGGGGGGTCGGCCGTTCCCTGGCGCTGGGGATGGCAACGGGTCGAAAGCAGCGGTCTCCGTGGGCTGCTTGGCCCCCGCGATGCTCAGGTGGCCCGATGCGGTCATGCAGCTGCTCCCTCAGCGCCTGGGCTTGTCGCGGCGCGGTGGGTCCAGATCGGTCAAGGTCCCGGCCACCGCCTCGGCAGCCATGGCCACCGTCTCGGTCAGCGTAGGATGGGCATGGATGGTCAGCCCGATATCCTCGGCCTCGGCCCCCATCTCTATGGCGAGCGCCAGCTCTCCGGTCAGCTCGGAGGCGTTGGGACCGGTGAGCCCGGCTCCCACCAGCCGGCCGCTGTCGGCATCGAACAAGAGTTTGGTGAGCCCGTCGCTGCGGCCCATGCCCAGGCTGCGGCCGTTGGCGGCCCATGGAAAGATCCCCTTGCGCACCGCAATACCGGCACTGCCCGCTGCCTCCTCGGTGAGTCCCACCCAGGCCACCTCGGGATCGGTATAGGCCACCTGGGGAATGCAGCGTGGCTCGAAGACGCTGCGCTGCCCGGCGATCACCTCGGCGGCCACCTTGGCCTGGTGGGTGGCCTTGTGAGCCAGCATGGGCTGGCCCACCAGATCACCAATGGCAAAAAGGTGAGGCACGGCGGTACGCTGCTGCTGATCCACGGCCACGAAACCCCGTTCATCCACCGCGAGCCCGGCTGCATCGAGGTGGAGCTCATCGCTGTTGGGCCGCCGGCCCACCGAGGCGAGAATGGCATCGAACGATGCCTCCTGCGGGACATCCTGGCCCGCAAGGCGCACCAGGAGATCATCCGCGCGAGCCTCCACAGCCTCCACCCTGGTTCCCAGCCAGATGGCTGCATAGCTGGCCCGCAGCTGCTTTTCCAGCGGGGCCACCAGATCCCGGTCCGCCCCGGCCAGCAACTGGGGCAACAACTCGCAGACCGTGATTGCCGAACCCAGGGCATGGTAGACCGTGGCCATCTCGAGGCCGATCACGCCGCCCCCCAGAATCAGCAGGTGCCGGGGTACGCAGGTCACCTCCAGCGCCTTGGTGGAATCCCAGATGCGCGGATCATCGGGCAGGAAGGGTAGCCTGACCGGCCGCGAACCCGTGGCCAGGATGGCGTGCTGGAACTGCAGCTGTACGGTGTCCTGCTGGGTCTTGATCAAGAGATGCTGGGCATCGGCGAATTGTGCCATGCCGTGGATCACGGTCACACCGCGGCGTTTGGCCAGACCGGCAAGACCACCTGTGAGGCGCTCCACAGCCCGATTCTTGAAGGTGCGCAGGCCATCGAGATCGATGGCTGGCTTGCCGAAGCGCAACCCGCAATCGGCCATTTCGCCGGCCTGGCGAATGACGGCTGCGGCATGCAACAAGGCTTTGGATGGGATGCAGCCGATGTTGAGGCAGACCCCGCCCAGCACGGGTTCGCGCTCGATCAGCGTCACCTGCAACCCCAGGTCGGCACAGCGAAAGGCCGCGGTGTAACCGCCCGGGCCAGCACCGATCACGACCACCTGCGTGCTGGTCAGCGGGGCACGCTCGTGGGGTGCGGCGGTGCGCCATGGCGGTGCTTCCTGCTCCCGCGATGGCGCGGTGGCGGCCTTGGGCTGCTGTGGCGCTGGTGTTGAGGCTGGCGCAACCTGGCCGCCCTGCCCCTTGCCCTCCTGGGCCTCCTGTGGCGGTTTTTCCCTGGCTTGCCCGGCCTGTTCCAGGCGGCAGACGGGACTGCCCTCGCTGACCCGGTCACCCACGGTCACCAGAAGCTCGGTCACCACACCCGCAGCTGGTGAGGGCACATCCAGGGCGGCCTTTTCGCTCTCGATGGTGATCAGGGGCTGCTCGGCCTCCACATGGTCGCCCTGGGCAACCAGCACCTCGATCACCTCCACATCATGGAAGTCGCCGATATGGGGCACGGTGACCAGCATCGTCTCGCTCATGATGGCAACCCTACAGCAAAAGCCGGCGCAGATCGCCCAGGAGCTGGGCGAGATGGGTGGAAAACCGGGCGCCCAGCGCGCCATCCACCACGCGATGGTCGTAGGAGAACGACAGAGGCAGCATCAGGCGCGGCTGGAACTGCTGGCCATCGAAAATGGGTTTGGTCGCCGCTCGGGAAACGCCCAGGATGGCCACCTGGGGCGCGTTGACGATGGGTGTGAACGCCGTCCCGCCGATGCCGCCCAAACTGGAAATGGAAAAGCTGCCACCTTCCAGGTCCTCACGACGCAGTTTACGTTGCCGCGCCCGCTGGGCGAGCTCGGCTGTCTCGGTGGCCAAGGCGAGAATGCCTTTTTCCGGGACATCCCGGATCACCGGCACCACGAGCCCTTCTGGCGTGTCCACGGCGATACCGATATGGATGTAGCGCTTGAGGATCAGCCGGTCGCCGGCAGGGTTGAGCGAGCTGTTGACCTCTGGATAGGTCTGCAAAGCCACGGCGCAGGCCTTGAGCAGAAAGGCGAGCAGCGTGATCCTGGTCTCCTTGTGGCGCTGCTGCTCCTCGCGGCGAAACGCCTCGAGGTCGGTGATGTCGGCCTCATCGAACTGGGTGACATGGGGAATGTTGAGCCAACTCGCATGCAGGTGAGGCCCTGAGAGCCGCTTGATGCGCGACAGTGCCACCTCCTCGATTGGGCCGAACTGGGCGAAATCCTGGGCAGGGATGGCGGGTAGCTGGAAGGCTCCGCTGGCTGCAACCTGGGGAGGGTGTTGCAAGATGGCCTTGACGAAGGCATTGAGATCCTCCTTGAGGATGCGACCCCTGGGGCCCGTGCCATGCACTTGGGTGAGATCCACGCCCAGCTCCCGGGCAAGCTTTCTGATCCCGGGACTGGCGTGGGGCAGCTGGCCTGGGGAAGGCGCAGGCCCAGTCTGCGGCGGCGGTCGGGGGCCTGGCGGTGTGGCTTGCTGGTCCGGCTGGTCCGGTAGTGCCTCTTGCGGCGGTCTGGCTGGCGCCTCCTGGGGCTCTCGTGGCGATTCGGCCGCCGCTGGCCGGGCTGGCGCTGCCGTATCCTGTTCCCTGGGCGCCTGTGGGGGCTCGGCAGGAGCAGGGGCATCCTGGCTGGCTGGCGATTTGTCCCCGCCAGCAGCGGCCTCGGGTGTGATGTGGGCGATCAGCGTTCCCTCACTGACCTTGTCGCCAACCTTGATGTGCAACTGGGCAATTATGCCTGCCGTGGGGGCAGGGACATCCAGGGCAGCCTTTTCGCTCTCGATGGTGATCAGGGGCTGCTCGGCCTCCACATGGTCGCCCTGGGCAACCAGCACCTCGATCACCTCCACATCATGGAAGTCGCCGATATGGGGAACCCGGATCTCCTGCAGCGCCTGGTCGTTCATGATTGAATCAAACCGTCCAGGGGGCAGGGCGCTGCCAGTCCACGGCGAGTTCACCCCGGGCACGCTCCAGCTGCTCGGCGGAGACGGCCCCTTCATCATGGAGTGTCTTGAGAGCCGCCCAGGCAATGTGATGGGCGTCCACCTCGAAGAAGGTGCGCAACTCGGCGCGCCCGTCGCTGCGCCCGAAGCCATCGGTACCCAGCGTCACATAGCGTCCCGGCACCCAGGCGCGGATCTGGTCGCTGTAGGTGCGCAGGTAGTCGCTGGCGGCAACCACGGGAGCCGGACTGTATTCCAGTTGGGCGGTGACATAGGGCTTGGGAGGCGGATCTTCTGGATGATAGAGAGCCTGGCGGTCGCAGGCCATGGCCTCCCGGCGTAGTTCCGTGAAACTGGTGACGGAAAACACATCGACCGCGATACCGAAGCGTTCCTCCAGGAGATCGCTGGCCATGAGCACCTGGCGCAGGATAGTGCCACAACCCAACAGGCGGATCCGCGGGCCCGAATCCCGGCCATCGCGCAGCCGGTACAGGCCACGCACGATGCCCTCCTCGACCCCTTCGGGCAGTGGCGGGTGGGCGTAGTCCTCGTTCATCAACGTGATGTAGTAGAACTCGTCGCGCTGTTCTTCCAGCATGCGCTTGAGGCCATGGTGGATGATCACCGCAAGCTCATAGCCGAAGCAGGGATCATAGCTGATGCAGTTGGGAATCACCGAGGAAAGCAGCAGGCTGTGGCCATCCTGGTGCTGCAGGCCTTCTCCGGCAAGCGTGGTGCGCCCCGCGGTGCCGCCCAACAGGAAGCCGCGGCTGCGGGCATCGCCCGCCGCCCAGGCGAAATCGCCGATGCGCTGCAAGCCGAACATGGAATAAAAAATGAAAAAGGGGATCATCTGCAGGTCGTGGTTGCTGTAGGCGGTGGCCGCGGCAATCCAGGAGCAGAATGCGCCGGCCTCGGTAATGCCTTCTTCCAGGATCTGGCCATCCCTGGCCTCCCGGTAGTAGGCTAGTTCATCCCTGTCTTCGGGCACATAAAGCTGCCCTGTCACCGAATAGATGCCCAGTTGCCGAAACAGGCCCTCCATGCCGAAGGTACGGGCCTCGTCGGGAATGATGGGCACCACATGACGGCCGATGCCATGATCCCGGGCCAGGGCGGCGAGAATGCGGCCAAACACCATGGTGGTGGACACCTGTCGCTCCCCGGTACCCCGTAGGGCCGCCGATTCAAAAATCTTGATGGCCGGGACAGGCAGGGCCTGGCTCGCTTTTTGGCGACGCGAGGGCAAAAAACCACCCAGGGCCTCGCGTCGCGCCTTGATGTACTGGCGCTCCGGGCTGTCCTGTGCTGGCCGATAGAAGGGTGCTTGGCTCACATCTTCTTCCGGGATGGGGATGTTGAAGCGATCCCGGAAGTGCCGCAGCGCCTCGTCGCCCAGCTTCTTCTGCTGGTGGGTGATGTTCTGGCCCTCGCCGGCCTCGCCCAGGCCATAGCCCTTGACGGTTTTGGCGAGGATGACGGTGGGTTGGCCGCTATGGCGGATGGCCTCGGCATAGGCGGCATAGATCTTGTGGGGATCATGGCCACCCCGGTTGAGTCGCCAGATGTCCTCGTCGGTCATGTTGGCCACCATGGCCAGCAGTTCTGGATACTTGCCGAAGAAATGCTGCCGGGTATAGGCGCCGCCCTTGGCCTTGTAGGCCTGGTATTCACCATCCACGGTCTCTTCCATGCGCCGCAGCAAGAGCCCCTGGGTGTCCCTGGCCAGCAGGGGGTCCCAGTACGAGCCCCAGATCACTTTGATGACATTCCAGCCAGCACCTCGGAAGAGCCCCTCGAGCTCCTGGATGATCTTGCCATTGCCCCGCACCGGGCCATCGAGACGCTGCAGATTGCAGTTGACCACCATGATGAGGTTGTCCAATTGTTCCCGGGCCGCCAGACTCAGGCCGCCGATGGACTCGGGCTCATCCATTTCGCCATCACCGGTGAAACACCACACCTTGCGCTGTCCCATGTCCTTGAGGCCGCGGTTGGCCAGATATTTCATGAAGCGCGCCTGGTAGATGGCCATCAGGGGGCCAAGCCCCATGGAGACGGTGGGGAACTGCCAGAAGTCCGGCTGCAGCCAGGGATGGGGATAGGAGGATAAGCCGCGTTGCAAGGCCTCCTGACGGAACAGGTGCAGATCGTCTTCCTCGAGACGTCCTTCCAGGAAAGCCCTGGCATAGATACCGGGCGCCGAATGGCCCTGGATGTAGACCAGATCCGGGCCATGCTCGGCCTCGGCGCCGCGGAAAAAGTGATTGAAGCCCACATCATAGAGCGTGGCCGAGGAGGCAAAGCTTGCGATATGCCCGCCGAGGTCTGGTTTGTACCGATTGGCCTGTACCACCATGGCCAGCGCATTCCAGCGGATCAGCGAGCGGATGCGCCACTCGATGGCGGCATCGCCCGGGCTTTTTTCTTCCATGGCCGCAGGGATGGTGTTCACATAGGCCGTGGTGGCGGTGAAGGGAATGTGTGCTCCTGTACGCCGCGCCTTGTCCACGAGGCGCTCCAGCAGGAAGTGGGCGCGCTGCGGCCCCTCGCGCTCCAGGACAGCCTGCAGGGCATCGAGCCACTCCCGGGTTTCCCCAGGATCGCTGTCCTCGTCTGCCGAGCTGCCGCGGTCACTAAGCTGCGTGTTCAGCGCTGCCGGTTCACTGGCCATGTCATTACTCCCACACCGTATTCATTATCTGCGCCTGACGGGCTGCGGGCCCGGGCGACATCATATGCATCCAGTATACAGCCAAGTGCCGCTTCTGTTTGCCATACGGGCCTTTTGAGATCATACATGCCCAGGATGGGATTGAGATATGATCTTTTATAATACATCAAAATCATGACATGATTTTTGATGTTACTTTGGATAAACATTAAATAGGTTTATATATATTTCACTTCACCACAGCAACCCGGTCCAGGATGATTCTGCCGGAGCTGCAGCCATAAGGCATCATAAGCGTTATACTAAACTTGATCTTGATCACGGATCAGCGCAAGCAGCGGGAAAGGGTGGAATGGCGCCAGGTTCGCAAAGCAGTGCTTGCCGTCTTTGCCATACACCACAAGGTATGGGCGCCAGAAAAAAGGTAGGTTAAGCGTCATGGGTGCAGTGCAGGATAAACAAGCGACCAGTTTTCTCTATGGCGGCAACGCCGGCTTTCTCGAATCTCTTTATGAGCAATATCTGGAGAATCCGCAGGCGGTCTCTCCAGGTTGGCGGGAAGCGTTCGACCAGCTGCGCGGCAGCGGCCCCGAAGTGGGGCCAGCCCAGGTGCAACAGGTGCTGCAACGCCTCCAGCAGACAGCCAACCAGCAGCGCGGGCAACCCGTCCCCAGCGACGATGGAGCAACCCAGGCGGCAGTCCTGAGCCTCATCCAGGCTTATCGCACCCTTGGTCACCTGCATGCCAAGATCGACCCCCTCGGTCTTGCTCCCCTGCCCGATGTGCCAGAACTCACCAGGGCATATCATCATCTCGCCGAGGTGGACGGTCGGCAGCAGTTTCACGTGGGTAACCTGGTGGTGCCAGCCCAACTGGGCTCGGTACAACGCATGCGCCTGCAGGACATCGAGTCGTTCTGCCAGGCTGTGTATTGTGGCACCATGGGTGTCGAGTTCATGCACCTCGAAACCGCCGCGGAACGGCACTTCATCCGCGAGGCCGTGGAGGGTAGTTTCGGGCGCCCCCTGCTGAATGCCGAGGAAAGACGCCGCGTGCTCCTGCAGCTCACCGCCGCAGAGGGCATCGAGCGCTATCTGCACCGGCGCTATGTGGGCCAGAAGCGTTTTTCCCTGGAAGGGGGCGACAGCCTGATTCCCCAGCTCGATGACCTGTTGCGCATGGCGGCAAGGCATGACATGGGCATGGCCATGCTGGGCATGGCTCATCGCGGCCGGCTCAACGTACTGGTCAATGTCCTGGGTAAATCCCCCCGGGATCTTTTCGAGGAGTTCGAGGGCCATCGCGACCGCTTCGTGAAGGGCTCTGGAGACGTGAAATACCACATGGGCTTTTCCGCCGACCTGGACATAGAAGGGCATCCCATGCATGTCTCGCTCGCCTTCAACCCATCCCATCTGGAGATCGTCAGTCCCGTGGTCCTGGGCTCGGTGCGGGCACGCCAGGAGCGCAGTGGTGACCACAATGGTGAGCGCGTCCTTCCCGTTCTGTTTCATGGCGATGCCGCCCTGTCAGGCCAGGGGGTAGTCATGGAGTGCCTCAACATGTCGCGCAATCGGGGCTACGCCGTGGGAGGCACGGTGCATATCGTCATCAACAACCAGATCGGTTTCACCACCAGCGACCCCCGGGACATGCGCTCGAGCCGTTATGCCACCGATGTGGCCAAGATGGTGGCTGCCCCCATCTTCCATGTCAACGCTGACGATCCCGAGGTGGTCCTGTTCGCCACCAGGCTGGCGCTGGGGTTTCGCATGCGCTTCCACAAGGACGTGATGGTGGACCTGGTATGCTACCGACGCCATGGCCACAACGAGGCCGACGAGCCTTCTGTCACCCAGCCCCTGATGTACCAAAGAATCCAGGAACATGCCACGACCCGGGCCCTGTACGCCCAGCGCCTGCAGCAGGATGGTCTCATCACCGCCGAGGAGGCCGAGGGCATGGTGAACCTGTACCGCGATGCGTTGGATCGCGGCGAGAATGCCGTGCGACCCCTGCATGTCGCCTCATCGCTTCAGCTCAGCCACGTGGACTGGTCGCCCTATCTGGGCCATGAAGAAGACGAGACCCTGGTGGACAGCGCCGTTCCCGCAGAACAGCTCAAGACATACGCCACCGCCATGCTGCAGATGCCGTCATGGATGAACCTGCATCCCCGGGTGGCGCGTATCATGGCAGACAGGCTCAAGATGGCTGCTGGAGAAGAACCCCTGGACTGGGGGTTTGCCGAGACCATGGCCTATGCCAGCCTGCTGGCCCAGGGTTATCCGGTGCGGTTGAGTGGTCAGGATTCAGGGCGCGGCACCTTTTTCCATCGCCACGCCGTGCTGCGCAGCACCCATGATGGACGGGGCTATATCCCCCTGCAGCATGTGGCCGAGGGGCAGGCCCGGTTTTCCATCTATGATTCCTCGCTCTCGGAGGAGGCCGTGATGGGCTTCGAGTATGGCTATTCCACCGCCACACCCGAAGGATTGGTCATCTGGGAGGCCCAATATGGGGATTTCGCCAACGGGGCCCAGGTGGTGATCGACCAGTTCATCGTGGCCGGGGAAGCCAAATGGCGCCGGCTCTCCGGTCTGACGCTGTTCCTGCCTCATGGTTATGAGGGACAGGGTCCCGAGCATTCTTCGGCGCGGCTCGAGCGCTACTTGCAACTGTGCGCCGAACACAATATCCAGGTGTGCGTGCCTTCCACGCCGGCGCAGATGTTTCATCTGCTGCGCCGCCAGGTCTTGCGGTGCATTCGCAAGCCCCTGGTGGTGATGACACCAAAAAGCCTGTTGCGGCGTCGTTCAGCCACGTCACTGCTCCAGGAGTTGACGCGGGGGCATTTTGCCGCCGTGCTGCCTGATCCGGACCACGATGAGCTATCTGCCGTCAAACGAGTGGTGTTATGTTCCGGCAAGGTATTCCACGATCTCGTGGAACTGCGCCGGCAGCGCAAACAAAGCAATACAGCCCTGGTGCGCGTCGAGGAGCTCTATCCTTTCCCGGAGGCCGCCCTGCGTCAGGCCCTGCACACCTATGATGGTGCCAGGGAAGTACTGTGGTGTCAGGAAGAACCAATGAATCAAGGCGCCTGGGGCTATATGGCCCTGCAGTTGGGCAGGGTCATGCAGCCGGGCCAGCAGTTGCTGTATGCCGGTCGGCCGGCTTCGGCCTCGCCTGCCGTCGGTTATCATGATATGCATATGGAACAGCAGGCCGCCTTGCTGGATGAGGCGCTCAACACCTCGGCCAGCGAGGATCACCAGGAGTCCAGCCTGGTCCCGGGCATACTTTTGGAAAAAGCCAGGAAGATGAAAGCATGACCATCGAGATTCGAGCCCCCCAGTTGCCGGAAAGCGTGGAGGATGCCACGGTAGCTGTCTGGCACAAGCAGCCCGGCGATACGGTGCGCCGCGATGAAAACCTGATGGATCTGGAGACCGACAAGGTCGTCCTGGAGGTGCCCGCACCAGCAGATGGCGTGCTGCAGAGCCATGCGGTCGAGCAGGGGGCCGTGGTCCACGCCGGCGATTTGCTGGGCGTCCTGGATGAACAAGGAACAGCCGGGGTATCTGAAGGAGTATCTGCAGGAAAAGAAGCCCCCAGCCCGGCCGCCGCCACACCGCAGCCATCCCCAGAGGAACAACCAGCTCAGGCTACACCCCCCCCAGCATCAACAAGGCGTGACAAGGAGGGCGGCGCACCCATGGGTCCTGCCGCACGGCATCATGTGGAAGCACAGAATCTGGATGCCGGTGAGATCGCCGGGACGGGACCGGGTGGCCGTATCACCAAGGCAGACGTTCTGGAACATGCCAGCGGCAGGGCAGCAGCGTCATCTGCTGCGGTAGCACAGCAGCGGGCTCCTGCCGCACAGCCAGCCGCTGTGGCCGCCGCCCCTTCCAGCGGCGGCCGCCCCGAGGAACGCGTGCCCATGAGCCGTCTGCGGGCCCGCATCGCCGAACGCCTGGTGGAAGCCCAGCACACAGCCGCCATGCTCACCACGTTCAACGAGGTGGACCTGGAGGCTGCCAATACCCTGCGCCATCGGTATCGCGAGATCTTTGAAAAAAAACATGGGGTGCGCCTGGGCTTGATGTCGTTTTTCGTGCGGGCCTGCGTCCAGGCCCTGCAGCGCTATCCGATGGTCAATGCTTCCATCGACGGCAAGGATGTGATCTATCACGGGTTCTATGACATCGGCATCGCCGTGGCCTCCCCTCGTGGTCTGGTGGTTCCCATCCTGCGTGATGCCGATACCATGAACTTTGCCGAGATCGAAAAGCAGATCCAGTCTCTGGCCGAAAAGGCCCGGGCAGGCTCGCTCAGCCTCGATGAGCTCTCGGGCGGCACATTCAGCATCACCAACGGTGGCGTGTTTGGCTCCATGATGTCGACACCCATCCTGAACCCCCCGCAAAGTGCCATCCTGGGCATGCATGCCGTCAAGGAAAGGCCTGTGGTGGTCGATGGCCAGATCGTCATCCGTCCCATGATGTACCTGGCCCTGTCGTACGACCACCGCCTGATCGATGGCAAGGAGGCCGTGCAGTTCCTGGTCACTGTCAAGGAGCTGCTGGAAGATCCCGCCAGACTGCTGCTTGCCATCTGAGCAGCGGCCCCGAAACCATGGTCGTGATTCGCAAAGCCAGGACAATGGAGGTTTTTGATGGCGCAGAACTTTGATGTGGTGGTACTGGGCGCAGGTCCAGGGGGTTATGTGTCTGCTATCCGGGCAGCCCAGCTGGGGTTCAAGGTGGCCGTGGTGGAACCCTGGTGCGATACCCAGGGCAAGCCATCGCTGGGCGGCACCTGCCTGAACGTGGGCTGCATTCCTTCCAAGGCGCTGCTGGAATCCTCGGCATTGTGGGAGGCCGCACACACCAGTTGGGCCAGCCATGGTATCGGCACAGCAGGGCTCAGGCTGGACCTCGAGGCCATGCAGGCCCGCAAGGACAAGGTGGTGCGCCAGCTCACCGGTGGCGTGGCCGGCTTGATGCGCTCCAACCACATCACCGTG
The DNA here is from genome assembly GCA_011620135.1 of Gammaproteobacteria bacterium. Taxonomy (GTDB): domain Bacteria; phylum Pseudomonadota; class Gammaproteobacteria; order WOZS01; family WOZS01; genus WOZS01. The sequence goes on from WOZS01000059.1 coordinate 32,385, forward strand.
TTTCATGGTCATGGCCAGCTGGTCCAGCAGGGCAAGGTCTCGTTTCGCGGGATCGATGAAACCGCCGATGAACTGCTGGCCCCTCATGTGATCATCGCTACCGGGTCTGTTCCGGTGACCCTGCCGATGGCGCCGTTCGACAATGAGCGCATCCTGGATTCGACCGGCGCGCTGGCCCTCGAGGCCGTGCCAGAGCGCCTGGGCATCATCGGGGCGGGCGTCATTGGTCTCGAGTTGGGCAGCGTATGGCGGCGCCTGGGCGCAGAGGTCATCATCCTCGAGGCCCTGTCTGATTTCCTGCCTGCTGCCGATGAACAACTGGCGCGCAGCGCCTTGAAGCTCTATGGCGAACAGGGGTTGACCATCCAACTTGGCGCCACATTGCAATCCGCCCACAGGCAGGGTGATCAGGTGCTGCTGCGTTTCCAGCAGAACGATTCCGTCCAGGAACTGGTCGTGGACAAACTGGTGGTGGCGGTGGGGCGCCGTCCATTCACAGACGGCGTGCTGGCCAGGGACTGTGGTGTTACCGTGAACGAACGCGGCTTCATCCCCGTGGATCGCTATGGGCGCACCAATATAGAGGGTGTCTACGCCATCGGTGATGTAGCCGGCCCGCCGCTGCTGGCGCACAAGGCCATGGAAGAAGGCATGGCAGTGGCCGAATGGATCAAGGGCGAAAGGAGTAGCTGCGATCATCGCCTGATCCCCTCTGTGATCTATACTCACCCTGAGTTTGCCTGGGTGGGCGAGACCGAGCAGGCCCTGCGGGACAAGGGCATTGCCTGCCACGCCGGGGTGGTCCCCTTTGCGGCCAACGGCAGGGCGCTTGCCATGGGCGAGAGCGAGGGCATGGTCAAGATCATCAGTGATGCCAAAACCGATGAGATCCTGGGCGTGCATATCCTGGGGCCCTTTGCCTCCGAGCTCATCACAGAAGGGGTCACCGCCATGGCCTATGGGGCCTCCAGCGAGGATGTGGCCCGCACCATCCATGCCCATCCCACACTGTCCGAGGCCATCCATGAGGCAGCCCTGGCCTGCGACAAGCGCGCTATCCACGTGCGCAACCGCTAGGCCCCGTTTTGTGGTGACCCTGCCCCACAGGATGCCATGGCCGCCCAGGCGACCTGGGGCCAGGCTGTCTCGGCATGCAGGCTGTGGCCTCATGCCGAGGATCAGTTGGGCCAGGACAGATTCAGCAGGCGTTCGGGACGGCGCTGGGCAACCTGATGAATGGCGCGGCAGTCCTTGCGATGCACCATGACTCCTCCCTTACTGGCCAGATAGCCGATGATCGCCTGGCCATGTTGCGGATGGCAACAGCCGGCCAGCTGGCCCTCCAGGTTCACTGGTCCTTGCAGGGTGCTGGCCAACACGCTCAGCCGTCTTCCTGAAGGAGACGCATGCGGCACCGCGGGACCGGGAGGTGGCCCCCTGGGGCGCAACCGCTCCACCACGAACTCCTGGGAGAGCCTGTTTTCCCCAAGAGCCAGGACAAGCTCTTGGGAGGTGGCACAACCAAGGCTCACCAGCTGCTCGCTGGTCAATGCCTCCACACGAAGGCGGCGCAGGATACGCGACAGCATGTTATGGCCACGGTTGCGGCGCTGCTCCTCGTCGAGGCGGCGAAAATAGCTGCGCACCTTGGCCAGGCTGTGCCTGGAGCGTACAAAGGGATTGCCGGGGCGCATCCATTCCCTGTTGGGATTGATGTGCTGTTTGGTGAGAATCTCCACCCGGTCTCCCGTTTGCGGCATGTGGTGCAGGGGAACGATGACGCCGTTGACCAGGGCCCCGCGGCAGCGGTGACCGATCTCGGTATGAATGGCGTAGGCAAAATCCACCACCGTAGCCCCGGATGGCAAGCGGATCACATCACCATGCGGTGTGAGACAGAAGATCTCGGCCCGGGGCATGGGCTCGGCAATCTGGGGTGTACCCAAAACCTGCTGGGTCGTGGCCTGATCCAGCAGCGTGCGCAGGGCGTTGACGCGCTGCTGCTGGGGAGAAAGGCGCTTTTCCTTGTACAGCCAGTGAGCGGCCACACCCAGCTCCGCCTCCCGATGCATCTGGTGGGTGCGCACCTGGATCTCCACGGGATATACATCGTCTTCCGGGCCATCCGCCACCAAAACCACCGTATGCAAGGAACGGTACCCATTGCTTTTCGGGGCAATGATATAATCCTTGAGCGCATCGGGCAGCGGCGGCAGCAGGGCATGGACGATGGCCAACACCCGGTAGCAGTCGTCCACGTCATCCACCAGGATACGCAGGGCGCTCAGATCCAGCAGCGCTCCGGCTGCCTTGTCCTTGCGCTGCATCTTGCTGTAGATGCTGTAGAGGTGCTTGGAACGCCCGGAGGCCTGAAACGACAGGTTGGCCTGGCTCAGTGCCTGGTGCAGCAACATCTGCACCCGCTGGATGCGTTCCTCCCGTGCGGCGCGACGCTCCCGAACCGCCTTGGCCAGGGCATAATAGGCAGGGGGATCATGCAGGCGAAACCCCAGGTCCTCGATGCGCCACTTGAGCTGATAGATGCCCAGGCGGCCGGCCATGGGGCCATAGAGATACAATGCCCGGTGCACCAGATCCATGTCCGCTGGTCCTGAGCCGGAGATGGCGCGCTGCAAGGTATCGAGATGCTCCACCAGTTTGATCAACAAGGCGCGGGGATCATCCACCAGCGCCATGGGCAGCTCGTGCAGACCCTTGCGGTCCGGGGCGATGCGGTCCAGCAACGCCAGCCGCTCCACAGCCTGCACCAGGGCCGTGACGTCCTGCGGGTTGGGATTGGTCTCCGCCGGCAAGTCAGCGGCATGCTGTTTCCGGGTTGCCTGCCCGAGGCGTTTTTCCAGCACCACAAGCGCTTCATGATCCAGCCCCAGCGCCATGGCCAAAGCAAGGCTGGGCCATGGCGAGCTCGAGGATTGCAAGTCGAATGAAGAAAATGCAGAGGAAGAGGATTGGTTCACGCGGTTATTACTGCGTACTGCGCTCACTGGCTGCCCATTTGCAGCACCCATGGCATGACAAGCATGCCCCCACCTGTTTTGGCGTTTTCATGATAGCCTAGCTCATACAGCAAGACATGGCGAGATCATTGGAGGTCATTGCATCACTATGGCAGGGCACAGCAAGTGGGCCAATATCCAATTTCGCAAAAACAGCCAGGATGCCAAGCGAGGCCAGCTCTTTACCAAGTTGATCCGGGAGATCACGGTGGCCGCCCGAGCGGGCGCTGATCCGGCGGCCAACAGCCGCCTGCGCCTGGCCATCGACAAGGCATTGAGCGCCAATGCCAGCAAGGATACCATTGAACGGGCCATCCAGCGAGGCAGCGGCGGGCTGGATCGGGACGATTACCAGGAAGTACGCTATGAGGGCTATGCCCCAGGTGGGGTCGCCGTCATGGTGGATTGCCTGACCAACAATCGCAATCGCACGGTCTCGGAGGTGCGTCATTGCTTCACCAGGTGCGGCGGCAGTCTCGCCACCGATGGGGCTGTGGCCTACCTGTTCCGGCACATGGGTATTTTGTATTATGCCCCAGACGTTCCAGAAGAGGCCCTGCTGGAGGTGGCTCTTGGGGTCGGTGCTACGGATATGATCGTAGCCGGTGACGGCAGCCGCGAGGTTTTGGTCCAGCCGGAACACCTGGACGCCGCGCGTCAGCGCTTGGAAGCCGCCGGCTTTCCTCCGGCTGAGGTGGCGTTGGCTCCCTATCCGCTCTCCAGGGTAGCAGTGAATGAAGAGCATGCAGCAATCGTGGAACGGCTCTTGGCCGACCTGGACCAACTGGATGATGTCCAGGCGGTCTACAGCAATGCCGAGCTGGGTCTTTCTGTGGCAGGATGATACCACGCGACACCGAATCATTGGCATAGATCCCGGCACCAGGCTCGCCGGCTTTGCCGTCCTGGATGCCCATGGCATGGGCACAAGTTATGTGGCCAGTGGCGCGGTCATGCTTGGCTCCAGGCAATCCTTGCCCCAGCGCATCGGTGAGTTGTTTGGTCGCATCCAGGAGCTGATTGCCATGTACCAACCTCAGGAACTGGCCCTGGAAGGGGCCTTCATGCATCTTTATCCCCAGGCTGCCTTGCGTCTCGGTGAGGCGCGGGGAGCCATTCTGGCTGCAGCCAGCCAACATGGGATCCCTGTCTGGGAATATCCGCCAGCTCAGGTCAAGGAGGTGCTCACCGGCAGCGGTTCGGCCACCAAGGCGCGCGTGCAGGCCATGGTGGTCCGGCTGCTGCAGCTGTCTGGCACGCCCCGCAGCGATGCCGCTGATGCGCTGGGGTTGGCCATGTGCCATATCCGCTTCCGTGAAGGAGCATGGCGCCAGCAGGAGGCATGTGCATGATCGGCGCCTTGCGGGGTCATGTGGTGGAACGGCAACCCCCCCATGTGCTGATCCAGGTGGGCGGTTTCATCCTGGAGGTGCTCCTGCCGGCTACGAGCCTTGCAGCCCTTCACGAGCCGGGAGCCCCATGTCTGATCCATACCCATTTGCTGTGGCGCGAGGATGGTCCCACCCTCTATGGCTTCCTGCATGAAGAAGAGCGCGCCCTGTTTCGACGCTTGCTGCGCATCAACGGCGTGGGGCCCAAGATTGCCCTGGCCATGGTCTCCAGCATGCCCGGCACTGCCCTGCATGAGGTCATTGCCCAGGAAAACGTGGCGGCCTTGGCCAAAATCCCGGGGATTGGCCAGCGCACCGCAGCGCGGGTGATCCTGGAGCTGCGCAATGTCCTTGCCGTGGGTACGGCCGCAGCCCAGCAGACGGCAGCCAGCGAGGCCCAGGAAGCCCTGTGCGCTCTAGGCTATTCCAGCAAGGAAGCCGCAGCCCTCCTCAAGGCGGTCGGGGGGCTCGAACGCGCCACCGAGGTAGTAGTCATGGAAGCCCTGCAACATGCCGGACGCAGCAAGGTCAGGCCATGATCGTTCATGATGGCTTGCGCGCCGGTGGCAGCACCCCCGGCCCGGCCACCAATCCGCTGCGTCCCCGGAGCCTTGCCGAGTATGTGGGGCAGGAAGATGTCCTGGAAAGGCTGACCGTCTTCCTGCAGGCGGCCCGGTTGCGCGGCGAGGCACTGGACCATGTCCTGCTCCATGGTCCACCGGGGCTGGGTAAAACCACTCTGGCCCAGGTCATCAGCCTGGAGTTGGGTGCTTCCTGCCATATGACCACTGCCCCTGCACTGGATCGTCCAGGGGATCTGGCTGCCATTCTCAGCAATCTGCCCCCCCATGGCGTGCTGTTCATCGATGAGATCCATCGCCTGTCACCCATGGTGGAAGAACTGCTGTATCCAGCACTGGAGGACTTCCGGCTGGATGTGGTGACGGGCCAGGGGCCCGCGGCGCGCGCGCTTGGCCTGAGCCTGCCCCCCTTCACCCTGATTGGCGCTACCACGCGCAGCGGTCTGTTGACGACGCCCCTGCGCGAACGCTTCGGCATCGCCATCCACCTGGGCTTCTATTCCACCAGGGAACTCAGTGCCATCATCGAGCGTACCGCTGGTCTCTCTGCTGTGACCATCACCTCTGGCGGCGCCATGGAGATTGCCCGGCGCTCCAGGGGAACGCCACGCACCGCCAACCGTCTCTTGAAAAGAGTGCGGGACTATGCTGATGTACGCAGCCAGGGCGTGGTGGACGAGGAAACGGCCCGTAAAGCCCTGGACTTTCTGGGCGTGGACCGTGCCGGTCTGGATGGGCTGGATCGCCGTTTTTTGGCTACCCTACTGGAGCGTCTGGATGGTGGTCCAGCTGGCATCGAGACTTTGGCGGCCATTTTGGGGGAGGAGCGCGATACGCTCGAGGATGTGGTGGAACCCTACCTGCTCCAGGAGGGCTATGTGGTGCGTACCCCCAGAGGTCGGCTCGCCACGGCGGCTGCCTACCAGTACATGGGGTTACATGGCCTGGTCACCATGGCAGAAACCCCTCCCAGGAAAACAAAGATGAAGCAAGATGACGCGTTGTGATAGCATGCTTGCTCTGTCCTGGTAGTGCTTCTGTCAGTTGTTTTGCGGTTTGAGTCAGTATGGGTCAGTTTTCATTCATCAAGCTGGTGCTCACGGCAAGCCCTGTGGTGCAATTGGTCATGATGGTGCTGATCATGGCCTCGGTGCTCTCCTGGGCGCTGATCCTCAAGAAGAGCACAGCGCTGGCCAAGACGAAGCGGGGCATTACCGCCTTCGAGCGTCTCTTCAACGAAGGGACCGACCTTGCCGAACTCTACTGGCGACTCATCAAGGACGCCGACCGCCAAGGCCTGCAGCGCATCTTTGCTGCAGGCTTCGGTGAATACCTGCGCTGCCGCAGCATGCAGGCTTCCACCTGGCACCAGATGCAGCGCATCGAGCGAGCCATGCGCGTGGCGGAGGCCAGGGAAACGGAAGCCCTGGAACAGGGCCTCCCCATCCTTGCCACCATCGGTTCCATCAGCCCCTACATTGGTTTGTTCGGCACGGTCTGGGGCATCATGGGCACTTTTCATGCGCTCTCTACCGCCTCGCAGAATACCCTCGCCCAGGTAGCCCCCGGCATTGCCGAGGCCCTGATTGCCACGGCCCTGGGCTTGTTTGCGGCCATCCCCGCTGTGGCGGCCTACAACCGTTTCGCCGCGGAGGCCGACCGCCTGACAAGCCGCTTCCGTGGTTTCTCCGAGGAACTGCTCAATGCCCTGGATCGCCTGAGTGCCGAGGGGCAGCAAACCAGGCCAGCGGGTAATCGGGCAAGCTAATCATGGCAAACATGAACAAGGGTAGACGCCGCCTGCTGGGTGAAATGAATGTCGTGCCCTATATCGATGTGATGTTGGTCTTGTTGGTGATCTTCATGATCACAGCCCCACTGATCCAACAGGGCATGCAGGTGCAACTACCTCAGGCCAACAGTGACTCGCTGAACACCGCACAGACCAGCAGATCGATCACCCTGACTGTGGATGGTCATGGCGCCCTGTTCCTGAGCATCCAGAGCGACTCCCAGAATCAGGAACCCATCCCCATGGATGCCCAAGCCATCCGGGATACAGTGCGCAATCTATTGCAGAAAGCCCCTCAGACAGCCGTCTATGTCCAGGGCGATGCCCATGTGACCTATGATCGCGTCATTCAGGCCATGGCACTCCTGAAAGAAGCCGGGGCGCCCAGTGTGGGCCTGGTGACAGAGCCCCTGCCAGAAACCAGGTGAACGCGCGGCATGACAACACAAGAAATGCGCACTGGTCCACAGAGCCCCTGGGCTCCCGCTATGTGGGGTACTCATTCCTGCTGCACATCGGTGTGGTCCTGCTGGTGCTGGTGCTCAGCAGCCGCTTGTGGCCCTGGCAGCGCCAGACATTGCCATCTGCCGCTTTGGAAGTTCATCTGGTGAC
>WOZS01000059.1:39877-55794 GCA_011620135.1 Gammaproteobacteria bacterium
GAGGAGGCTGCACGCCAGCGACAAGCTGCTGCCAAGGCCGAGCAGGCCGCACGCCAGCAACAGGCCGCGGCTAAGACCGAGCAGGCCGCACGCCAGCAACAGGCCGCTGCCAAGGCCGAGGAGGCCAGAAAGCAGGCTGCGGCTAAAGAGGCAGCAGCCCAGCGCGCCGCCGAGCAGGCCAGGAAGCAGGCCGCCGCCGAGGAGGCTGCACGCCAGCGACAGGCTGCGGCCAAGGCCGAGCAGGCCAGGAAGCAGGCCGCCGCTAAGGCCGAGCAGGCCAGGAAGCAGGCTGCGGCCAAAGAGGCAGCAGCCCAGCGCGCCGCTGAGCAAGCCAGGAAGCAGGCCGCCGCCGAGCAGGCCGCCGCTAAGGCCGAGCAGGCCAGGAAGCAGGCTGCGGCTAAGGCTGAGGAAGCCAGAAAGCAGGCCGCCGCTAAGGCCGAGCAGGCCAGAAAGCAGGCCGCCGCCCAGGAGGTGCTTGCAAAGCGCGAAGCAGCCATGCGCCAGGAGCTGGCCCAGGAACAAGACAGGATGCGTGAGGCACGGCTCGCTGCCGCCAGGGATGTCTACCTGCAATCATTGAGCCATCGGGTGGCGCAACACTGGCTGCGCCCTCCCGATGTGTCACCGGATCTCACCTGCGTGGTGCAGGTCCAGCAAACCAAGACAGGTGAGGTCATCGCCGCCAAGGTGGTGCGCGGCAGTGGCAATGCCGTCTTCGACCGCTCCGTGGAAGCGGCGGTGCTCAAGGCCTCGCCCCTGCCGGCACCACCAGACCCCGAACTGTTTGACCCTACGCTCAACGTGATCTTTCATGCGGATGACCTCTCATCATGAAGCAGTATAAACATCTGATCTCGCACCTGTTCTTGTGGCTGGGGATGCTGGCTTGTTCACTCCATGCGGCCCATGCCGCCTTGGAGGTGGAGGTCACCCGGGGCGTAAGCGGCGCTTTTCCCATCGCCGTGGTCCCGTTTGGCGGGAATCTGCCTGGCGCACCCCAGATGGCTCAGATCATCGAGAGCGACCTGGCGCGCAGTGGGCGTTTTGCGGCAGTGCCCCAGAGCCAGTTTCCCGAACGGCCCACCCAGGCAGAAGGTGTGCACTTCGACAGCTGGCGGGGACGTGGCGCCGAAAGCCTGGTCATCGGGCAACTGCAACAGGCACCAGACGGGCAGCTCACCGTGCAGTTTCGCCTTTTCGATCTCGTGCGCCAGGCGCAACTGGCTGGCTACGACCTGCGTTTTCCACCCGCTCAGTGGCGCATCATGGCCCATCGCATCGCAGATATACTCTATGAACGTCTTACAGGCGAACGAGGCGCCTTTGGTACGCGTATCGCCTATGTACGCGTCGGCAGGCCGGGACCGGAGCATTTTGCCCTGTGCGTGGCAGACAGCGATGGCGCCAACGAGCAGATCATCCTGCGCTCGCGGCAACCCATCATCTCGCCTGCCTGGTCGCCCGATGGCCGGCGCATCGCCTATGTCTCGTTCGAGTCCCGCTTTCCGGCCATCTTCGTCCAGGAGGTCTATACCGGTAAACGCCAGAAGGTTTCTTCGCGGCCTGGACTGAACAGCGCGCCCACCTGGTCGCCCGATGGGCAGAGCCTGGTCATGACCCTTTCCAAGGGCAGCAACGCGGATCTCTACAGGTTGAACCTGGAATCCGGGCAATTGCAGCAGCTCAGCACTGATCCAGCCATCGACACCGAGGCAAGCTTTGCCCCAGATGGGCAGAGTCTCGTTTTTACCTCGGACCGTGGCGGCACACCGCAGATCTATCAGTTGAGCCTACAGGATGGTGCCGTCAAGCGGCTGACGTTCGAGGGGCGCTATAATGCACGTGCCCGCTTCAGCCCCGATGGCCGCTACCTGGCTCTGGTCCGCGGTGATGGCCGGCGTTATCGTATCGGCGTCATGCGCCTGGAGGATGGCTTGATGCGTTATCTCAGCAACGGCCCCCTGGATGAGGCACCCAGCTTTTCTCCCAACGGTGCCATGATCATGTTTTCCAGGGCAGCGGGGCAGGGCAGCGAGCTGGCCACCGTGAGTTTTGACGGACGCATTGCCCAGCGTCTGATGAGTCGTGGTTTTGCGGTGCGTGACCCGGCATGGTCCCCGTTTCCGCAGGCCCAGTAAGGGGCAGGGGCAGCTTCATGGAGGATACAAGATGACAAGGTGCAAGAAGGGTCTCGTGTTGTTGTTTTCGGCTGTCTTGTTGGTGGCCTGCGGCAAGAAAACACCCCAGACCACCGATGAGGCCCATCTGAGCGCACCTGCCGAAGGCCAGGGCACAGGGGCCAGTAGCCTGAGTCCTTACGACAGCTCCCAGCTCAACAATGAGACTGGAGGCAGCGGCTCAGGGGAGTGGAATGATCAGGGGGCCACGCAAAACCAGCGCCGCGTGGTGTATTTCCAACTGGACAGCAGTGTGATCGACCCTCCCTTCATGGCGGTCATCCGCGATGTGGCCCATTACCTGCTGCAGAATCCCTCGGCACGGGTGGTGGTAGAGGGGCATTGTGATGAGCGCGGCTCCCAGGAATATAATATGGCGCTTGGCCAACGGCGCGCCGAGGCTGTCAAGGGGATCATACTGGCCGAAGGCGTGGCTGCAGAACAGGTGGAAACGGTCAGCTATGGCGAGGAACGCCCCGCCGAACCGGGCCACGACGAGATGGCCTGGGCAAAGAATCGTCGCGCGGAATTGGCTTTTTGATGATGCGGGATAACGGCAGCATGCATACACAAAAAACGCTCCTTGCCACCTCAACGATGGGCCTCCTGCTGGTCCTGGCTGGTTGTGCCAGCAATGGGGGTCTCAAGGATCAATACCAGTTGCTGGAAAGCAGGGTATCCGATCTGGAAGGCCAGCTGGACAAGCAGAAACGCCTTGAAGAAGCCCAGGGCTTTGGCCAGTTAAACGAGAAAGTACGCCAGATCCAGGGCTCCATCGAGGAGCTCGATCACCGCGTGGACAACATACAAACCAAGCAACGGGACCTCTATGTCAACCTGGATCAGCGCCTGCGCGCCGTGGAAACGCCCGGCGCCCTGGCCCGCAATGCGCCGCTCATACCCCCTGCAGCACCAAGCATCATGCAACCCCCAGGGCAGCAACAGCAGCCGCCTGGACAGACAGGCCTGCCTGTTTCCACACCGCCACAGGCCCCTGTAGGGGCGATCATGGACAACTCGGCCAATGCCGAGCAGGCCTATCAGCAGGCATTGAACCTGTTGCAGCGCGGTCGCTATCCCGAGGCAGCCACGGCCCTGGAGCAGTTCATTGCCACCTATCCTGGCAGTTCCTATGCAGCCAATGCCACCTATTGGCTTGGCGAGACCTACTATGTCTCCAGGCAATATGACAAGGCCCGTTCCGCCTTCCAGACCGTCATCCAGCGCTACCCCCAGAGCGACAAGGTGGCCGATGCATGGCTCAAGGTCGGCTTTGTCCATTATGAGCTGCAGCAATGGCAAAATGCCCGCCAGGCCTTGCAGCGGGTGCTGGCCAATTACCCAGGCACCAACGCCGCCCAGCTGGCCCACGCCAGACTGAAAAAAATGCAAGAAGATGGCGTCTTGCGTTAAGCTCGATGTGTATGGGCCGTTAGCTCAGTCGGTAGAGCAACCGGCTTTTAACCGGTTGGTCCAGGGTTCGAGTCCCTGACGGCCCACCACTGGTCCCCGCACATGACCCCAGCATGAGAACAAGCCGCAGCCCCGGCAAGCCGGCCGGAGACGCCTGCCTATCTAGCTGCCATGGCCATGCTGGCCGCTGCGACAGAGCGCTTTCCCCCCAACCCACAAGCAGCAACCTCCGTGAACTGCTCGCGGTGCCTGAGCGTCACCCGCAAGGCAGGGCAACTGCTGGCCCAAGACCACAGGCGGCGGATGGCTGGACCCTCGAGCGTGCGTGATGGTGTGCCACTCCATGCGGCAAGAACCGCTGTAACAGCAGTTCTTCAGCAGGCCGGGCAAAAATATATGCCTGGCGCCAAGAAATGACCTGATGCCAAGAAATCACCTGATTGATAAACCAGGGCTCAAACTGAAACCTGGCATGAGTGCTCGCTTGGGTGTTGCGCACCAAGCCATGACATGCCTGGCTCCCCGGGACGGACTCGAACCGCCGACATAGTGGTTAACAGCCACCCGCTCTACCGACTGAGCTACCGGGGAAGATCATCTTTCAAAATGGTCATTGTGCCATTGAAAGTCGGTACCGTCAAGGCCGATGGCCGCCCCTGATCCTTATGGCAGGAAACCTATACCCAGCAGGGCTCATGCAGGCTAAGCTGCATGCGTTCATGCTATAGTTATGTGGCCTGCAGTGCTAGGCTTGGGTGTTCTATATGAATGCTTCATATGAATGAATGCTTCATATGAATGATTAAGTAGATCAGGGAGAAATCAACCATGCGTTACTTTTTAATGGCTTGTCTTGCTTTTTGGGGAACCCTATCCTGGGCGCAAAGCGAACAGAGCAATCGCCTCGACGCTGCAGCGGACGTCGTCAAGGATCTCGGCAAGATCCCCGAAGGCATTCCCCCGGAGATGATCCGCGGCGCCAAAGCGATCGTGATCATCCCCAACGTGATCAAGGCTGGCTTCATCGTTGGCGGCCGCTTTGGGCGCGGCGTGGCCATGGTGCGTCAAGGCAAGCGGTTCAGCCTACCCCTGTTCGTGACCATTGGCGGTGGCAGCGTGGGTTTCCAGGCCGGCGTGCAGTCCATGGACTTGGTGCTGTTGTTCCGTACCCAGCGCAGCCTGAACAACCTGCTGAAGGGCAAGCTGACGCTGGGTGCCGACGCCAACGTGGCAGCAGGTCCCATCGGGCGCCATGGCGAGGCAACCACCGATTTGAGCCTCAAGGCCGAGGTGTATTCCTACTCCAGGGCCCGGGGACTTTTCGCTGGCATCTCACTGGAGGGTTCCTGGATCGCCATCGACGATGAGGCGGCCGCTGCCTACTATGGCAAGAAATGGAGTCGGCGTGACATCATCAATGGCCGTGGTATTTTGGTCGGTAAAGAGGTCATCCGGTTGCGCGAGACCATCGAGCAGGTCAGCAAGAGTTGATGTTCAATGAGCTGGAGCAGGCGGCATTTGCCAATCACCTTGGTGCACAGCGCCGCCTTGCTCCCTTGACGCTGCAGGCCTATCTGCGCGATGTGACGCAGTTGAGCCAATGGCTGCAGCAACACGGCCTGACCTCCTGGGAGCAGCTGGAAAGCACCCAGCTGCGGGCTTTTTTGGCCGATGGGACCCAACGGGGGCTCTCACCCCGAACACTGCGGCGCATGCTTGCCGCAGTGCGTGCCTGGTTGCGCTTCCTGGAGACAGAAGGTCATCTGGCCAGCAATGTGGCCGAGTTGATTCGTGGCCCCAGAGTACACCGTCATCTGCCCAAAACACTTGACCCCGATGAGGCAGCGGCACTGCTGGACAGCCGCCCCACGGAAAATAGCCCCCCCCTTCTGGTCAGGGACCGGGCCATGGCTGAGCTGTTCTATGCCTCGGGGCTGCGGCTTGCCGAACTGGCGGGGCTCGATCTGTCCCACATGGATGCCACAGAGCGCATCTGTCATGTGGTCCATGGCAAAGGGGCCAAGGAACGCTTGGTGCCCTATGGCAGCAAGGCGGCCGAGGCCTTGGCCAGGTACTGGCCCCTGCGTGCCATATGGGCCAGACCTGGAGAGACGGCTGTTTTCGTGAGCATCCGTGGATACAGACTGGGCAGACGGGCCATCGAACAACGCCTGGCCGCCCTTGGGGAGCGCCAGGGCCTGCTGCACAGGCTCCATCCCCACAAATTGCGTCATGCCTGTGCAAGCCATCTGGTCCAATCCGGTGCCGACCTGCGCAGTGTCCAGGAGCTGCTGGGGCACAGCCAATTGGCCACCACAGAGATCTATACCCACCTGGACTTCCAGCATCTGGCGGCGACCTATGACCAGGCCCACCCCCGCTCCAGGCGGCGCTCCCGTTCCTGAGCGCTGCAGGCGGGCCTGCGCGTCTTGGCAAGCAATGGTATAGTGAAAAAATGAATGATCATTCCATAAAACCGCATGCTGCATGGCATGCCACCACCGTGATCTGCGTGCGCCGGGATGGACATGTGGCCATGGCGGCAGACGGGCAGGTGACCACGGGGGCCACCATCATGAAGAGCAATGCCCGCAAGTTGCGCCGCTTGCGCAATGACGCGGTGCTGGCTGGCTTTGCTGGTGGTGCCACCGATGGCTTTACGCTCTGCGAGCGTTTCGAGGGCAAATTGCAGGAACATCAGGGGCAACTGCTGCGTGCGGCCGTGGAACTGGCCAAGGATTGGCGCACCGATCGCGCCCTGCGCAGGCTGGATGCCTTGCTGTGCGTGGCCGACGCCCACCATTCCCTGCTGATCTCCGGCAGTGGCGATGTGATCGAACCAGAAGACGGCGTGATCGCCATCGGCTCCGGGGGGCCCTATGCCTTGGCGGCATCGCGTGCGCTTTTGGCGCACAGCTCCCTTGGGGCCAGGCAGATCGTGGAGCATGCCATCCACATCGCGGCCGACATCTGCATCTACACCAATCACCAGGTACTGATCGAGGAGCTCTTGGCGTGAACAAGTCCGCTACATTGACACCCCAAGCCATTGTCCAGGAACTGGATCGCCATATTGTCGGTCAGGATGCCGCCAAGAAGGCGGTGGCGGTGGCGCTGCGTAATCGCTGGCGACGCCAGCAGGTGCCCGAACCACTGCGTGCCGAGATCACCCCCAAGAACATCCTCATGATCGGGCCCACCGGCGTGGGCAAGACCGAGATTGCCAGACGTCTTGCCAGACTGGTCAACGCGCCCTTCATCAAGGTGGAGGCCACCAAATTCACAGAGGTGGGTTATGTGGGCAAGGAGGTGGACTCCATCATCCGTGATCTCGCCGACATCGCCATCAAGATGACCCGGGAAAAGGAGATGGATCAGGTCCAAGAGCGCGCCATGGCCCTGGCCGAGGAGCGCATCCTGGAGGCACTGGCTCCTGGGCCGCGAAGCCATTGGGGTGGCTTGATGGAAGAAGGCGCCTCGGGTGGCGGCCGGGAAGGCTTGCGCCGCCGGTTGCGCAGTGGAGAGCTGGATGACCAGGAGATCGATATCGAGGTCCAGCCACGACCCATCGGTATCGATATCCTGGCCCCGCCAGGCATGGAAGAAATGACCAATCAGCTACAGAGCATGTTTCGCAGCCTGGGAGGCGGTAAGGCCAAGAAACGCACCATGCAGGTGCGCGAGGCAAGAACCTTGCTCGTGGAAGAGGAAGCCGGCAAGCTCATCAACGAAGAGGACGTGAAAAGCCGTGCCTTGGCCAACATGGAAGAAAACGGCATTGTCTTTCTGGATGAGGTGGACAAGATCTGCCGTCGCGCCGACGGTTTCTCGGGTGCCGATGTCTCCCGGGAAGGCGTGCAACGCGACCTGTTGCCGCTGGTGGAGGGCTGCACCGTCAACACCAAGTACGGCATGGTGCGCACCGATCACATCCTGTTCATCGCCTCGGGGGCCTTTCATTTCACCAAACCATCCGATCTGATTCCCGAGCTGCAAGGCAGGCTGCCCATCCGCGTGGAACTCACCTCGCTCAACATCGAGGAGTTCGTGCGTATCCTCACCGAACCCGATGCAGCACTCACCAGACAGTACCAGGCCCTGCTTGCCACAGAAGGGCTCGATCTGCAGTTTACCCCCGATGGCGTGCGGCGCATCGCCCAGGTGGCCTATGAGGTCAACGAGAACACCGAGAACATCGGCGCGCGTCGGCTGCACACCGTGCTGGAACGGCTTTTGGAAAAAGTCTCGTTCGATGCCAGTCCCGCACTGGTGGTGGTGGATGCCGCCTACGTGGAAGCGCATCTGGGCGCGCTGCTCAAACAGCAGGAACTGACCCATTACATCCTGTAAAGGTGCGCGATGTCTCCCCAGCCCACCTGTATCCATCTGCACCGCCGCTCCCGTGTCCTTGAGGTGACCTTCGCCGATGGCGCGGTCTTCCGCCTCGAGGCGCCATACCTACGGGTTTTTTCGCCCTCGGCCGAGGTCAGTGGCCATGGTGGCCCAGCCCTGCGTCCTGCTGGGAAAGAACACGTGGCCATTACCACGGTAGAGCCTGTGGGACATTATGCCGTTCGACTCATTTTTGACGATGGACACAGCTCCGGGCTGTACAGCTGGGCTTTGCTGCACGAACTGGGGCAAAACCAGGCCAAAAACTGGCAGGGCTATCTGGATTCCCTGCAGCGTGCCCAGAGGTGGACACCATGACCAGGCGCGGCTCCATCTGGAGACCCTATCACGGCACCAAGAGCGACTTTGGCTTCACCGAGGTGCCACCAGAGGAAAAGACCGAGCGCGTCAAGGAGGTATTCGACTCGGTTGCCTCCCGGTATGACATCATGAATGATCTCATGTCGCTGGGCCTGCATCGCCTGTGGAAACGCTGGGCCGTGACCCTGGCAGGGGCCCTGCCGGGACAGCGCGTTCTGGATGTGGCAGGCGGCACCGGCGACCTGGCGCGTCAACTGGCTTCTCATGTGGGGCGGCAGGGGCTGGTCACGCTGTTGGACATCAACGCCAGCATGCTCGCCTGGGGGCGCGACCGGCTGCTGGACAAAGGGATTACAGCGCCTGTGACCTATGTCCAGGCTGACGCCGAACGGCTGCCCTTTGTTGAGTGCACCTTCGATGTGGTCACAGTGGCCTTTGGGTTGCGCAACATGACCCACAAGGCAACCGCCCTGGCCGAGATGCGCCGGGTGCTGCGCCCGGGTGGCCGGCTGTTGATCCTGGAATTCTCGAAACCCCGCTATGATCTGGTGCGGCGACTCTATGATGGGTATTCCTTCGCGGCCCTGCCTTTTTATGGCCGGCTGGTGGCCAGCGATGCGTCCAGTTACCGCTATCTGGCAGAAAGCATCCGCCGCCACCCTGATCAGGAAAGCCTTGCTGTGATGATGCGTGCCGCCGGGTTGCAGGATGTGACTTATTACAACCTGGCCCTGGGTATCGTGGCCATACACCGCGGTTTTCGGATATGAGTCATCCAAGGCCGCAGCACCATGAAGCCCATCAAGGCGTTGCTCTGCTGGCTGTAGTGGAAGCAGCCCTGCAACGGGCAGTACGGCTTTCCGCCAGCGCCCGGGCTGCCTGCGTGCGGCTTGAAGGAACCATGGTGGCCCTGTGCTGCGAGGATCTGAGCTGTACGGTCCTGCTGTGCGCCGGCCCCCGGGGCATCAGGCTGCTGTTGCGAGACGATGAGAACAGCCATCCCCCCAGGCTGCGCCTGATGGGCACAGTACCCGCCATCCTGGCCAGTCTTTTGGGTTGGGACATGCCGCCCCAGGCCCGCTGGTCGGGTGATGCCCAGGCCATGCAGGACATGCGCTGCCTGGCTCAGGCAACTGCACGGCAGGGCCTGGGGTGGCCGCTGCATCTCGATGGCGTGCTGGGGCATGGCTTGGCTCTCATGGCAGGCAGATGCCGTGGCATGGGGCTCCACCTGCTGCGCCAGATGGCCGAGGCCGCCACCTGGGAGTGGGGCTGGTGCGCCACGCCGACCCAGGCGACCGTTTGCTCACAGCGCCTTGTCATCCTGGAGCAACAACTGCAGGATATGCATACCGCAAACCCCGGGGTAGCTGAATCGGCATGATGGCCCCGCGCCTTGCGGGCATGGCGGTGCGCCTCCTCCGCATCCAGGCAGTGGTGTGGCGTTTCGGGCTTTATGAGTTGCTGGCCATCGTCCCGGTGCTGCGGCTGGTCACCATACTACCTGGCTGGCAGCTGCTCATGCGTCGTCAACAACCCCTGGCCTGTCGGCTGCGGCTTGCCATGGAGGCACTGGGGCCTGTCTTCATCAAGCTGGGGCAGATGCTGGCCACCAGGCGCGATCTGTTGCCCTCCCAGGTGGCAGACGAGCTGGCAAAGCTCCAGGACCGGGTAGCGCCATTCCCCGGCGAGCAGGCCCAGGAGATGATCGCCAGAGTTCTGGGTTGCCCGCTGGCCCATGTGTTCGCCCGCTTCGATCCCGTACCACTGGCCTCGGCCTCCATTGCCCAGGTGCATGGTGCTGTGCTGCACGATGGCCGTGAGGTGGTGGTCAAGGTGCTGCGCCCCGATCTCCAGCGTATCGTGCGCCGCGACCTGGATCTGTTGGAACTGCTGGCCCGCCTTCTGGAGCGCTCCGGTCCCCAGGGCCGACGCATGAAGCCACTTGCCGTGGTACGCGACTATGAGGCCACCTTGCAAGCCGAGCTGGATCTGGCCCGGGAGGCCGCCAACATGAGCTGCATGCGGCGCCTGTTTGCCGATTCCACGGTGTTCTATGTCCCCGAGGTGATCTGGAACTGGACACGCACCCAATGCCTGGTGATGGAGCGCATCCATGGCGTGCCTCTGTCAGACCTGGCCCTGCTGGATGCCCAGGGTTTTGAGCGGGAAACGGTGATGCGCATTGGCATCGAGGTCTTCATCAAGCAGATTTTCCGCCATAACTTTTTTCATGGCGACATGCACCCCGGCAACCTGTTTGTGGCGCGCCACAAGGATGGGCAACCCTACCTGATTGCCGTGGACTTCGGCATCGTGGGGCAGCTCACGGAGAACGACAGGCGTTATCTGAACTTGAACCTCATGGCCCTGTACCGGCGGGACTATCATCGCCTGGCCAAGCTGCACCTGAGCTCGGGCTGGGTGCCTGCCCACACCTCGATCACCGACTTCGAGGCTGCCATGCGTACCATGCTGGAGCCTGTGTTGAGCCGGCCATTGCAGGATGTTTCTCCTGCCGAGATGATGATGAGCCTCCTGGCAACAGCGCGGCGCTTTGAGATGGAGGTCCAGCCGCGCCTGATCCTATTCCAAAAAACACTGTTTCAGCTGGAGGGCATCGCGCGCACCATGTGCCCCCACATGAATCTGTGGGCCGAAACCAAACCCTGGATGGAGCGCCTGGCAGCCGAGCAGAGTGGTCCTCGCGCCATATGGCAATGCGTTCAGGAAAAAATGCCAGCCTGGATGGGGATCCTGGCGGATTGTCCCGAACGGCTGACCTCGGCCATCGAGGCGCTGGAATCGTTGCCTGGCATCGAGCAGATCTTGCAACAGCGCACCAGGCGAACTGCCGGCATCGCCAGGGGTGCGCAGACCACGATGCTGCTGACCCTGGGGGCCTGTGGCGCCGCCGTGTGGGCTTTCATCCAGCCACACATGCCATTGGCCTGGGTAAGCCTGGGCGGGACGCTCAGCGCACTGCTGCTGACAAATGGCTACAGGGCACTTGGGTAAGGGCCTCTGGTGCATAGAGGGTGTCCAGTCGCAAGGCGGAAAGCATCCCCCCCCAGACACAGCCTGTATCGATGGGGTAGACCTGATAGGGTTCCAGGCGTCCTTGCACCGCAGACCCCAATGTGGACCAATGACCGAATACGATGACGGAGTCCTCGTTTTCCTGGCGCTTGCGGCGCGCTATGTACCATGGCTCAAGGCCTTCCGGGGCCTGGGACGGCGCCTGTTTGCAGGAAAAGTCCAACACCGAGCCTTCCTTGAGATAACGCATCCTGGTAAAGGTCATGGTCAGAAACCGCCAGCGATCCACACCACTGAGCCGGTACGACCAGCGGTCGGGGCGATTGCCATACAACCTGTTGAGAAACCGACCGATCTTGGGGCCACGCAGACAATGCTCAGCCTCATGGGCCAGCTCCATGGCCTCGTCCAAGGACCAGTCTGGATAGAGACCGGCATGCACGGCAGTCACATCAAATTCCGCAAAATGATGAAGCAGGGCACAGTGGCGCAGGAATTCAACCCATTCCTCCCGGTCCTCTGCCGTCAAACAGGATTGCAGCGCCTCGTTGCGGGTACTGCCATTGGTCAGCGCCAGGGCCAGCAGATGCAGATCATGGTTGCCCAGCAGGGTAATGGCTCCTTGACCCAGGCTCTTGATGAAACGCAACGTCTCCAAGGATTGCGGGCCGCGATTGACCAGATCCCCGAGAAAAATGAGCCGGTCTCTGGCGGGAGCAAAAGCAATGGCGTGCAGCAGGGCCTGCAGCTCATCCAGACAACCTTGCACATCGCCGATCGCATAGGTGGACATAGGTACTCTATATAGACTGCTTACAGGGGATCGGCCACATTGGCCAGGCGCGCGAAGGCTTCAGGGGGCAGTTCTTCTGGTCGCTGGGTGGGTTCGATGCCGCAGGCGCGCAACTGATCCACATCAACAAACGCCTTGAACGTGTGGCGCATGGTCTTGCGACGCTGCTGAAAGGCCCTGGCCACCACCGCGGCATAGCGCTGCGGGTCATCCATGGGAAAAGGTGGACAGCGCAGCGGGATGAGGCGCACGAAGCTGCTGGCCACCTTGGGTGGTGGCGCGAACGAGCGCGGTGGAACATGAAACAGAATGTGCGCCTGTACGCAAGGAGCCGACATCACACTCAGTCTACCATATTGCCGCGATCCAGGCTGGGCCGCCAAGCGCTCGGCAAAATCCCTTTGCAGCATGACATGGATATCCTCGATGTGGTCGATCTGCCCATAGAGACGAAACAGCAAAGGAGACGAAAGGTAATAGGGCAGGTTGCCCACGATGCGCAAGGGCCGGCCATATGCCCTGGACAGGGCCACATAATCGAAAGTGAGGCAGTCGGTGTTGTGGCAACACAGGCGGCTCCCAAAGCGCTCTTGCAAGGTGCGCGCCAGCGCCTGATCCAGTTCCACCGCATCGAGGCGCGCCACATGGCCCAAAAGATGGGTCGTCAACGCGCCACGACCCGGCCCGATCTCCAGGAGACAGTCGTCACGGCTTGGCGCCACTGCGTCGAGAATGTGGCGCAGCGCTTGCCGATCGGTCAAAAAATGCTGGCCTAGACGCCGGCCCATGGCGTGACCTTCCTGGCATGATGGATCATATGCACAGCCTGCATGCAGGCTGCCCGCAGGCTGCCCGCGTCGGCTCGTCCTGAACCCGCCAACTCGAAGGCGGTGCCATGATCCACCGAGGTGCGAATGATGGGCAGACCCAACGTCACGTTCACGGCCTGACCAAATCCCATATGCTTGAGTACAGGCAGGCCCTGGTCATGGTACATGGCCAACACCACATCACAATCCCTGAGCCTGTGGGGCACAAAGGCGCTGTCGGCACTGATGGGGCCTGTGACGCGCAATCCCATGGCTTGGGCCTGAACAAGAGCAGGAGCGATGATGCGCTGTTCCTCATCACCCAGCACGCCCTCCTCGCCAGCATGGGGATTGAGCCCCAGCACCAGCAGGCGCGCGCCAGGTAGACCAAACTTGGTACGCATGTCGTGGTCAATGATCTGCATGGTCTCCAGCAACATGGATATGGATAGGGCATCGGGCACCTGCCGCAGAGGCAGATGGGTGGTGGCCAAGGCCACCCGCAATACGCCGGTAGCCCCTGTGGTGCACAGCATCATCACCACCCGTCTCGTCCCCGTGCGTTCGGCCAGATAGTCGGTATGGCCATGGAAGACCATACCAGCCTGGTTGATGACGGCCTTGTGCAGAGGTCCTGTGACCAGGGCATCGCCCAGCCCATCCCGGCACATGGCCAAGGCCTGATCCAGCACCGCAAGCAGCGTGGGGCTGTTGGCGGGCTGGGGGATGCCAGGGGCCACTGCGCTGGGCAATGGCACAGGGATCACTCGCAGGACGCCCGGTGGGGCGATCAGCCGCGGGGCATGAGCAGTGATGCACTGGCACTGCAACGGCAAGCCCAATAAAGCAGCGCGCTCCGCCAGCATGACGGGGTCCGCCAGGGCCACCACCTCAAAGGACAACTGCTGTTGCACCAATGCCAACAACACATCCGGGCCTATACCTGCTGGCTCCCCCGGGGTGATCACCAGGCGACTGGGAAGGCCGTTCATCCTGGCTTCAGGGTTGGGTCCTTGATTTCCACATAGGCCTCGTCGCGCAACCTCCTGAGGTAGAGTTCGGTCTCCTCCTCGAGCTTGCGGCGCATCAGCGCCTGGCGGGCTCGCTCACGCCGCACATCCTGAGTGTTGTCCATTCTGCGCTGGCCCACCACCTGGACCATGACCCAGCCATCCGGCGTGGCAAAAGGCTCGCTCACCTCGTTCTCGGCAAGCTTGGTCACATGCTCCAGGTAGACCTCAGGCAAAGCGTTGGCTGCAATCCAGCCCATGTCACCCCCGCTGGCGCTGGTGGATTTATCATCTGAATACTGCCTGGCTATCACGCCAAAGGGCTCGCCATTCTGGATGCGTTGGCGCAAATGGAGCAACAACCCCTCGGCATTGGCTGCCTTGGTCACCTCATTGATGCGCACCAGAATCTGGCGCAGATGGATCTGCTGGATGGTGCTGGCTTCTGCAGCATTGCGCTTTTCCACCAGCTGGAAAATATGAAAACCACTGGGGCTACGGATCACATCGCTGAGTTCCCCGGCGCGCATCGACCCCAGTCGCTCGCCAAACAGGCGCGGCACCTCGCTCATGGGGCGCCATCCCATATCACCGCCGTTCAATGCGGTTTCACTCTGGGAATAGCGCACCGCTGTCTGGGAAAAGTCAGCCCCCTGCACCAATTCCTGGTGAATACGCTTGGCCAAAGCAGCCTTCTTCGTGATTTCTGCCGGGGAAGCGCGCTCGCTGACACCGATCAGGATATGGCGGATATGGAATTCGGAAGGTTGCTGATCCTGATTCTTCAGCTGCTGGCGCAGATAATTGTCCACCTCCTCGTCGGTCACTTTCATCTTGGCGGCCACATCCTGCCTGCGCAGTTGCTCCAGGAGCAACTGCTTGCGCAATCGTTCCCGAAAGGCTGAATAGTCGATGCCTTCCTGCTCCAGGGCACTGGCAAACTGGGACAGATCCATCTGGTTGCGCTGGGCCACCGTATAAACCGCCTCGTTGAGCATATCGTTGGAGATACGAAGACCAGCCTGCTGGGCGCGCTGTACCTGTAATTCCACCATGATCAGATGCTCCAGTACCTGGCGACGCAGTACCTCCCGGGGGGGCAACGGCATGCCCTGGGAGCGATACTGGTTTTCGATGTTGCGCATCTCCTGGTTCAGGTCACTTTCCAGAATGACCCCATCGTTGACCACGGCCAACACCCTGTCCAGGGGCTTGGGTGCGGCCTGGGTCACCCCATGAAACAGAAGCAGGCTGCACAGGATCAGGCCCGCAAGCCCACATGAAATCCATCGAGACCCAATGGCGTGTTGCAAAGTCACTTTCCTCATATTCCTCATATTCATGCCTCATGAAATGGGCAATGGCTGCCATATCGGGGAAGAGATACGACAGACAATCATCAGAGGGGTTTGTAGCCAGGGATGTAGCGGCCCAGCAGATCGGTGACCTGATCGCCCAGCGTGGTAAAGCCCGTCAACTCGAACTCCACATAGAAGGCGGAGCTGGTTTTGGAATTGATGCCAGCGGCATCGGCATAGCGGCGCCATACGCCCCGCACCGCCCAGCAGCAGCTGCGGTACTCGGCACCGGCCAACATCTCCAGATCGGTATCTTCCTTGAGGGAATGAAACCAGCGACCCACCAGGTTCAGGCTGTGAGTCACTGGAACAGCTGCCGAGACATCCATCTCCTCGATGGTGGCCCCTGGTCGCCATAGTCCTTGCAGATATGGCGAAAAATACAGTGGATCGGAGGGGGTGAGCGTCTGGGGGATGTCTTCGTTGCGCCGGTAGCCTCCCGTGAGGGTGGCCCCCTCATAGGGCTGATAGGAGACCCGGGCATCTGCCTGCCTGGTATTGCCCGACGAAGGATCCACTTCCAAGAACAAATGGGTGCCCAGATTGGTGAGTGGCTGGCTGTCGAGCTGCATCAGGGTGTTGGAATAGCTGCGGCGCTGCACAGG
>WOZS01000001.1 GCA_011620135.1 Gammaproteobacteria bacterium
CAGGGCGATCGCTTCCCCGCCGAGCGCATGGGCAACAAACCAGGCTCCATGGTTGATGTTGCCCATGTGGGCAGCGACATCAGTACTACGGTCTCGTGGCGTGCCGGGGTTTCTGGCGTATTCATCAAAGCCAAGGGCCGGGAACTGGACGCTGAGGATATCGACCATCCCCTTGCCATGGCTGGGACAGACCCCCTTGATGACGCCAAGGCATTCTTCTGGGGCAACAACCGGCTGGTTATCCTCGACGGCATTCTGAAATGGCAGCCCAGCGGGCCCGGACATGCGCCAGACTTGAATCTGGCCGGGGAGTTACTTCTTCGGCCATGAAAAGGGCGAATACCGCTTCGGCCACATGCCTATCCCCGTGAGCGACGATGCGCAGGGCTGGTATCTCGAGGCCACAGGCCGGGTCTTCGGGCGCTGGCGCAGTGGCGTGCGCTACGACACCGTCTTGCGCGACGACTCGCCTCTGTTCGAGGCGCTGGGTGAAAAACGCCGTCGCAGCTGGCAGGCCAGCACCATGGTGGAGTTCTTGCCCAGCGAGTTTTCCACGGTGCGCCTGCAGTACGGCCGCCACCAACTCACCGGCAACCAGACCAACGCCTTCTGGCTGCAGTACATCATGAGCATGGGCGCCCATGGCGCCCATGGCTTTTGATCATGCACAAGAAAAGCAGGCTGCTGCTCCCCTGCCCTGCCATTGAGCAGGAAGAAGCCAGGAATGCGGCAAGACAACCCCATCACCCACAACCAGGAGAAAGGCATGCGTAAAAGCACATCGTTCGTTTTGGTCATCATGAGCCTGCTGGCCCCCATCAGCCAGGCGGCAGCCTTGAGGGTCTTTGCCTGCGAGAGCGAATGGGCGGCTCTCGCCATGGCCCTGGGCGGCGAGCGCGTGGCGGTCACCAGTGCCACCTCTCCCAACCAGGACCCCCATCGCCTCGAGGCCCGCCCCGGGCTTATCGCCGCCGTGCGCCGCGCCGATCTGCTGGTGTGCAGCGGAGCGGGCCTCGAGGCGGGTTGGCTGGAGCGACTCACCGCCAGCGCCAAAAATCCAAGGGTGGCGGCGGGCAGACCTGGCCAGTTCCTGGCCAGCCAGGCGGTCGCTCTCAAGGAGGTTCCCTCCAGCATCGATCGCTCCGCAGGAGATGTGCACGCCGAGGGCAATCCCCATTTTGCAAGCGATCCCCGCCTGCTGCTCACCGTGGCCTCGGCACTCACCCAGCGCCTCACCCAACTGGACCCACAGGGCCAGGCCAACTATGCCGCCCATGCCTCGGCATTCAGCCAGGCCATGCACGCTGCCATCGAGCGCTGGCAGGAACAGGCCAAGCCCCTGGCCGGCACGCCGGTCATTCAATACCACAAGCGCTATGTCTACCTCATCGACTGGCTGGGCATGCAGGATGTGGGCACACTGGAGCCCAAGCCGGGCGTGCCGCCCGGCCCCGGCGATCTCCAGGCCATGTTGTCGCTCATCCACGACCATCCCAGGGCGCTGCTCCTGCATGCCCCTTACGACGACCAAAGCCCGCTGCGCTGGCTGGCCCGCCAGGGGAAGGTGCGCACCGTGGCGCTGCCCGCCGCCCCCGACCCCCAGGTTGATGGGCTGCAGCGCTGGCTGGATACCATGGTGAACGCGCTGCTACAGGAAGCCAAGGCGCCATGAGCCTGGCCGAGACCACAAGCCTGCTTGCCATCCCGCTGGCGACCGGCTGTGCCGTGCTGCTCACCCATGTTCCCCTGGGCCAGGCGATCCTGAGGCGCGGCATCGTCTTCGTGGACCTGGCCGTGGCTCAGGTGGCGGGTGTGGGCGTGCTGATCGGCCATATGATGGGCCTTGAAGGAACGCTCGCCCAGCAGGCCGCGGCCTTCGGCCCCGCCCTGGCGCTGGCTCTGCTGCTGGGCTGGGTGGAGCGCTGGTGGGGCGACGTGGCAGAAGCCTTGATCGGCTGCATCTTCGTGCTGGCGGCCTGCGCCGCCCTGCTGCTGGTGGGGGCTGGACCTGAGGGGGCCGGGCATCTGCAAGAAACCCTTTCTGGGCAGATCCTCTGGACAAGCCCCCAGCAGGCGCTGTGGTGTGCCGTTGCCGGCCTGGTCATCGCGGTCGCCTGGTTCTATGGGCGCTGGCGGCAAGGGACAGGATTCTATGTGTGCCTGGCAGCGGCCGTGACCATCTCGGTGCAGCTGGTGGGCGTCTATCTCGTGTTTGCAAGCCTCATCATGCCGGCGCTGGGCAGCCGGCGGGCACATCATGGCCTGCTGGCAGGCTACCTCATCGGCCTGGTGGGCTATGGGGCAGGCATGGCGGTCTCGGTACTGGGCAACTGGCCCACGGGCCCGGTGATCGTCTGGATGCTGGCGGCGGCTTCATTGGCGGCCAGCTTGGCCACGAGGCTTGCTTGACAGATGGCAATCATTGCTGCGTATTCCTGTATATTGCGCTGGGCCCAATGACATGAGGCAGTCATGAACAGCTTGTCATGCAGGTCATCATGGGGGCGCTCTTGCCTGGGCGCCATGCCAGCACCCGCACCCGGCGGCCTGGGATCATCCAGGTATCGCCCAGGCATGCAATGCGCGCAACCAGGGCGTCTTCTTGCCCTGGTGGCCCTCCAGGCGGCAGAGCACATCATCCAGGATGGCGACCGCCTCCACCAGATAGGGCCCCTTGTTGAGCATGACGCACTCGGAGCGCTGCCCCATGGCGGCATCGGTCACCTCGGCGCGCGACGGCGCGCCACGGCGCACCAGCCGGTCCAGCACGGCCGTGGCCCACACCACCGGCACATGGGCCGCCTCGGCAAGCCACAGCAGCTCTTCTTGCATCTCGGAGAGACGCTGGAAGCCCAGTTCCACGGCAAGATCACCCCGGGCGATCATCACCGCCACATCCTGCTGCGCTGCTGCGGTGATGATCATCTCCGGCAGGTGGGAGACGGCCGAGGCCGTCTCCACCTTGAGCATCAGCCCCGGCCAGGGCTTGGGTAGCCGCGCGGCCAGTTCCTGCTGCAACCGCTGCACATCCTGGGGCGTCTGCACGAAGGAAAACCCCACCACATGGGCATGGCGCGCCACGATGTCGAGATCCGCAAGATCCTTCTGGGTGAGCGGATCGAGCCCCAGCTCGAGCCCCGGGACGTTGAGCCCCTTGTGCGCCGCCACCCGGAAACCCTTGGGTGGCGCCGTAGTCAGACGCACCAAAGCGCCCTGCGCTTGCTTTTCCTCCACATGGCCACCTGCCTTGCCATCGTCGAACCATACGGCCGCACCCATCTGCAGGTGGTTCACCAGGCCGGGCAATGATGGCCGTGCCTGGAAGCGATGGGGACAGGTCTGGTCCATGGGTTCATCGGTCAGCCAGATGGCATCGCCCCGCAGGGCTCGCAGCGCAGGCGGCGCCTGTACTTCTTCCAGGCGCAGCTTGGGGCCGGCAAGGTCCATGACGATGCGTGCGCTGTGGCCGCAGCGCGCCTCTGCCTCATGCAGTGCCTCGATGATGCCCAACCATACATCTGGCTGGTCATGGGCGCAGTTGATGCGCACCAGATCCATGCCTGCTTCCAGAAGGCGCTGCAGCAGCTTCACATCCCCAGATGCCTCGGTGGGCATGGTGCACATGATGCGCGTGCGCCTTCTTGCATGCCTTGGACCAAACAGGGTGTCTGTATGTCGGTTCAGATGGTGCTCGCCCGAAAACATCTCCTCGCCCCTGGGCCGTGCCGGAGCGTCTTCGCGCTGCAGCAGGGCCCCCAGCGTGGCGGTCACAGCATCGATGTTGGCCAGCACGCGCCCTTCGCTGCGCCCCAGCGAGGAAAGCCCCCAGGAGATGAGACCGTGTTGCAGCTGGCGCAGATCGCGCTGGCGCAACGCCAGGTACTGGGCCAGATTGACGGCACTGGTCTTGTAGTCCGACTGGGCAAGCCGCGACAACCATTGGTCGAGCCGGCGCTGGCAGTCCTGCATCACAAAAGAGCGCAGTGCCAGCAGCTCCTCATACAGCGCCCGGGCCTCGTCGATCTCCCCGGGCGAGAGCTGGTTTGTCATGACAATACCTCCAACCTTTCCACGCGCAATCTGGGCAGGGTCTCGACAGTACTGGGATTGGGCATGAGCCCATAGAGCAACCGCACCGTGGAACCTGCCTGGGGGACTGGCCCCGTATGCCGGAAGACCAGGGCTTCCAGCGCCCTGGGCAGCCCCGGCATATGGAGCGCCAGACGCAGTAGGCGCCAGTTGCGCTCCACCTGCACCGCCTGGAATACCCCTTCGAACACAGGCGGCGGCAGGCTTGCCCCCCAGGGTTCCAGGGCAGCCAGGGCAAGGGCTGTGGTGTTGGAAAGCTCCTGGGCAAGGAGAGCGCCATCAGTCTCGATCCTGATCAGTGCCTCGCTGCGACAGGCCAAGCATGCGGCCTGGTCGAAGGCCATCGCAAACGCCTGGAGATGGACCGGCTCCAGGGTGAGCCCGGCCGCCTGGGCATGGCCACCGAAGCCTGCCATCAGACCTGGGGAAAGCCTTGCGATGGTCTCCAGGATCTCGAGGGCATGCCAAGGGGGCGCCGAACGCATGGAGCCCTTGAGCAGTCCCTGGGCGGTCTTGGCCATGGCGATCACCGGGCGCTGCCAGGTGTCCTTGATACGGGCGGCCACGATGCCGGTGACCCCCTCGTGCCATTGGGGGTCATACAGACAAAGACCCGTCGGCAGCCTACCGCTCGCCTGCAGCCTGCTCACCTGCCCCTGGGCCTGCCTGGTCATCTGTGATTCGATGCGTCGCCTGTGGCGGTTCAGGCTGTCCATGCGCTCGGCCAGCATGACGGCCTCCTGCGCGTTTTCCGTGATCAGGCAGCGCGCCGCCTCGGCCATCTCCCCAAGCCTGCCCATGGCGTTGAGGCGCGGCGCCAAGGCAAAGGAAAGATCCCCGCTGCTGACGGTACGGTGGTCCAGCTGCGCCACCTGGCACAGCGCCAGCAAGCCTAGCGGCGCCTGGCCCAAGCGCAGGCGGCGCAGTCCTTCTGCCACCAGGATACGGTTGTGCTGGTCCAGCGGCGCTACGTCGGCCACCGTGGCCAGCGCCACGAGACTCAGCAAGGAGGCCAGGTGGGGCCCGCGACCATCGGCAAAGAGGCCATTGGCCCGGGCGGCGGCGCGCAGCTCGGCCAGCAGGTGGAATACCACGCCGCAACCACACAGTGTGGTTGCCATGTTGCTCACGTGAGGGTTCACCACCGCATCGGCCACCGGCAGGGCCGCGCCTGGCAGATGATGATCGCTGATGATGAGCCTGATGCCCGCAGCCCGCAGCAGTTCGGCACCCTCGATGCTGGTGATGCCACAGTCCACCGTCAGCACGATATCCGGGTGCAGCTCGATCAGCTTCTGGCTGATCTCGGGTGTAAGACCACGGCCTGTGGCAAAGCGGCTGGGGATCAGATAGCTTACCTCATCGAGGCCCACAGCCCGCAAGCCACGCCAGGCAAGGGCCGTGGCCGTGGCGCCATCCACATCGAAATCGCCCAGGATGCAGATAGATTGCTGGCGCATCAGGGCAACCAGCAGTATGGCCACCGCCTCTTCAAAGCCACGGGGAATACGCGCCAGCTTCTGCAGCCTCGTATCCATGCTGGCAGGATCGCTGACGCCGCGTGCCGCCAGCACCCGGGCCGCAACCGGACCAAAATGGGGCGCAAGCCGCCCTGCCATGAGCGGATCATATGGCCGGGGACAACTCACCCAACCAACAGTCTGGGAAACGGGTTCTTCGCAGGCCATATCCTCCGGGGCTTGCTGCCCGGCCAGGAGACTGTCATGGCTTTCCGTGACTTCTGTCATGTGGCGTGCCGGCTCATGGACGAGACAGCCAACCTGGCCTGCTGTCCCTTCACCATGGTCAGGGCTGCTCCAGCAGGCAGGAGAGATGATCCAGAAAGGCTTCTGCCGACACCACCGTGGGCTGCACATTGTGCACGGCGAGTGCCGCCCCTGGATCCTTGAGGCCATGGCCGGTGAGCGTGCTCACCACGGTCGCACCCTCGCGCAGCCGCCCGGCATGGGCATCCATGAGCACGCCGGCAATGGCTGCGGCCGATGCCGGTTCACAAAAGATGCCCTCGTGACTGGCCAGCAGCGCCTGGGCCTCCAGGATGGCCTCATCCGTGACTGCGGCAAACCAGCCCCCGGACTCCCGGATCACCGTCTGGGCACTGTCCCAGTTCTGGGGATTGCCGATGCGAATGGCGCTGGCAATGGTGCGGGGATCTGCCACGGGGCCGCCCTGGATGAAGGGCGCGCTGCCAGCCGCCTGATAGCCCAGCATCACCGGGCGGCTGGCTGGACCGTTGCGCTTCACCTGACACTGGCCACGGCACCAGCTGCAGGCAGCCGTATCACACCCGGCAAGCTCGCTGTAACCGATCCAATGGGCAGTGATGTTGCCGGCGTTACCCACTGGCAGGGCATGGTAGTCCGGCGGCCCGCCGAGGGCTTCTGTCACTTCGTAAGCGATGGTTTTCTGGCCCTGCAACCGGTAGGGGTTGATGGAATTGACCAGCGCTATGGGCAGGCGCTGGCCAGCCTCCTTGACCAGCGCCATAGCCTGGTCGAAGTTGCCCTCCACCGCCAGCACCCTGGCGCCATAGACCAGGGCCTGGGCCAGCTTGCCCGGGGCAATGCCGCCATGGGGAATCAGCACCACCGAGCGCATGCCAGCTGCTGCCGCATAGGCTGCAGCAGCAGCCGAGGTATTACCGGTGGAAGCGCACAGCACGGCGCGATGCCCCTGGTGCAAGGCGGCGGCCACAGCCACCACCATGCCCCGATCTTTGAATGAGCCTGTGGGGTTGGCGCCTTCGAACTTGGCATACCATGTGATGGGGTGTGCCAGGGTTGCTTCCAGGTGCCGCAGGCGCACCAGGGGAGTATTGCCCTCGCCCAGCGAGAGTGGCGCCAACTCTTGGGGCAACACCGCAGCAAAGTGCGCCATGAGACCTTGGGTGGCGGTGAGATCGTCATTCATCACAGGGTCTCCACGGGGGCAAGCCGGATGCACTGGATGGCGCCAAGCACGGCCTCCAGGGCCTGCATGCGCCGCAAGGCCGCCTGCAGGCTCGCCTCAGGCACCACGGCGGTGAGAAACACCAGGGGCACATGGCCGTCATCGCAGGAGGGCTCCTTTTGGATGATCGCCTCCACGTTGATGGCGTGCTCGGCCATGATGGCGGACAACGAGGCCATCACGCCCGGGCTGTCGGCCACCCGCATGCGCAGATAATAGGCGCTCTGGATCTGCTCCATGGGAAGGATGGGCCGTTCTTCTGTGGGCTTTGGCAGACTCAATGCCGCCCAGCCGGCGGTCTGGCGGCCCAGGGCAATCAGGTCAGCCAGCACGGCAGAGGCCGTGGCGTTGCCGCCGGCGCCGGCGCCGTAATAGAGCGTGGCCCCAGCAATATCACCATGCACCAGCACGGCGTTCATGACCCCATCCACATGGGCCAGGAGATGCTGGCGCCGCACCAGGGCAGGGTGCACCCTGAGCTCGATGCCACAGGCTGTCTTGCGGGCAATGGCCAGTTGGCGGATGCAGTAACCCAACGCTTCGGCAAAGGCCATGTCCTCCTGCGTCACCTGGCTGATGGTCTCGGTATGGACGGCATTGGCCCGCAAGGGCACCCCCATGGCCACCCGCGCCAGCAGGGCAAGCTTGTGGGCGGCATCCAGCCCATCCACATCGAGGGCGGCATTCTGCTCCGCATAGCCCAGGCGACGGGCTTCCTGCAAGGCCTCCTGGAAGGAAAGCTGGCCGGTGCGCATCCTGGAGAGCACAAAGTTGGAGGTGCCATTGATGATGCCCACCAAGGCGTCGATGGTGTTGGCGGCCAGGCCATCGCGCACCGCCTGGATCACCGGAATGCTGCCGGCCACGGCCGCCTCGAAGGCCAGCAGGCAACCTTGTTCCTGGGCAAGCCGAAACAGGAATTCGCCATGCTCGGCCAACAGCGCCTTATTGGCCGTGACCACGTGCTTACCGGCACGCAATGCGGCCGTCACCACATCGAGTGCCCTGGTGGTGCCGCCCATCAACTCCACGACGACCCGCACGGCAGGATCCTCGATACCCTGCCAGGGATCGTTGGTCAAGGGGAAAGATGGCGTGAATCCCGGGCGCATCTTGTGCACATCGGCTACTGCCGCGCCCTGCACCACAAAACGCACCCCGGCCCTTGAGGCGAGAAAGTCACTGCGCTCGGTCAGCAGCCGGGCCGTGGCACTGCCCACCACGCCAAGCCCAACGAGGAAAAGAGGCCACTCGTTCAAGTTGTACCCAGCGGTCAAAAGCAGAAGTGTACCACAACCCCCGCCGCCAGCCGAACAGGTCGACACTGGCTTTTGGTCGACAGTCAACGGGGCGCGGCGGGCTGACTGCAAGCTGCAGCAGAGGATGCAAGCCCACGAAGTGCCGGCATGCCAGTATTCCTGCTGCTGGCCTACCTCTCCATCAAGGCAGCCAACGCCCAGGCATCACAGGCCAAAAGCGCACCTCCGGGAAACCCGGGCTCCAGCGTCAAACCCAAGCTGACATGAACCACCAGCAACCCGGGACATGCCCAGGATTGCTGGTGGACAACAACCACGTCTTAGCTGGGATTCCAGGGACGGACCACCGAGCTGCCCCTGATCAGGGTCTCGCCCTTCTGGTTCACCGCCGAGATCTCCAGTTCTGCATGGGGAACGCCCTGCTCTTCATAGAGCTTGACGATCTTGCCCGAGAAAGTCACATTGTCATCGGGCCACAGCCGGGAGCGAAAGCTCACGGTGTACTTCTTGACCGAAGCGGGTCCAAACCATTCGGCAGGTACCCGGCTGAGAACACCGGCTGTCAGCATGCCCATGCCGAACACGCTCTCGAGCCCGGCCATGCGGGCGAAGGTTTCGTCGTGATGGATGGGGTTGAAGTCTCCGCCAGCGCCAGCGTACTTGACGAAATGTGTCCGGGTGAAGCCGTTCACCTCGAACTTGAACTCTTCTCCTTCCTTGAGGCTTTTCCAATCCACAGTGCTCATTCCTTCACCACTCCCCCTGTCTGGATAATGGTACTTGTGGCACGGACCACGACCTTGCCGTTTTGATCCTTGAACAGTGTGGGGATCTCATAGAATTGCATCACCCCACCCCGCTTGCCTTCCTTCTGATAGCTCTTCACCTCCCCCATCTCGGGAGTCAATGTCTCTCCGGCGCAGATAGGCCGCTCGAACTCATATTCCTGCCCGCCATGGAGGACGAAACGCAGATCCAGGTTCAACTTGGCCAGATGGCTGAACATTTCCTCTTCGCTGGTGAAGTGGGCGGCCACCGAAAGATAGGTTGGCGGCGCCACCACGCCTGGCAAGCCGGCCGCCTTGGCGGCATCCGTATCGTGATACATGGGGTTGTCATCCAGAATCGAGTTGGCAAACTCGTGAATCTTGCCGCGCTCAATGGGAATGCCCGGTGGTTTGATTGCTGCCATAGATCGATCTCCTTACTGTTTCCTGACCATTGCCCTGGTGATGCACCCGCCCCCACCCATCATGGTATGGGATGTATTCGCGAGGGACATCATACTCCAGACTATTTTTCCTTGCTCAGTATATGAATCACACAGACAGAGCCTGCGCCCATCATGTGGGCCAGTGCCATCCTGGCGCCCGGCACCTGGCGTTGTTGTGCCTGGCCGCGGAGCTGCAGGGTACATTCCCAGATCTGGGCAAGCCCCGTGGGGCCCCCGGGATGGCCGCGGGCAATCAAGCCGCCATCTGTGGAAAATGGGATGCGGCCGCCAAGGGCCGTGGCCCCTTCTGCCACCAGGCGGTCTCCCTCGCCAGGGCCGCAAAAGCCCAGCAACTCGTAATACATGAGCTCTTCAATGGGGAAGGCGTCATGGACATGAACCAAGCTGATAGCCTCGGGACCAACACCGGCCTGCTCATAGGCAGCCCTGCTGGTGGTGGTGGTAAGTTCGCTGGGACCGACCACAGCCCCCAGAAACACATGGCCTTCGGTGTAGCTTTCAGACTGCATCTGGGAGGCGATCACCCGCACCAGAGGCCGCCCATTGGCCACCTTTCTGGCCACATCCTTGCTCGCCACGATGGCGCAGGCCGCTCCCGCCCCGGCGGCACAAGCCATCATGGAGGTATGGGGATAAGCCACCATGTTGGACTTGAGCACCTCCTCGGGGGTGACTTCATGGTCAGACTGGCGCTGGGCGTTGGGGTTGAAGCGGGCATGATTCCAGTTCTTGGCTGCGATCTTGGCATAGGTCTCGACCGTGGTGCCGCAGTCATGCATGCGCCGCACCGCCCAGAGAGCGAAAAAGGCAGCCGGCAGAACGATCTGTTCCACCTTGGGCCCCTCGATCATCTCCATCATGCCCATGCGCATGCCCAAGGTCAGCATGTCATCGAATCCCACCGCCATGGCTATCTCGCTATGGCCGCCGGCCACAGCCAGCACAGCCTCGCGAAAAGCACTCGACCCTGTGGCCGAGGCATTTTCCACATGCACCACAGGAAGACCGGTCAGCCCATAATCCTTGGCATAGCTGACACCCTCCAGCATGGTGCCCCCGATATATCCGGAATAGAGGGCGCCCACCTGCTGGAATGGCACCCCGGCGTCCTGCAGAGCCTGCTGACCGGCATGAAAAGCCATGTCCCGGGTGCTGATCCCATGTTTTCCAAACGGGTGCATGCCAACGCCAATCACATAGACATCCTTAAGCATAGCCTCCCTCCTTTTAATGTCCTGGTTATGTGTTATGTTCCAGGCCAGACTGCACAACACATCCTGTACAGGATGTGCCAAGGTCCAGAACTTACCTGCTGCACGGCAGCACCCTTACAATTGTTAGATTTTATCTGATGATGCAGTCTTCACCGAGCACATTCATCATTAGGCCTTTAATGGTGCAAACTACGGTCAGCCTCTGACCTTGCCGCAGACTGCCAAGTTGATTGTTCATTGAGTCATCAAAGAAGGCTTGTACTTGCGGGATTTCGAATTGTTTTCCCGTTCCAAGAGTGACATATAAGTTGCCCAAGATGTCTTTCTTGATGTCACCGACGATCCCAGTAACTTCTACAAGCTTTCCTTTATAGCGGTTATCTGCAGCGACCTCGTTGCTATTGTAGTCACCGAGAAGCTGCCGAATGTCCACCTGCATTGCAGAGGCTTCTGGTGCCGCCTCGTTCTTGCTAGAGGACTGCGACCTAGAGGACTGCGACGAACTTCCTGAAGAAGTAGATTTTTTACCGCCATCTTGAGCTGCCAAAATGGCCAGGCTAAAAAGCAGCCACGTGAATGAAATCACCCTTGCCTTTGTGGAATATCCTTTACGCAGCGTGAACCAAGCGAAGATAAGGGGCACCAGCAGAATCCCGATGCCCAGAAGAATGCTTACCGGACGCTCCGCTGGTGTAGCCGTCCGAGGCGAGTTTGGGCGTCCACAATTTGGACATGCAGGTGCAGCATCTGACATTTCCTTGCTGCAGTCGGGGCAGATAATCATCGGCATCGGAATCTCCTTTGCCGACTGTGGAGCGCAACAGCCTGTTGTCGCTTCATTAGGCTGCCCATGCGCCCTCAAGCCCTGTCGGGCTCGAAACAGAAGGTCATGTGCTCGATGTTGTCATCGAGGCGTTTGTTGGGCATCTTGACTGGCTGGAAAGCAAGTCGCATGGGCATGCCGATCTCCCAATCTCCCTGTTGACCAAGAATGATGGACTGGATGCGCACCCCACCCGGCAGGTCGATCTGTCCCACGCCATAGCCGCTTTGATCGCCCATTTTCAAGGTACCCATACGCGGATCCTTGACATACGTCCAGGAATATAAAATACCCCTTGCAGGCAGCTCGCAATCCTCCACCGGACCCGAGGTGATGGGGCACAGCTTGCGGCGTGGATAAAAATATTTTCCTGTCTGAGGGCTGTAGGAACCCAGCAACGCTCCAAGATCACCTGGTTCCCCGGATGGCAGGCGAAAATAATCCTTTTCCAGAGGCACTTGCATGGTCATAGACAACAACTCCTGGTTTTGTGGAACGGCCCTGCTCTCATGGCTGTTGCGCGGTATATGGCATGCCCAAAATCCTGAAGCCCCAACGCCTCAGGCCGCAGCCCGGGGGCCCGTGGGCACTTCTGAGTACGGCACGGCCTTGTCCACCCTGATCTCCGTGGGCAAGCCAAGCACACGCTCGCCGATGATGTTGCGTTGCACCTCATCGGCACCGCCAGCGATGCGGATGGCCGGCGAACCCAGATAAATGGATTGCCACAGCGCTTTCAGTGGCGCATCTTCGCCATAGAGGCTCCCGTTGGCACACGAGATATCCATGCCGAAGGCTCCCAGCTCCTGAAGCAGGATGCCCATGGCAAGCTTGATGATCGAACCCTCTGGGCCAGGCATCTTGCCCTGGGACAAGGCCGTCACCAAGCGGTTGCCGGTCAGCTCGAGACCACGCAGGCGGCAGATGAGGTCAGCGAGGCGCTGGCGGACGTGGCTGTCCTCGATGGCAGAGCGACCATCGTAGGCCGTGCAGGACGACACATAGCTCAGCAGATCAGCCAGGCCGAAGCCGGCACCCATACCCCCGCCGCCGATGGTCATGCGCTCATTCATCAAGGTGGTAATGGCCACCTGCCAACCCTGGCCCACCTCGCCGAGACGGTTAGCGTCTGGAATGCGCACATCGGTGAAGAACACCTCGTTGAAGTTGGCGCCACCTGTCATCTGTTTGATGGGGCGGATCTCGATGCCTGGGCTTTTCATGTCCACGATGAAATAGGTAAGCCCCTTGTGCTTGGGAACCGTGAAATCCGAGCGCGTCACCAGGATGCCATAGCGCGAGTAATGTGCCCCTGAGGTCCACACCTTCTGACCATTGATGATCCAGTCATTGCCATCCCGCTGTGCCTTGGTGCGCAAGGCGGCGAGGTCGGAACCGGCGCCGGGCTCGGAAAACAGCTGGCACCAGATCTCGTCCCCACGGGCCATGGGCTTGAGATACTTCTGCTTCTGCTCTTCTGTACCATGGGACATGATGGTGGGGCCAGCCATGCCGATACCAATAGCAAAGATGTTTGGCGGTACCTCGAACTTGCCTTCCTCTTGTCCCCAGATCACGCTCTGGACGGGTGAGACGCCACGCCCGCCGTAGGCGGTGGGCCACGTCAGGCAAGCCCAGCCGCCATCGGCCTTGCGGGCTTGCCATGCCTTGGCTTCCTGGACCATCTTGGCTTCGTCGCCGGGCTCCTCGAACAAGCCAAGGCCTCGACCGCTCTTCTCGCGGGGCTTGGCGTTCTTCTCAAGCCACGACCTGGCCTCGGCGCGAAACGCGGCTTCTTCTGGGGAATCCTCAAAATCCATGGGTATGTTCCTCCTTCATGTCTTCTTGACCTACCAGATGCGCTGCCTCAGCCTGCCTTGGGGTAACCCAGCTTGGTGATCAGGCGATCCCGCCACAAGCGGCGATCACCCAGCTGATATTCCAGGTGCCGGGCTCGCTTGACAAACATATGCGGATCGGCCTGCCAGGTAAACCCAATGCCGCCATGGATCTGCACGTTTTCCTGGGAAGCGAACTCGAAGGCATCACCTGCTGCAACCCGCGCAAGACAGGCGGCCACACCCAACTCCGGGGCGTTCTTGGACAGCGCCCAGGCACCGTAATAGCAATTGGAGCGTGCCAGTTCCAGCTTGGTGAACATATCCGCCAGGCGATGCTTGATGGCCTGGAAGGAACCCAGGGGGCGACCAAACACATAGCGTTCCTTGGCATAGGCCACAGCCATCTGCAAGGCATGGTCGCCTCCGCCCAGCTGCTCGAACGCCAACAGCACAGCAGCCCGATCGAAGAGCTGCTGGATAAGCGCCCAGCCGGCACCGGCAGGACCAAGAAGCTCTCCTGGGGCGCCATCAAATGCCACCTTGGCCAGTGGCTTGGTCTGGTCCATGACCTGCAATGCCTGGCATTTGACGTGTTCGTCAGCCTTTTTCACCAGAAACAGGCTGATGCCATCGCTGCCCTCGCTGGTACGCGCCGCCACAAGCATTACATCGGCGCACAAGGCATCGGTCACCGGGTCCTTGGTGCCTGTCAACTTGTCTTTCTGGCTCTTGAGCCTGATGCCTTGAGGGTCCAGACGGCCACCTTCGGCCACCGCCAACGCGCCGATCATCTGGCCACTGGCCAACTCCGGCAGATAGCGCTTTTTTTGCTCTTCCGAGCCCATGAGCAACAGGGCCTCTGTGACCAGGTAACTGCTCGAGGCCAGGGGCACGCAGGCCAGGGCCCGGCCCACCTCTTCGGCCACCACACAGGCTTCCAGATAACCAAGCCCGCTGCCGCCGTATTCCTCGGGCACAGCAAGGCCAATCCAGCCATTCTCTGCCATCTGTTCCCACAATGGCTGATCGTGATATGCCGTGGGATCGTCCATGATCTGATGGACACGCTCCATGGTCGAGCGCTCCGACAACAGTCGGCGTGCTGCATCACGAACCATCTCCTGGTCATCAGAAAAGGCAAAGTTCATCGATTCATCCTCCTTAGGTGCCCCTTATAGATATTTGCGCCCGGCCCATGACATGGGCTCGTCTGCCATCCGGAGTCCTGGTCGCGTTTTATCTCAAGCTTATCTAGGTTCAGTTCTAGGTTCAGTTGTTCAGGTTCACTGTTGCAAGATTCACTCTTACGGTTCAGCTTTTGAGTTTTGAGATTATAGAAAGCAAATTCAGGTCTGTCAAGGCAGACTATAGGTTGTACTAGGCCCTTTGCGATCCGTTCCCGGAAAAGCCTTTATGGTCTTTATGCCGGGAACTATGGGCTTGCCATGTCTCTCCACATGGCGTATATATAATTTCACGTTGCTTCAGGCATGCCCTTCTGCCATCGAACAACATTTAGACTTGAATCGACTGCAACCAAGCCCTTAACCCTGCAAGGGGTCTCTACGGAGAGCGCCATGGCGACCATGCAGGCCATGCCTGTTTACGGTTATACGATCCAGCTGGAACCAGGGCCGCCTGGGTCTCAAGGTTTGCTCGCCTGCAAGGCGCTTCTTTTACTTGGCCTGCCATCTCTTCCGCCTGGATATACCTCCTTGTCCCAAGGTGTGGTTGCATCTATTTGTCCATCTTGTCCGTCGCCTTCTTGAGGAGTATGCCCCCATGAAAGAACCCTTACACGTTGCCATCTCCGGAGCTGCGGGACAGATCGGTTATGCGCTCGCCTTTCGGATCGCGGCAGGCGACATGCTGGGCAGCGAACAGCCTGTCGCACTGCGGCTTCTGGAGATTCCCCAGGTAGTCCAGTCCCTGGAAGGTGTCCACATGGAACTGCAGGATTGCGCCTTTCCACTGCTGCAGGAGGTGGTCACCACATCAGATACGGAGGAAGCCTTCAATGGATGTGATATCGCCTTGCTGGTGGGTGCCCGGCCCCGGGGCCCTGGTCAGGAACGCAAGGACCTGCTGCAGGCCAATGCAGCCATCTTTTCCGCGCAGGGACGAGCCCTCGATGCGGTAGCCAGCCGCCAAGTGAAAGTGCTGGTGGTGGGCAACCCCGCCAACACCAACGCCCTGATCGCCTCCAGCAACGCCAAACGCCTCAACCCCCAACAGTTCAGCGCCATGACCAGACTGGATCACAACCGCACCAAGGCCCAGCTGGCTGCCAGATTGCAATGCTCGGTCCGGGAGGTGAAGCGCGTGACCATCTGGGGAAATCACAGCGCCACCCAGGTTCCCGATGTTACCCAGGCCCTCATTGCCGACCGTCCCGCCTGGCCGCAGTTGGATCATGGCTGGGTGGAAGACACCATGATTCCCCTGGTGCAACAGCGCGGTGCTGCGGTGATCAAGGCCCGGGGTGCTTCGTCGGCTGCATCGGCGGCCTCGGCCATCATGGACCATGTGCGCGACTGGGTCCAGGGCACAGCGCCAGGGGATTGGGTCAGCATGGCCATTCCGTCGGATGGTTCCTACGGCATCGAGACCGGCCTCTTTTGCTCTTATCCCGTGGTATGCCGCGATGGCCGCTACAACATCGTGCCCGATCTTGCCATCGAGGAACCCATTCGCAAGCGCATAAAGGCAACGGTTGCCGAATTGCTTGAGGAGCGCGAAGCGGTGGCCGCACTCCTCAAGCCATCGTAATTCGATTAGACCATTAAAAGTCGTTGCGGCGGCGCAAGAAGGCGGGCACGTCCAGATGCTCGAACTCCTTTTCATCTGATGTGCCCCCGTTCTTGCGGATCACGGTAGGGCGCTCCAGTTCCTTGTAGTCACTCTCGGAGGTCGGCTTCGTGGAAGAGACGACCCGCAGCTGCGTCTCGCGCTCCTTGGCCCCAAGCCCTGTGGCCACCACCGTGACCCGGACCTCGTCGGTCATCTCTGGCTCGATGACCATGCCTATAACCACGGTGGCATCTGGTGCCGCGATCTCGGTGACCGCATTACCCACCTCCTCGAGCTCACCCATGGTGATGTTGTTGCCTCCTGTGACATTCACCAGAATACCCTTGGCCCCGGACAGATTGACATCGTCCAGCAGAGGGCTTTGCAAAGCGGCATGGGTGGCCTCCCGTGCCCGGGCCTCGCCCCTGGCGGAACCCACCCCCATCATGGCGGGCCCCATGGCTGCCATCACGGTGCGCACATCGGCAAAGTCCACATTGATGAGACCAGACCGGGTAATGAGCTCGGCAATACCGGAGACGGCATTGAGCAGCACGCCATCGGCAGCCTTGAAGGCGTCCAGCAGGCTGATCTGCTTGCCCAGCACGGCGGCCAGCTTCTCGTTGGGCACGGTGATCAGGGAATCCACGTATTTGCTCAAGACATTAATGCCTTCAAGGGCTATCTGCTGTCTTTTCTGACGCTCGAAGGAAAAGGGCTTGGTGACCACAGCCACGGTAAGCGCCCCCAACTCCTTGGCCACCTCGGCCACCACAGGTGCTGCCCCGGTCCCTGTCCCACCCCCCATGCCAGCGGTGATGAACAGCATGTCGGTGCCCTCGATGACCTCGCACAACCGGTCCCGATCCTCCAGGGCCGCCTGGCGCCCAATCTCGGGGTTGGCGCCAGCGCCAAGTCCCTTGGTAATGGAGCTGCCCAACTGGATCTTGACAGGGGCACTGGTCATGCGCAATGCCTGGGCATCGGAGTTGGCGCAGATGAATTCCACACCAGAAATGCCAGAGCGAATCATGTTTTCCACGGCATTGCCGCCGCCGCCGCCCACACCAATCACCCGGATTACGGCATCATCGCGATAGCCGTCCGTTACTTCAAAGATATTCTCCATAACCCCCTCCACTGCCCACAAAAACCATATGAACCGATGATTTAGGCACTTCCCAAAAACCAGCCACGCACCCTGTGGAACAAACCTGCCCCAGGCTTGGACGCCTCGGTGGCCGCCTCTTCCATCGCCCGGCGCCCCACCATCGCCAGACCCACGATCGTGGCCAGACCCGGATCCTGGGCCACCTCATGCAACCCGGTGGTCTGCAAGGGAGTGCCGAGGCGCACCGGGAAGTGGAAGCGTCGTTCAGCCAGACCCACGACGCCATCCATCTTTGCACCTCCTCCTGTCAGAACGATACCGGCTGTCAGCCCCTTGAGCAGGTCAGCATGGGCCGCCTCTGCGAAGACCAGGTCCAACAGTTCCTCATAGCGCGGCTCGATGATCTGCGCCAGCTGGCGATGCTGCACCTGGCGCCCGGGGCGGTCGGCCAGATCGGGTACCACGATGGATTCATCCGTGGCCACCAGATCAGGCGCTGCGCTGCCGTAGCGCAGCTTCAGCTCTTCTGCATGCTGCGGAGGGGTGCGCAAGGTGATGGCAATGTCGTTGGTGACCAGGTAGCCTGCCACAGGAATGGAGGCCGTATGGCGAATGGCGCCATCCTTGTACAGGATGAGATCGGTAATCCCCGCGCCGATATCCACCAGACACACACCCAACTCCCGTTCATCCTCGGTCAACACAGCTTCCGCAGCGGCCACATGGCTGAGAATGATCTGATCCACGGCCAGATTGGCGTGCTCCACGCAGCGGCGCAGATTCTGCGCAGCACTGATATTGCCAGTGACGATATGCACCTTGGCCTCCAGACGCACCCCACACATCCCGGTGGGATCGCGGATGCCATCCTGGCCATCAAGGATGAACTCCTGGGGGGAGGCATGCAGCACCTGTTTGGCCGGCACGGCCACGGCCTTGGCAGCCTCCAGCACCTTGTCCACATCGTCCCGCCGCACCTCATTGTCTCGCACGGCCACCACGCCATTGGAGTTCAGGCTCTGGATGTGGGTGCCCGATATGCTGACATAGGCTGAATGAATCTCGCAGTCCGCCATGGCCTCGGCCTCCGCCACGGCCCCAGAGATGGCCTGGACGGTGGCATCGATATCGATCACCGCCCCACGGCGCAAGCCCGTGCATGGTTTGGAGCTGACGCTCAGGATCTCGAGCAGACCGCCGGGTATCCATTGCCCCACCAGCGCCCGTACCCGGCTGGTCCCTACATCCAGGGCCACGGTCATACCTGGCTCAGGTTTCTTGGCCATGCATTCCTCCTGTGGCAATGGGAAACACACGCTCGCCGTGTCCTTCCTGCCACGCCGCCCCCTTGGCTCCGGGGAAAGGAATCAGTGACTCTCCCCGAGCCATGGTGCCACGCTCTGTGCCGTGATCGGGTGCAGTCGCCTTGAGGCGCACGGCAAAGGCCCCCCGGTAGCGCAGATCGATGCGCTCCACCAGCGGCTGTTGGGCATGGACCAGGGGGTAGACCACCTGCAGATAGGTGGTCATGTCGGCAAGAGGGGCCTGCGTGCCCAGCAGCACCTCAACGCCTGAGACCCGGGCACGCCAGGCGGCCGCTTCCAGATGCAACGCCTCGAGATGCAGGCCAAAGGCCAGGCACTGGCGGGCCAGAGACTGAAAATGCTGGAAAATCAAGGTCTTGCTTGTTTCCGGGCCACTGAGCCGGGGCAGATCCGGCGGGGGGGAAGGCGCCTGGAAAGGCCGTCCTTGCTCATCGAGCAGGGCATCCCCCCAGCGGGCTGCCGCCTGGCGCTCCTTGATGGCGATCTGCAGGCGGTTCGGCCACAGGCGCGCTACTGTCACGTGTTCTATCCATGGATGCCTGGAAAGCACCTGTGCCACACGCTCGATGGACATCATCAAGAGCCCCTGTCCCGCAAATGGGGTCACCATGACCCGCACCTCTTCGGGGCGCACATGGTGCAACGTGCCGGTGATCACCATGCTGCGCACAGGCAACACCCGCAGACCATCACGCAACAAGACCACGCAGCCATAAAGTGGCGCAAAAAGCACAATCCATTCCAACAACCCCAGACCAATGAGCAGCCGTTGACTGATGGGGTGCACTGCCCTGGCAGATGCGCGGCCTTGTGCCTGGATACGGACAGAGGTAGCCATGGTACTCATTGCCATTCGATCTCCAATGGTGCCAAACGACAAACAACATAACGCCTCATGGCAGGCTGCTCTCCAGGATCAGCCAGCACAGGGCAGGAAAATCCAGGCCCACCGCCTGGGCCGCCATGGGGACCAGACTGTGGCTGGTCATCCCGGGCACGGTATTGATCTCCAACAACCACAGTCGCTGCTCGGTATCCAGGATCATGTCCACCCTGGCCCATCCCGTGACGTCACAGGCTCGGCAAGCCTTGGTTGCCAGGAGGCAAGCAGACTCCTCCATGGCTGCCTCGAGTCCAGCCGGACAGAAATATCTCGTTTCAGCGGAGTGATACTTGGCCTCATAACCGTACCACCCGCCTGGTGCCTGGATGCGTACCACCGGCAGCGCCATCTCCTGCAACACGGCCACGGTCAGCTCCTGGCCGCGCAGCCAGGGTTCAACCAGGACGCGCTCGTCCTGCTTCCTGGCTAATGCATATCCCTGGGCAAAATCATCCAGTCGATCGATCCTGGAAACGCCAATGGTGGAACCCTCTCGGGCGGGCTTGACCGCCAGGGGCAAGCCAAGACGTGCCGCGATGGCAGCACCATCCTGGGCCGACTCAGCGAGGGCAAAGGGCGCTGTGAGCAACTCCTGGGCTTGCCACAGTTGCTTGCAGCGTACCTTATCCATGGTCAGGGCGCATCCTGCCACGCCACTGCCCGTATACGGGATACCGAGCTGCTGGAGAAAACCCTGGATCGTACCATCCTCGCCACCCCGGCCATGCAGCATGATGAAAGCCCGGTCATATGGTGTTTGCAAGAACTGGTCGATCCATTGCCGCTGCCCTGTATCCAGGGCCGCAGCCTCGATACCCTGGCTGCGCAAGGCCTCCAGCACCGCCTGCCCTCCGGCAAGCGAGACATCCCTTTCTGCGGATGAACCCCCATACAGCACGACCACCCGACCGAACTCCCGGGGATCTGTGCAGCGTCTCATGAAGGGCATCATGCCGCCTCCCCGACAACCCGCACCTCTGGTTCCAGAAGCACGCCACAGCGCCGCACAACACTTTCCTGCATGTGGATCATCAATTCTTCCACATCCTCGGCACGCGCGCCTGGGCTTGTGGTGATGAAATTGGCATGCTTGAGAGACACCCGGGCTCCACCCCTCTGGTATCCCTTGAGACCGGCTTGCTCCAGCAGGCGCCCGGCACTCTCGCCAGGGGGATTCTTGAACACGGATCCGCAGCTGGGCTGTCCCAGTGGCTGGCGGGCAGCCCGTTCCCGCAACACCTGGCGGATCGCCTGCTGCCCCTCATGGGGATCGCTTGGAGGAAAGCGCAGCCAAGCCCCGGTAAACCAGGCCC
This sequence comes from Gammaproteobacteria bacterium, assembly GCA_011620135.1. GTDB lineage: Bacteria > Pseudomonadota > Gammaproteobacteria > WOZS01 > WOZS01 > WOZS01. The sequence continues at coordinate 20,853 of WOZS01000001.1, forward strand.
CATACAGACCCTCCACACGCCTGTAGCCAACAGTGAACGTCTCCCGATGGCGCAAGATAGTCTGTCCCTGGCGATCGACCATGGCCACAGCCTCCACGAAAGACCAGGTCTCGCCACCAAAGGCACCGGCGTTCATGGCCAACGCACCACCCAGGGTGCCAGGAATGCCGGCCAGGAAGGCGGCAGCCTGGCCAAAGCCCTCCCTGGCAGCCTGCCTGGCAAGCCGGGCACAGGATACCCCGGCTTCGCAATAAAAGCGCCCCTCACCCTCGTAGCGCATCCCATTCAAGGCACCATGCATCAGCACCACCAGGCCAGGAAAACCCCCGTCACGAACCAGTACATTCGATCCGAGACCCAGGAAGAACAGCGACTCATGTTCTGGCCAGGCAGCCAGCAGATGCTGGAGATCCTCCAGGTCGGCAGGCTGGTAGAGCCAGCGCGCCCGACCGCCCAGCCGCAGGGAAACATGATCGGCCAGGGATTTGGCTGCCCAACCCCGGCCACGCAAACCGCTGATCAGATTCACAGCCGTCATGGCTCAACCCGCTCCTGTCCCCAGCGTTCCAGCAGGGCGGGCGCCAGTTGCGCCACATCCCCTGCTCCAGCGACCAGGACGGTATCACCATGCCGCAGCACATCCGGCAGCCGCTCCAGGGTCTGGGGCACATCCGTCATGCGCACCACCGAAACATGATGGCTCTCCAATAAGGCCTGCAGATCATCGCTGTCAAGGCCAGCGCTGGCTGATTCTCCAGCTGCATACACATCCAGCAACACCACAAGCCCTGGAACGGCAGCCAGCACCTCCACGAAGGCAGCCATCAGGGCGGCCGTTCTGGTATAGCGGTGGGGCTGAAATACCAGCACCAGTCTTTCGCCTGGCCGAATCTGGGCAACCGCTTCCAATGCCGCGCGCAGCTCGGTGGGATGATGGGCATAGTCGTCCACCACGGTCACCTCGCCATGGGGCAATGCTATGGTGCCCAGCTGCTGCAAGCGCCGTTCGATTCCAGAAAAACCCGCCAGTGCCTGGGCCATGTGTCCCACATCCAAACCAAGATCGAAGCCCACAGCCAGGGCAGCCAGGGCATTGAGAATGTTGTGCCGCCCTGGAACATGCAGGGCAAAGGTACTCATGGGCTGATCAGGAAAGGCGACATCAAATTGCATACCATCCTGCTTGAATACAGCAGAACTGGCCCGAATCTGGGCATCCTCGCTGAAGCCATAGGTCAACACCGGGCGCCCCAGCTCGGGCAACAGGCTGCGAATGATGGGGTCATCGATGCAGACCACGGCAAGACCATAAAAAGGCAAGCGATGCACGAATTCCACGAAGGCGCGCTGCAACAGCTGAAAATCCCCGGCGTAATTCTCCAAGTGATCGGGTTCGATGTTGGTGACCACGGCCACCAGTGGCGAGAGGCGCAGGAAAGAGCCATCACTCTCATCGGCCTCGGCCACCAGGTGTACGCCACTGCCCACCCGGGCATGAACGCCCATGCCCCGCACCCGGCCACCGATGACGAAGGTTGGATCAAGTCCCGCCTGGCATAACAAAGCCGCAATCAGGCTGGTGGTGGTGGTCTTGCCGTGGGTACCGGCCACCGCGATCCCCTGGCGAAAGCGCATCAACTCACCGAGCATCTCGGCGCGCGGAATCACCGGGATGCGGCGGCGCCGGGCTTCGACAAGCTCCACATTGTCCCTTGGCACGGCACTGGAGTAGACCACCACATCGGCATCGGCCGCCTGTGTCGCCACATGGCCAATGCTGATGGCGGCCCCCATGGCGGCCAGCCGCATGCTGAGCGGCCCGACGCGCAGATCGGAGCCACTGACCATATAGCCAAGCCGGAGCAATACCTCGGCGATACCAGCCATGCCCTGGCCACCAATGCCCACCAGGTGGACATGTCGCACTCGGCCCATGGGATACCAGGCATTCTGGATCTGGTGTGGCTGCAACAGGGCTGATCCCATCTGTTTATTCCCCATTGCATACCGCCGCGACAATATCCCGACAGGCATCTGGTCTGGCAAGGCTTCTGGCGGCACGGGCCATGGCAAGCAGGTGCATCCTGTCCAGATGGCCTGACCGCACGATACCGGCCAGCTGCTGGGGTGTAAGCCCGGCTTCCGGGCACACCACAGCCCCCCCTTGATCAGCAAGCCACTTGGCATTGTATGTTTGGTGATCATCAACCGCATGGGGATAGGGGATCAGGATGGCCCCCAACCCGGCGGCACTCAATTCACAGATTGTCAATGCCCCGGCGCGACAGATGGCCAGATCGGCCCAGGCATAGGCCTCGCCCATGTCGGTGATGAACTCACTGATCATCACATCATCCGCCAGCTGACCGTAAGCCTCCTGGGTAAACTGCAGGCGTCCCGCACCACACTGATGACGCACAGCGATGGAGCAGCCAGCCGCTCGCAGTATGGCCATCGCCTGGGGCACCAGCCGATTCAAGGCCATGGCACCCTGACTCCCCCCCAATACCAGAAGACGGATGGGGCCTGTGCGGCCCGCCATGCGATCCTGGGGTGGGGGCAGATGCGTAATGCTCTCCCGGACCGGATTACCCACCAGGTTCGCCTTGGGACGACCAGGGAAGGCATGGGGAAAGGCAATCAACACCTGATGGGCAAGGGGGGCCAGCAGCCGATTGGACAGGCCGGCGACGGCGTTTTGCTCATGGACCACCAAACGCACGCCGCTCAATCGGGCAGCCATGCCCGCAGGGACACTCACAAAGCCTCCCATAGCCAGAACCGTGCGGGGCTGCAGACGATGCAACATGGTCAACGCCTGCCCCAGTGCAACAAGCAGCCTCACCGGAAGCGCGAGCCAGGGCCCCAGGCCCCGTCCTCGCACCCCCCGGAACGACAGCACATGCAAGGCAATGCCCGCCTGGGGCACCAACCGGGCTTCCATGCCAACGGAGGTGCCCAGCCAGGCCACCTTCTGCCCCTCCCGGCGCAGGGCATCGGCCACTGCCAGGCCAGGGAAGACATGTCCTCCGGTGCCTGCCGCTGCGATGACCACATCGATCGCGCTCAAATGGTTCTCCCCTTGGCCTGACGAATGGCCCGGTCAATGCGCAGCACCATGGCCAACGCCACGGTGGACGTCACCAGGCTGCTGCCCCCATAACTCACCAGTGGCATGGTGAGGCCCTTGGTGGGCAGCAGCCCCATGGCCACAGCCATGTTGATGGCGGTCTGCAGCCCGAACCATGCCGCAATGCCCATCACCAGATAGGCCGCAAAACCCCAGCCCGCCACCATGGCCCGCTGGCTGACACGCACTATCCGCATCACCAGCACGCCATAGAGCAGCAAGAGCAACAAGGAACCCATAAGCCCTGTTTCCTCTGCGTAAATCGCATAGATGAAATCGGTATGAGCCTCTGGAAGATAGGCCAGTTTCTGCATGGAGGCTCCAAGTCCACTGCCCCATAGCCCTCCAGAGCCGATGGCCATCAGGGAGTGGATCAGCTGGTAGCCGTGCCCCAATGGATCAGCCCAAGGGTCCATGAAAGACAGCAGGCGTTCCAGGCGATAACTGGAATGCCACACCAAACCTGCAAGTCCGGCAAAACCACAGACCCCAAAAAACAAGAGATGCGTCCAACGCAGACCCGCCACGAACAACATGATCGCCACAACCGCCCAGAGTACCACCAGCGCGCCCAGATCAGGCTCCAACAACAAAAGCCATCCTGCCACGCAGAGCACCGCCATGGGCAGGGCCAGGGCCACAGGCGGCAGATCTGCCTTGGCGGCATAGCGTTCCAGATGAGCGGCCATGAAGACCACCAGCAGTAATCGTGCCACCTCGGAAACCTGCACCATGATTGGCCCCAGGGCCAGCCAACGGCGGCTGCCATTGACTGTTTCACCAAACCCTGGCGCCAGGACAATACTGAGCAGCAGCAGGGCCAGCACGGGGCACCAGGGGGCAAGCAGGCTGAACCAGCGCATGGGCGCCGACCAGACCGCCATGCCCAAAGCGAGCCCAACCGCCAGGAAGGCCATTTGACGGCGCAGGAAATAGGCTGGATCACCCGTCCAGGACATTGCCGTGTCATAGGAAGCCGAAAAGGTCATAATGAGACCAATGCCCACCAGGACACTGCCCACAGCCAGCAGCACAGCATCAAGACCTGCTGCAGTCGCGGTCTGTAGTTCTACGCCGACAGTGCGCGCACGCATGCTGAGAAAACCTCCCCTCTTTCTAAATAATTCTTAAACATATCATAACTGGCACAACCAGGGGCCAGAATCACCTGATCGCCGGGTCTCGCCAGGGCCGCGGCCCGCTCCACCGCCTCGGCCATGGATTGGCAGATCACAGCCTGGATATCATGATCCACCATGACCCTGCTGATCTGCTGTGCCGTCTGTCCCATGGCCAGCACCACCCGTACGAAAGGACGCAGCGCGCGCGCCAATGGCTCGAAGGATTCATTCTTGCCCAGCCCGCCTGCGATGAGCACGACCCTGGACATTGAACCTGCCGTTTCTTGGGCCTGCTCCAGCTCTTCTGCCAGACCACACACCGCGGCACAGGCAGCGGCCACATTGGTCGCCTTGGAGTCATTCCAGAACTGGACACCCCCTATGGTGGCCACGCGATCCATGCGATGCGGCAAGCCCTTGAAATCCATGATGGCCCGATACATGCTCTCCTGATCGATGCCGGCAGCAGCTCCCAGTGCCAGGGCGGCCAGGACATTGGCCCTGTTATGCCTGCCGTGCAGGGGCACCACCGACAGGGGCAGGAGTGGTGTCTGGCCCAAAAAGAACCATGGTTCACCCCGGTGGCGATCGATGCCATAGCTTACAGGGCCCGGCGGTATACCGCAGGTAAAGCCAATGCCGTGTGTGCTCACCATGCGGCTGACCGCGGCATCATCCAGATTCACCACCGGCATGCGGCAGCGTTCATAGAGCCTTGCCTTGAGAGCGGTGTACTCTGCCATGGAGGCATGGCGATCCAGGTGATCCGGCGCCACATTGAGCACAGCACCCGCCTCCAGGGCCAGGGAATGGGTCGTCTCCAGTTGGAAGCTCGACACTTCCAGCACATAGAGCTCAGCGGCTTCCCCCTGGAGCAGATCCAGCGCCGGCGGACCCAGATTGCCACCCACGGCACACTGGATACCCCCTGCCCGTGCCATGGCGCCCAGCAAAGCTGTAGTGGTACTCTTGCCATTGGTGCCGGTGACCGCCAGCACCGGCCCTTGCACATGCTGGGCGAAAAGCTCGATATCGCCGATGATGGGCACATCGGCATGGACAGCCTCCTGCACCCATGGATGGGACATGGGGAGCCCGGGAGAGCGCAGCAACCCCTTGGCACCACGCAAGGCACGACGCAGGCGCAGGCTGTTCTCTGGCTCCTGGGCATGCAATGGGCACAGGTCATCTTCTGCCACAGCAGCAACGGCGTCGAAAGCGATGGCCTTTTCGCCACGCGCCGCAAGGAAACGCGCCGCGCTGCGCCCTGTGCTGCCGTACCCTGCGATGACCCAATGCCCCATGATCTGATCTCTTGTCAGCGAATCTTGAGCGAAGCAAGCCCGATCAGGACCAGAACCCCGGTCACGATCCAGAAACGAATACATACCCTGGTTTCAGGCCAGCCACTGAGCTCGAAATGATGATGCAGCGGCGCCATGCGAAAGACCCGCTTGCCCCGCCAGCGATAGGAGACCACCTGGATGATGACTGAAAGGGTTTCTGCCACAAACAGGCCGCCCATGATGAACAGCACCAGCTCCTGGCGCACCATGACGGCCACCACACCAAGAGCGGCCCCCAGGGCCAGGGCACCGACATCACCCATGAAGATCTGGGCGGGGTGGGCATTGAACCACAGGAACCCGAGGCCGGAACCTACCACAGAGGCGCAGAAGATGGCCAACTCACCCGTACCGGGCAGGATCGGGATACCCAGGTAGTCAGCGAAACGGGCATGCCCGGATGCATAGGCAAAAACACCAAGCCCTCCCGCCACAAGAACGGCAGGCACGATGGCGAGCCCATCGAGACCGTCGGTCAGGTTGACGGCGTTGGATGTGCCGACGATCACGAAGTAGGCCAGCAGCACATACCACGCCCCCATGGGAATCGCCACCTCTTTCAGAAAAGGAATGATCAGCGTGGTCTCCTGGGGCAGACTGGCGCTGTAAAACAAAAAACCGGCGGCCACCAGGCCAATCAGCGACTGCAACAGATACTTCTGCCGGGCACTCAAACCCATGCTGCGCCGCTTGCGCAGCTTGGCAGCGTCATCCACCGCCCCCACCAGACCGAAACCCAGTGTGGTCAGCAGAGCCACCCAGATGTAGCGATTGTGCCAATCGGCCCACAGCATGGTGGCGCTGGTAATAGCAAAAAGGATCAGCAACCCGCCCATGGTCGGTGTCCCGCTCTTGGCAAGGTGAGCCTGGGGACCATCAGTGCGCACCACCTGCCCAAGATGGGTGCGGCGCAACCTGGCAATCAGCCATGGGCCCAGGGCCAGGCTCGCCACGTAGGCCGTGAGTATCGCTAGGATAGCCCGCAGGCTGATGTAGTGAAACACCGCAAAACGCGGTTCGTAGCGAATCAGCCAATGCGCCAGATCAAGAAGCATGCGACACCACCCCATCCATCAGGCCTACCGCCACCACGTCGAGCCCCATAGCCCGCGATCCCTTGATGAGCACGCCGCAATCCTCCCGGACCGTCTGCAGATCGGTGCGCACAGCCCGCAACAGGGCAGCACTGTCCGCAAAGCAGCGCGCCCCTTCCCCGAAGGCAGCTGCCGCATGCTCAGCCCAGCGCCCCATGACATAACACCTCACGAAACCCAGACACCTGGCCAGACAGCCAGCCTGCTCGTGGGCTCCCTTGGCATAGGGACCAAGCTCCAGCATGTCGCCCAGGCACAGCCACCAGGATCGCGGCTGCCATTGACAGGCCGTGCGCAGGGCTGCCTCCAGGGAGGCAGGGTTGGCGTTGTAGCTGTCATCCACCACCAGATGCCTGCCCAGTACATGGGAAACCAGCCGGCCTGGAACCGGATGTGCCCCAGCAAGTCCCGCTGCGATCTCAGCGGGGGTGCAGCCCATGGCGCTGGCTGCAGCCGCAGCGGCCAGGGCATTGGAGACATTGTGCAAGCCGGACAGCGGCAGTTGCACCCTCACCGATCCTGTGGGCAGGTGCAGGCGGAACAGGCTGCCTGTACCGTTGTCCTGCTCCAGCTGGCTGACGTGTACAGGGGCTGGGTGCTCAAGTCCAAAGGGCAACAGGCGCTGCTTGCCGGCCAGCACGCGCCACAGGGAGGCAAACCGGTCATCGGCGTTGTATACCGCCACAGCCCCCGGACCCAGATGGGCCAGCAGTTCGCCCTTGGCCATGGCCACCCCTGCCACGGTTCCGAAGGTCTCCAGGTGAGCTGGCCCGGCATTGAGCACCACGCCCACTGTGGGCTCACATATTTGGGCCAGATAGGCGATATCTCCCGGGGCGCGCGCCCCGAGCTCCACTACCGCCGCCCAGTGCTGCTGTTCCAGGCTGAACAATGTAGCCGGCAGGCCCAATTCGTTATTTTGGTTGCCCAGGGGGGCCAGCACGGGGCCACGCTGCTCCAGGATGGCCTGCAACAAGGCACGAGTGCTGGTTTTGCCACAGGAACCCGTCACAGCGGCGATGGGCAGGGTAAAACCGCGACGCCAGCGCCTGGCCATGACCCCAAGTGTCACTTGCACATCCTCGACCACGATATGGGGACATGGATAGGATCCTTGACGAGCCACCAGGGCCGCCACAGCTCCCCTGGCACAGGCCTCGTCCACAAAGTCATGGCCATCCACCTGTTGCCCCGGCAAGGCGGCAAACAGCATGCCGGGCTGCACCGTGCGGCTGTCCCAGCCGATGCCATGCCATGGAACATCAGGACCCACCAGAACTGCGCCAATACAGCGGGCCCAGTGTTGCAACGAACCGCCAATCATGCCATGGCTCCTTCTCCTGCCAGGCAGGCGCGCACCACCGCCCGATCATCAAAAGCATGAGAGGTGCCACAACGTTCCTGGGTGACCTCATGCCCCTTGCCAGCCACCAGCACCACATCTCCTGGTTCTGCCGCAGCAATAGCCTGGGCAATGGCCCTTGCCCGGTCATGGCATACCCTATAGGGTACGCCCTTGCCTCCCAGACCTGCCTCGATGGCATCGGTAATGGCCCCAGGATCCTCATGCCGCGGGTTATCATCGGTGAGCCATACCACATCAGCTCCTGCTGCAGCCACAGCGCCCATCAGCGGTCTTTTGCCCTGATCCCGATTGCCCCCGCAACCAAAGACACAAAGCAGCCGGCCAACGGCCCTGCTGCGACAGGCGCCCAAGGCCGCCTCCAAAGCCTCTGGCTTGTGGGCATAATCCACCACCACCACCACGCCGTCGGCGCGCTCGAAGGTCTCAAACCTTCCCGGAGGAAGACGGGCCTCATGTGCTGCGGCAAGCACCTCGGCCAGGGGACGCCCAGCCGCCAGGGCCATGCCCATGGCCAGCAGGAGATTGGCGGCATTGCACGCCCCCCACAGGTGCCTGGCATCGACCACCCCATTTCCCCATGGCCCGGTTAAGGCCAGACGCAGACCTGGTACATACTGAAGACCCTGTGCCACCAGACACATGGCAGCCTCATCCTGAAGCCATACCAGCCCTGGCCGTGCTGTCTCGCCCCCCAGACAACAGATCAGGCGCTGGCTGGAAGCTGGCGCCCGTTGCAGCATGAACGCCGCCCAGGGATCATTGCCATTGGCCACCACTGTCTTGAGCTCGCCGCGCCCGAATAGACGTGCCTTGGCGCTGGCGTAGCCCTGCATGTCGCCGTGGTAGTCCAGGTGATCCCTGCCCAGGTTGGCAAAGGCCGCCACGGCCACCTCGAGGCCATCCAGGCGATGCTGATCCAGGGCATGGGAGGAGACCTCGCAGACAACCATAGTGGCTCCGGCATCACCCAGGGACGCCAGTTGCCTGTGCAGCGTCAGGACATCTGGGGTGGTCATGGTGGAATGCCCGAGGGACTCTGGAAATCCATGGCCCACCGTACCCAGATAGGCGCAGCGCCCATCCTGCCAGCCATCGAGCAATTGGGTGGCCAGAAAGGCCGTGGTGGTCTTGCCGCTGGTGCCGGTCACACCCAGGAGCATGGGTTGTGGACGATGGGCAAAATAAAAATTGCGTGCCAATTGGCCCACATACTCCTCGAGACGAGGTATGGCAAGACCGGCGGATGGTGCCGTGTATTCTGTGGGGGCATTCTGGGGGTCATAGAGGATGACCACGGCACCTTTTTGCAGTGCCTCGGCGACATGGTGCAGGCCATGCGTTCCCCCGGCCCCTGGCAAAGCCACGAAGGCTGCCCCTGGCGAGACTTTTCTCGAATCCAGTGTCAGCGACGCAATAGCCAGGGACGGCACAGGCCCGCTGACAGGCAGGCCAGCCAGCACTTCCATCAGGCAGCGCTCATGACCCATGTCATATCCATCAGCCATCCGGCGGCACTCCCATGATCGCAAGCCCCTCGGCCATCACCCTGGCAAAGGCAGGAGCCGCCACATCGCCACCGTAGTGGAGATTGCGGGGCTCATCGATCACCACCGCCACCACCAAGGCGGGATGTTCGACGGGAGCCATGCCCACGAAACTGGAAAGATAGCTCCCGCGCTGATACGAGCCACCACCGGCCTTGACGGCCGTCCCTGTCTTACCGGCCACCCTGTAACCCGGAATACCCGCCTTGCGGCCCGTGCCTTCGGTAATCACGTGCTCCAGCATGGCCCGTACCACCCGGGCTGTGCTTGGCTGAAAGACGGCCTGCGCTGCATTATGATTATGCCGATTGCGCAGCAGCGTCAGCCCCTGGATACGGCCATCATTGGCCAGCACGGCATAGGCCTGGGCCAGTTGCACCGGGGTTATGGTAAACCCATACCCGAAACTCATCGTCGCCCGCTGGATACGGGACAATGGCAGGCGCGATGGCAACCCCCCTGCAGATTCCCCCGGCAAACCAAGATCAATGCGTTTCCCAAAACCCACCGCGGCAAGATCTCGCAGGAAATCCCGGCCGTCCAGTTGCAAGCTAATCATGGCAGCTCCCACGTTGCTGGAGACAGCTAAAACCCGGGTCAAGCTGATGCGGCCCTGGGGATGGATGTCACGCACCCACCAGTTGCCGACGCGTAAAGAGCCTGCTCCTGTATCCAGCATACTGGTGGGTGTCACCACCCCGGCATCCAGGGCAGCGGCCACCAAAAGAGGCTTGATTACCGAGCCGATCTCGTAGGCATCGGTCACCGCCCGATTGCGATAGGTATCGGGGTGCGACTGATCGCGTTGGTTGGGGTCGAACGCCGGCTGGTTGACCATGGCCCAGATCTCGCCTGTCCTCGGCTCCACGGCCACCAGCGAGCCGCCCTGAGCCCCGGCCTGGGCAACCGCCTGCGCCAGGGCTTCAAAAGCCACGTGCTGCAGGCGCCAATGAATGGTGGTGACCAACTGGGAATTGGCCGGGCCCTGTTCAGCCTGGGCATCTGTCGCCAAACCCACCGGCCGACCCCGACCATCGGCCAAGTAGGCCATGTGTCTGCTGTCTTGATTCAGCCCCTCATTGTACGCAAGCTCCATGCCCTCGAGGCCCCTGTTGAAGTTGTCCGTGAATCCCAGCAGATGGCCCACCTCCGGCCCCAGGGGATAGAGGCGGCGTTCCTCTTCCATGGTATGGATGCCGGGCAGATGCAAAGCAGCCACCTCCTGCGCAGCCTCCAGGGACAGACCACGGGCCAGGTAAACGAAATGACGTCCCCCGGCCTGTTGCAGCTTGCGCCGCAGCAGGCCGGGGGGCAAGCCGATGGTAGCTGCGAGGCGCTCCAGGCCCTGACCGCTTGCCTTTTTTGGATCTGCCCAGACGGCAACCACAGGTACGCTGCGGGCCAATACCTCACCATCGCGGGCCACGATGACACCCCGTTGGCTGCGCCCGGGTTCAAGCCGTTCATACCGCCCCCCGGCCTGGGCCTGCAGCTCCTGGTGACGCAGCAGCTGCAGCTGGGCTGCCCGTGCCACCAGCATGACCACCATGGCAGCCGCCACAACACCCATGATCCGGGTGCGATCCCTGAAGAGCTGGGCATTAGCGCTGCTCTGCACGACTCGAAACCATCCAGTGGGTTTGCTTGGCTTCCCTGAGCCCCATGGAAACGGTCATGTCCCGCAAACGCGCCGGACGACTCATGACATCGACATGGGCCTGCAGCACCTCGAGACGGCTGGTGATCTGCTGCCTGGTCCTGGCCACCTGCACCATCTCCCCACCCACGACCCGATGACGCTGGGCAACCTGGACAGACAGCAGCGCTGCTCCCACGATGCCCAGGCTCAGAACCACCGTCATCACCGCCTCGACGGTCTTCATGATGCCAGACGCTCCACCACCCGCATGATGGCACTGCGGGCCCTGGGGTTGGCAGCACATTCCTGGGCCGAGGGTCGCATGGGCTTACCCGCCTCATGCAACACATCGCGCCGCAGGCGCACCGTCTGCTTGACCAGCCGATCCTCCAGGGAGTGAAACGAGATCACACAGGCGCGCCCCCCGGGAGCCAGGATCACAGGGAGGCTGTCAAGCAAGGCGGCAAGCGCGCGCAATTCGCCATTGACCTGCATGCGCAGTGCCTGGAAGGTTCGGGTGGCGGGGTGATGATGGCCATAGCCACCACCCCGGGCATGAGCTACCACATCGGCCAGTTGTCTCGTGGTCTCAAGGGGTCCCTTGCTGCGGGTTTGAACGATAGCCCGGGCAATCCTGCGGTATGCCGGTTCCTGCCCGAAATCCCGCAATACCTGGGCAATCTGGCTCTCGGTTGCCCGATGTAGCCATTGAGCCGCGCTTTCGCCCTGGTGGGGATTGAACCGCATATCCAGACTGCCCTGCTCACGAAAGGAAAAACCCCGGGAACGATCTGCCAGTTGCGCGGATGACAGACCCAGGTCGGCCACCAGCCCATGCACCCTGCCCGCCAGCCCAAGGCCTTTCACCATGGCCTCCGTGTCAGCAAAATTCCCCGCCACAACCGTCAGCCGGAGGTCTTCCTGAGCCAAGCCGCGTGCTCGCAATATGGCCGCTGGATCGGCATCGCAGACCAGCAGCCGGCCCTCGACACCAAGCTCACGCAACAAAGCACGGCTGTGGCCCCCCAAACCGAAGGTAACATCCACCAGCACGGCACCCGCGCTGACCTGCAGGGCTTGCACCACCTCATCCAGCAAAACCGGTTGGTGTCTCTCCGCGTCTACAGGGAAAGCCCCTCCAGATCCCCCGTCAGTCGCGCTCCCGTCTCCCCATGCTCCTTGAGCCAGCACTCACATGCCTCATGCCACCGCTTCTCATCCCACAACTCGAGCTTCTTGCCCTGACCCACCACCATGACCTGTTTGTCCAACTGCGCAAACTGTCGCAGCGTCGCCGGCACCAGAATGCGACCACTGCCATCCTGCTCCAGCTCCGTGGCATGCCCCAGCAACAAGCGCTGCAGGCTGCGGGCCCGTCGATCCAGACTGGGCAACGCGACCAATTGGCGCTCGATGGCAAGCCAGGTGGTCACAGGATAGAGCAGCAGGCAGTGGTCCAGATCGATGGTCATCACCAGCCGATCAACACTCATCTGCTCCAGCTGCTCGCGATGCCGCTGCGGTATGGCCAGCCTGCCCTTGGCGTCCAGGGCCGCCTGATATAGGCCGCGCAACATCGCTCCCACTCATTCCCACTTTTACCCACCAATCTCCACAGCACTATAGGTGCCTGAAACAACTGAGTCAAGCGCTCTCCATGGGTTTTCAGAACGAGGCTGCCTTGGGGGGTATACAAAAAAGCCCCGCCAGTTCAGGCAGGGCTTTGTGTCAGCAGGAAATAATCATGCAAGCGGTAAGGAGCCGGTCGATAAGCCGGGTTCTGTCGTGGACAGCCATCCATCTGGGACACCGGTCACCCGATGCCTCAAGCAGCCTACCCGGGAACCCATGCGGGCCGCATGCGGGCTTGATAAAACCCATGTTCCCCTATTTGGCCTTGCTCCAGGTGGGGTTTGCCGTGCCGCTGCCGTTACCGGCCGCGCGGTGCGCTCTTACCGCACCGTTTCACCCTTACCGGCACCCATGGGGGTGCTTTGGCGGTTTGATTTCTGTGGCACTTTCCGTGGGCTCACGCCCCCCAGGCGTTACCTGGCACCTTGCCCTGTGGAGCCCGGACTTTCCTCCCCCCATACTGGCAACCAGCGTGGAAAGCGGCTGTCTGACCTGCTCCCTGGGCTATTCTACGACACCTGACAACCAGAAACCAGTGTGCTCAACCCGCTGCCCCACCAGGCGATACAGCTGCTCTGTCTGCCAGCAGACCTGTATCGAGCAGGCGGTTCATGCAGTCACCGAACGGCTCCTCGGCAAGGCGTTGGCTGGCAAAGAGCGCAAACGCCTCTTCGATCCTGGCCAGCAAATGCTCCTCCTGCTGGCCTTCGGCCACCAAGCGCCCCAGGCGATCCCCCCGGGGACTGGCGCCAAGGTACAGGTTGTATAATCCAGGACCCTTGCCCACCAGGCCCACCTCACCCAATACCGAACGCGTACAACCGTTGGGACAGCCAGTGATGCGCACCGACGGCGGCCTGCCCTGCACGACATGGGCCTGCCACAAGGATGCTATTTTGGATAGGAACTGGGGTAGGTAGCGCTCCGATTCAGCCATGGCCAGGGGGCAGGTGGGCAGGGACACGCAGGCCATGGCCTGGGCGGCCATGGGGGTGGGTGGTCCCCAGAGCGCGTCGAGCTCAGATGAAAGATCCAGATTGGCTCTCACCAGGGTGATGTTGTGGTTGGGCGAGATGCAGATGGGCTCATCGTGCCTGGCGATCACGGCACAGAGCCTTTCCAGGCCGTTACCTTCCAGCCTGCCGCCGGGTACGAACAGGCCGTAGTGCCGTCCACCCTGGTCCTCGAACCAGCCCAGATGGTCGCCACGGTGGGTAAAAGCAAAGGGGACCGGGTCTTCCAGCGCAGCACCCATCAGCTCTTCCACGTCATGTCGCATGCGCTCGAGCCCCAGGCGCGCCACGGTGTACTTGAGGCGCGCCTGCTTGCGATCACTGCGGTCACCATGGTCACGCTGCCAGAGCAGCACGGCCCTGGCCACAGCCACGGCCTGTTCCGGACGGCAGCATCCCAGCGCCTGAGCCAGGTATGGGGCGGTACGAGCGTCGTCATGACTAAAGGACAAACCGCCGCCCACCAGCACCACCAGCCGGGCCAACCTGTCATCCTCCACCAAACCCACGAAATTGAGGTCGTAGGCAAAGACATCCACATCGTTGTTGGGCGGCAGCGCCAGGGCAATCTTGAACTTGCGCGGCAGATACACGGGACCATAGAAGGAATCGACCGTCACAGGACGCTGGCCCCGTTCCAAAAACACCTCTTCATAGGCCGACGGTTCAGGCAGAAAGGCCCGCGAGATGGCCTCACCCAGCTCTTGCATTGCCTGGTGATGGGGCGAGGCAAAGGGATGATGGGGCGTCATGACATTGCGGTTCACATCCCCACAGGTCCCACGGCTATCCAGACCCAACGCCACGCAGCCCTGCAACAAGGAACGCAAAGCCCGCTTGTCCACATGGTGAAACTGCACGGTTTCCCGGCTGGTGAGACGCAGCGATCCCGCGCCGTAGCGCCTGGCCAGCTCGGCGATGCCCAGGAACTGGGCGCTGCTCAACACGCCACCGGGCAGGCGCAAGCGCACCATATAACTGTAAGCCGGCTCCAGCTTCTGATGCAGCCTCTCATCCCGCAGATCGCGGTCGTCCTGCATGTAAATGCCGTGATACTTGAGCAGCTGGACATCATCCGGCGACACAGCGCCAGTGATGGCATGAGCCAGGGATTCGGCCAGGGTGCCGCGCAAGGCCCTGCTCTTCGACTTGATTACTTCCAGTTCCGAAGGCTTGCTGGTTGTGTTCACCGCTCATCCCCCATACACATCCCGATGATAACGCCGGCTTTTTTCGATCTGCCTCCAGACCTCCTGGGCCTGTTCGGCACCGAGGGATCCCTGGGACTGAATGATGCCGAGCAGGGTCTGGCGCACCTCTTTTTCCATGGCCTCGCCCCCACAGACATATACATGAGCCCCTTCCTGCAGCTGACCATAAACCAGCTGAGCCTGCTCCATGAGCCGGTCCTGAACATGAACGCGGCCAAAGCCATCCCGTGAAAAGGCCACATCCAGACGGCTCAGGACCTTTTCCTTGAGCAAACGCTGCCATTCGCGCTGATAATAGAAATCCGTCCGAAAATGCCGCTCGCCAAAGACCAGCCAGTGGAAACCGCGGCGCCCCGTTTCCCTCGCCTCGGCCATGAAGGACCGGAAAGGAGCAATACCGGTTCCTGTGGCGATCATCAGTATTGGCACGGTGGGGTCCTGGGGCAGGTGAAAATAGGGATTTTCATGCCAGGACAGTCCTTGCAGCATATTCCCCACAGGCACAGTGGCCAGAAAACCCGAAGCCGCCCCGACCCGACCAGGGGGCGTAAAGACCTGCTCCACCAGCAGGTGCACCTCGCCTTCGTGGGTGCTGGGGCTCGAACAGATGGAATAGGCCCGTGGCGCCAGGGGTCGCAGCAGATCCACCAGCCCCTGGGGGGTCAGCCGTTGCGGCGGAAAGAGGCGCACCATCTCCAGCACATCCCATTGCTCCAGGGGTAGGGTTTCATGCTCCAGGCGCTCGGTGAGCGCGTTGACACCTGCCATCTGGCCATAGGCTGCGGCCACGGATTGGCTCACCGTGGTGATCTCGCAGCGCTCCAACAGGGCCTGGTGCAGCGACACGGTCACATCATTCACCTGCACCTGCTCGCTGTCGGCATACCCCATGGCCGCAAGCAGCGCTGCTACGGTAGCTGGATCATTGCAGGGCTGGATATGCAAGGTATCGCCGGGCTGGTAGGTGGGATTCTGCTCCATCTGCAGTTCGATATGATAGACGGCTTTGCTCGCCCCCCTGCCAGACAGCAAAAGGCGTTCAGCCGCCATGGCTGCTGTGGGCAAGTGCCTGGCAGCCCCCCGTCCCGGCACCACCTCCAACCGGGGAGCCTGACCCTGGGCGAGCAGCCTGGCACTCAATGCCTGGGCGAAGTTTTCCGCCTGCTGTTCGTGGTCACCTTCACACTCGACACGCTGCAACAAGGGCTTGGCACCCAGGGAAACCAACCGTTCATCGATATCCCTGGCAAACTGACAGAATCTGGGATAACTGCGGTCACCGAGACCAAAGACGGCAAACTGCAGCCTGTCCAGCTTCGGTGCCTTGGAGGCTTGTAGATAGGATTGCAGCTCCGCAGCCGGCAGGGGCGGCTCCCCTTCGCCGTGGGTGCTGACACAGAACACCGCGTAGGGCACCTTGCGCAGGTCTGCTGGATTGTATTCTGCCAGATCGCGCAACTGCGCGACCATGCCTGCCTCCTCGAGCCGTCTGGTGATGTGTTGGGCCACAAGCAGGCTTTTCCCTGTCTCGGAGCCCACAAGAATCGTCACCACGGGCAGGGATTGGGAGTCTGCAGCGCCTTGGGGGGCAAGAAGAGGCGGGCTTTGCGACTGCGACGACCAACCTGCAGCACCAGCCAGATAACCGGATAACCAGATCATCTGCTCAGGCGTCAGTTCATGACACAAGGCATCCACCACGCGACGCTGTTCAGGGGTCAGCGCCATGCCGCTCCTGCCCCCTGACAAAAAAAGGGGGGTGCTGGATTCGTGCTCTGGATCGGACATGGCTTGATCTCCTTAATCTCCAGGGGTAGAGCAAAACCCATTGGCCAGGCTCGTTGCCCCATTGCAACTGCCGGCGTTCGGGTTTGCGCTGTGGACGGTCCTTGTCATTCGTGCAAGCCACATTCCCGGGCCAAGCCGAAAAAACGAGTGTCCTCCTCGGCGATCCCAGGGACCAGTGGCTGGCTGGTGGGCCAGTCGCCCACGCTCACATACCCCCGTTCCCAGAGAGGATGGTAGGGAAGATCATGGGTCTTGAGATAATGGTGCACGTCACGATTGGTCCAGTCTATGATGGGATGCACCTTGAGCAAACCCCAACGCCTGGTGACCAATGGCGTCTCCTGTCGCGAGCTGGCCTGCTGGCGGCGCAGACCAGACAACCAGGTCCTGGCTCCCAGGCTGGTCAGTGCCCGCCTGGCTGGTTCCACCTTGACGATATCGTTGAAACGGCGCACGCCATCGGCACCCTGTTCCCAAAGAGCACCGCAAGTTGCCTCGAGCCAAGCTGGACTGATGCGTGGCCCGAACACATGGAGATTCAGCCCGAGCCTGGCAGTCAGCTCTTCCACGAACCGATAGGTCTCGGCAAAAAGATAGCCGGTATCGATCAGCAACACTGGAATGTCTGGTCGTACCTGGGTCACCAGATGCAGCATCACGGCAGCCTGGATGCCGAAGCTCGATGTGATTACATGATGCCCTGGCAGGTTCTCAAGGACAAAACGGACTCGCTCCTGGGCCTCTTGCCCTGCCATGGCCTGCTGCCAGCGGTCGAGTTGCTCGTTTCCTATGGCGCACTCGACAAGAGGACCATCCAGGCCAGGTGAGTCAGTCTCGGAAGAGTCGAAAGAAGAACGCTGTGCGGCACCTTGTGCCCCATTGGCCTGGATTTGGTTTTGCCACGTCTCCTGGTAGCCCCTGCCAACGTCCTTTCTGTAGCCGATGTTTTGCATGTCGCTATGTTGCATGGTCGCCTTTCCTTGGTTTGCCGTGATTGCCTTCGAATGGGTTTGGCTCCGATCCGTGAGCCCGGACATCGAAAGGCTTGCTTCCAGCCACACGACAAGCAACGCGCGTTTGCACATATGGACAACACGTTCGCCTCAAAGTTCCTAACTTTTAGGATAATGCTTATTCCAAAGCGTTCTTGACCATTGATCAATGTTATGTCTTTAATGGTGATCAGCATTTAGAGTCTCATTCTTCCACAAGGGGGCCATGTTTGCCAGCATGGGCCAAACCAGAAGACGGGCTCTGACCTGCAGATCATCAGGGAGACGACGATGCTCAATATCCGGCGCCTGGTTTCATTGCCTGTCATCCATGCTGCAGGCTTCCTGCTGATACAGCAGGAAGCCTGCAGCATGCCTCCTGTGGATGACGCTGTTCTCAAACAGGCCATTGCCTGGCGGCATACCATCCACCAGCATCCCGAGCTTTCCAACCGCGAGGTGCATACCGCCCAGTTGGTGGCCGCAGCGCTCACCGAGATGGGTTATGTGGTCCATTCTGGCATCGGCCATACCGGGGTGGTAGCGGTATTGCAAGGAGGCAAACCAGGTCCAGTGGTGGCCGCACGGGCTGACATGGATGCCCTGCCAGTTACCGAACAAAACGATCTGCCCTTTCGCTCCGTGGTCAAGACAGACTATCTCGGTCAGCAAGTGGGGGTCGCCCATGCCTGTGGTCATGATATCCACACCAGCGTGCTGCTGGGTGTTGCCGCATTGCTGGCCAAGCAGCGTCCCTCCCTGGCAGGCACGGTCAAGCTGATCTTCCAGGGCGCCGAGGAAGGTCCTCCCCCAGGGGAGCGCGGTGGGGCCGAACTGATGCTTGAACAAGGGGCGCTGGACAACCCCAGACCCCAGGCGATCTTTGCCCTGCACAGCTTTCCGGATCTCCAGGTGGGCGAGGTGGGGTACAGCGCAGGACCCGCCTTTGCGGCATCCGACCAGTTCAGCCTGACCATCAAGGGACGTCCGGCCCATGGCGCCTACCCCCAACTCTCCAGGGACCCAATCGTCACGGCTGCGGCCATCGTCTCATCATGGCAAAGCATCGTGGCGCGCAATGTGAACCCCCTGGACGAAGCGGTGCTGACCGTGGGCATGATCCGCGGCGGCACGCGCTACAACATCATCCCTGCAACCGTGGAGCTGCAAGGTACGGTGCGCACCCTGTCAGGGGATGTCCAAGCACTCATGGAGCGCCGCATGCGCGACATGACAGCTGGCATCACCGCTGCCTATGACAGCACTTTTACGTTCGAATACCAGAAAAACAACCCAGCCACCATCAACAACATTGCCCTGGCCAACTGGGCGGTGCCACACCTCGCCGAAGCCGTCGGGTCTGCCCATGTCAAGGAATTGCCTCCCACCATGGGAGCCGAGGATTTCGCCTTCTTTGCCCAGGTTGTTCCGGGTTTCTATTTCCGCCTGGGTGTACACAAGCCCGGCACGGAGACAGGCGGATTGCATACGCCGACTTTTCGAGGTGACGACAGCGCCATCGCGATAGGCATCCAGAGCATGAGCGGATTGTTGCTGTCCTATCTGCACACCAAGCCCACCGTCAGGCAGCATCCAGGATAGGCGTCCCGCTCCATGGCCATGGAGCGTGACCTTGGCAGACCCATCAAGCTGCTAATGGACCTGCAGCGCTTCGCCACGGCTCAGGGCATCCAACATGGTGTATGCCTCATCCAGCAATCCCGGCTGCTGGACCTCATGGGCCATGGCCAAACGTTCCAGACAACCAACCAGGGTCTGGCCCATGGTCTGGGGGTTTTGGCTGGTTTCCTCGGCAGGCTGCTGCAGCGCCCCATGCGCTTCATTGGATTGTTGCGCCTGTGCACCCTGAGATGGCATCTCCCCGGGCTCATCGGCAAGCAGGGTGTAGGCCCCCTGGACCATCTGGATGGCATCGTTCAGCCTGGCCTGGTATTCCCGGGCGTTGTCGATGGCAGCCACCAATTCTTCCATCTCGGCTGCCACCGAAAGATAAAGGCGCTGGGCGTGCTGCTCGTCGTCACATGCGGCCGCTTCGGCAAAACGGGCCTCCGCCCCCTCCGAGCCCTGCACCGCCTTGAGCCGCGCCACAAGGAAGTCTTGGCGCAGCAAGGCGGCCTGAGGCAGTGCCATCAACTCCTGCAGGCGTTTGACATGCCACAACGCAGCCGCACACAACCTCTCGGCTGTCTCCTGGTGCCCGGCATTGGTACGCTGCGCCTCCCGAAGAAGAAAATCATAGGTTGGCGGCCTGTTTCCCCTGCTGGAATCTTCAACCATGCCCGTTCACCATAGCTACCCTGCCAACAGGCCATTTGTCCGGCATGCAGCAAGAAATTCTTCCAGGAAGACATCGAGAACACCGGATTGGTTCTGGAGCGTGCGCGCCTCATGCCCTTCGGCATCGCTCAGCACCAGACCTTCCCGTTGTACCCTGTCCAATAATTCATGCTTGATTTGCTCCCTGGAGCGACGCCCATCCATCAGAAGCAGGGTCTGTTGCCCCAGATAGCCACAATCCACCGCCCCATGCCAGCGCCCCGGTATCATGACGCTTCTTTTCGCATACACCCTGGCCAGGGAAGTCGCCTGTGGGTTCCTCGCTGCAGACTGGCTCGCAGCAGGGGGATACCCATCATAGCTGTGTACCTCCAAAGCACCAGCTGCATGAAACTCCAGCAAGGCCTCGGCCAGGATACGCAGATTGATGGCCTCGCGACCTGGCTCCACCTCTCTGCCCAGCAGCAACAAGGCGGCACGGAACAGTTGTTCCAGTGTCATGGCGACAGGAAACCGTTCGACGAGAACCACCAAGGCAGCCTTCACCAGGGGATCAGCGCTGGTGACCCGCGCCCCATTGACAGCTACAAAACGAACAGGGTCACCCCCTTGCATGGAGCTGGCGGTCCCATCGTCTTCCCTGGTGAGCTCGGCGCAGAGCAGCAGTTGACGCAGCTGCATGGGATCCGGTGACTGGATATGCAGCGCTGCAGCGTGTACGAGCAGGGTCTGGCGGAACTGGCGATTGTGGAGAAAATCAAGATATTGTTCCAGGTGCAAGCGATCGGAGTGCAGCAAGGAGAGCTGTTGCTTCACCTCGTCGGGGAAGGTTTCCACCAACATGCTGCCCAGGTCCGCCTCGCCCAGGTAGGCCAGTCCCTGGCCTTGGGCTTTTTCCAGGAATTCATGGAAGTAACAGGGCAGATTGGTTTTTTCCATGTGGTCATGGTGCAGGTAATAGTCGCTGGACCCCTGGAGTATGGCCAGCTCCTGCTCCAGCAATAGGCCATAGGCGTTGTCCTTGGCCACGTTGGCATTGAGAAAGCTGATCAGTGTGCGCGCCCCATCAAGTTTCTGCTGGGGGGTACTGAACTGGACAGCGTGGTAGAGCATCATGTCCCGGATCATCTGGCGCATGCGCCAGCCAGGATAGGTGTTGTACGAGACATACGCCACGCCCTGGGGTTCCAGGAGATCGTGGCAGATCCGCAGGATGGCCTGCTGCACAAGCTCCGGAACCCAGGAATACACCCCGTGGCAGATAATATAATCGAACCGTCCCATGCGGTGATCGGCTTGGGTGATGTCCATGTTGTGCAACTGAACATTGGTAAGACCCAGTGCCTCGATGATCTCGCTGCCATCGCGAATCTGCCGCGCCGAAAGGTCGAGTCCCACAAAGGTGCTTTCTGGCAGGTGCCAGGCCATGGGAATGAGATTGCCTCCTGCGGCACAGCCCAGCTCCAGCACCCGGCAGCGCGCCACAGCCTTGGGCGTCAGGCCAAACAGGGTCGCCATGACCGCCAGGCGATCAGGGTGACTCTGGGAAAAGGCGTGGCTCTCGTAGGGAATCTCGTCGTAGCTGTTTTCCATAGGAATCACTGGGTCAATAGAGGTGGCTCGGTGGGGTTATGATCCATCCCTGACCATAAAGCTGTCAAGGCAACAAGGTCACCGCCCCCAGAATCGGGTACCATGTGTTATTCGAGATGATTGCCAGGAGGAAGAGATTTGAGCATTGTCTTTCCGGAAACCCAGCACTTCCATGAGCGCCTCGAGGCACTCGGGAGGTCGCTTTGACCTGACAACCCAGCAGGAGCACCTCGAAGAGATCAAGGCCGAGCTCAGCGCACCCGATGTCTGGCAGAACCAGGAACGTGCCACCGCCTTGAATCAGGAGCGCGCCGCCATCGAGAAACTGATCGAGCCTGTCTTGAAAATCCGCCAGATCCTACAGGACATCGAGCAACTCCTGGAGATGGCGCCTGACGACCCGGAAGCCTCCCAGTTGGCTACCGAAGAGATGGCCGGGCTGGAGCAGCAGCTGGCCAGCGCCGAGCGCGCCAGACTCTTTACCCAGGAACTGGATCGCAACAACTGCTTTCTCGAGATCCAGTCCGGCAGCGGTGGTACCGAGGCCCAGGACTGGGCTGCCATGCTGTTGCGCATGTATCTGCGCTGGGCCGACAACCATGACTTTGCCACCGAGCTGGTTGACGAAACCCCTGGCGAGGTTGCGGGCATCAAAGGAGCAACCGTCCATGTGATCGGTCCTTATGCCTATGGCTGGCTGCGCACCGAATCCGGGGTGCATCGCCTGGTGCGCAAGAGTCCCTTCGATTCCGGGGCACGGCGCCATACCTCCTTTGCCGCCGTCCATGTGACACCCGAGGTGGATACCAAGACCGAGATCGAGATCAACCCTGCGGACCTTCGCGTCGACGTCTATCGCGCCAGCGGTGCCGGCGGCCAGCACGTCAACCGCACCGAGAGTGCGGTGCGCATCACCCATCTGCCATCAGGCATCGTGGTGCAATGCCAGAATGACCGCTCGCAACACAAGAACCGTGCCACGGCCATGAACCAGCTGCGCGCCAAGCTCTTCCAGCTGGAGGAAAGCAAGCGCCAGGCGGAGGCGGCCAGTGCCGAAGCCCTGAAGCCAGACATCGGCTGGGGGCAGCAGATCCGCTCCTATGTCCTGGATCAGTCCCGCATCAAGGACCTGCGCACTGGCCTTGAGAGCGGCAACACTCAGGCTGTCCTGGATGGCGATCTCGATGCGTTCATCGAGGCCACGCTGCGGCATGGCATGGGCCAAGGGGGTAGCGGGCGATGATGGCAGCCATCCATGGATGAACATTCCCAGCTGCTGCAGCAGCGCGCCGCCAAGCTCCATGCCCTGCAGACCTCGGGCTGGAACTATCCAAATGACTTCAAGCCCGATGCCCAGGCAGCCAATCTCCATGCCCGTTTCGATGGGGCCGAAACCAGAGTGCTCCAGGAGCAAGCCGTGGCGGTGCGTCTTGCTGGCCGCATCATGCTCAAGCGAGTCATGGGCAAGGCGAGTTTTCTCACCATCCAGGATGGCAGCGGCTCTTTGCAGCTCTTCTTGGACACCAAGACCATGGGGGCCGCACGCTATGAGGCCTGCAAGGGGTTGGATCTGGGGGACATCATCGGGGTCTGCGGCACGCTCTTCAAGACACGCACCGGCGAACTCACGGTACGCGCCGAGGAACTCATCATCCTTGTCAAGACACTGCAGCCGCTTCCGGAAAAGTTCCATGGCCTGCAGGATGCCGAGCGCCGACACCGGGAGCGCCACCTGGATCTGTTGGTGAACCCCCAGACCAAGGCGGTATTCCTCATGCGCAGCAAGGCCATCAACACACTGCGTGCCCTGCTGTGGGCGCGGGACTTCCTGGAAGTGGAAACCCCCATGATGCAGCCCATCCCCGGGGGTGCTGCGGCCCGGCCCTTCATCACCCACCACAACGCCTTGGACATGACGCTTTTTCTGCGCATCGCCCCTGAGCTCTACCTCAAGCGACTGGTGGCTGGTGGCTTCGAGCGGGTCTTCGAGCTCAACCGCAATTTTCGCAATGAAGGAGTGAGCACCCGGCACAACCCCGAGTTCACCATGCTGGAGTACTATCAGGCCTATAGCGATTATCATGACATGATGGCTCTGACAGAAACCCTGATACGCGAGACGGCAATCGCCGTCTGCGGCAGCTCCTGCTTGAGCTACCAAGGAGAGAGCCTCGATCTCGGCCAGACCTTTACCAGATTGCCACTGGAAGAAGCGCTGTGCCGCTACCTGCCCGACATCGAGGCTGCGCGCCTGCGTGATACAACCTACCTGCACGCCGTCATGGCCAGCCAAGGTCTCGAGCCCGCCGCAGCTGCTGGAGCAGGCGAGCTCCAGCTCACACTGTTCGAGAAGTGCATCGAACATCGTTTACGCCACCCCACCTTCATTACCGGTTACCCCATGGAGGTCTCGCCACTGGCGCGCTGCAACCAGGATGACCCGTTCCTGTGTGACCGCTTCGAGCTGTTCATCGCTGGCTACGAGGTGGCCAACGGTTTTTCTGAGCTCAATGACCCCGAGGACCAGGCGCGGCGCTTCCACGCCCAGGCCGCTGCCCATGCCGCAGGCAAAGAAGAGGCCATGCACTACGATGCCGACTACATCCGCGCCCTGGAGCACGGCCTGCCACCCACCGGCGGCGCTGGGGTTGGGGTGGATCGCCTGGTCATGCTGCTGGCTGACCGCCCCTCGATCCGCGAGGTCATCCTCTTTCCCCTGCTGCGTCTCGAGGGCCACAAAACAACAGATGGCGCCACCGGGTCATGAACCACCGCGCCTGCATGGCCCCTTGTTCAGCTTGCCGAACCACGGCGTTGCTGCCCCAGGTCGGGGAAAGCCCATGAATATCCTGTTGCGCCTGCTATGGACCATGGCCCGCAGCCTGCTGGCCAAGCGCATCCCTTACCTCACACCCAACACCATCGCGCTGCGGGTCTTGCCCAATGACTGCGACCCCAACTGGCATCTCACCAACGCCCGCTACCTGTCGTTTTGTGATGTGGCCATGGCCGCCCTGGTGATTCGCACCCATTTCTGGTGGCGCGCCTTGCGCAATCGCTGGCGTGGTGTGATCGGTGCTTCGCAGATCTTCTATCTCCGCGAGATCAAGCCCCTGTCCCACTGCACCATCACCAGCACCGTCCTGGGTTGGGACATGGTCTATTTCTATGTGGAGCACCGCTTCTTTGTAAAAGACCAGCTCCATACGGTGGTCTGGAGCCGCCTGGCCCTGCTCCACATGGGCCAGGTACTGCCCGCACCCCAGGCGGTGCGCTGCCTGGGTGCTGATCGTTCCTCGCCACCCCTGCCCGATACACTGCTGCAATGGCGCGACAGCCTGCAAGGTGCCATCGACCAGTTCCGGGGGTATGGCGTGCCGGCAGCGCCAGGAGCCGATACGCCTTCACAAGACAGGGTTGTCATGGGTACCATGGAAGAAACAACCCGGGGTCGAGGGAATTGAGGAAGTTGATGTGATGTTCATTGCCATGAACCGTTTTCGTATCGTGCGCGGCCAGGAAGACACCTTTGTTGACATCTGGAAAAACCGTGACAGCCATCTGCAAGGGGTTCCCGGGTTCAGGGTCTTTCATCTCCTGCGTGGCCCCAGCACGGAGGAACATACCCTGTTTGCCTCCCATGCGGTGTGGGAAAGCGAACAGGCCTTTGTCAACTGGACACACTCCGAGGCCTTTCGCAAGGCCCATGCCACAGCCGGGGGGGCCAAGGCCATCTACCTGGGACCACCCCATTTCGAGGGTTTCGAGGTGGTGCTGGGCGGCGATACGGCATGATACCATCTTGCCCCGGCAGGGCATGGCCCGAACCAGCCCGGGGTCTGCCGTGCGCTTTCCTTGCATGTACTGGCCCTGAGCACCGCACAGCACACAGCGCTCAACGCCAATGAACATCTGGCAGCGCGCAGCCCCCTGGTGGCGCACCAAACCCATCAATCTGGATGACCATCACCACCTGCATCGCGTGCTGTCGGCCTTCGACCTGACCTTCCTGGGCATGGGGGCCATCATTGGCGCCGGTATTTTCGTGATCACCGGCACAGCTGCTGCCATCGCCGGACCGGGTGTGGCCCTGTCCTTTGTGCTCGCTGGCCTGGCCTGCTTCTTCTCGGCCCTGGTCTATGCGGAACTCACCGCCATGATCCCCAGTTCCGGCAGTGCCTATACCTACACCTACATGGCCATCGGCGAGATCATGGCCTGGATCATCGGCTGGGCGCTGGTGCTGGAATACGGCATCTCGGTGGCTGTGGTGGCCATTGGCTGGTCGGGTTATTTGGGGCGCCTTGTCAGCAGCATCGGGCTTGCGCTCCCCCACTGGCTCCATGGCGGACAGGTCAATGTATTGGCTGGCCTGTCCGTGCTTGCGGTCAGCATGATCCTGTCACGGGGCGTGCATGAAACCAGACGGGCCAACAATCTCATCGTCTGGCTCAAACTGGCGGTCATCCTCCTGTTCTTGTTGCTGGCCATGCCACACGTGAAACTCGAGCTGTGGCAACCCTTTCTGCCTCACGGTTTTCCTGGGGTCACAGCCGGGGCGGCCTCTGTGTTCTTCGCCTATATCGGCTTCGATGCGGTGGCTACCGCCGCCGAAGAAACCCGCAACCCAGGACGTGACCTGCCACGAGGCATCCTGTTTTCATTGCTGCTGTGCACGGGGATCTACATCATTGTATCGCTGACGCTCACCGGGATCGTGCCGTTTCACATGCTGAATGTGCCGGATCCCGTGAGTTTTGGCCTGTCGTATCTTGGCATGCGCGCCGGGGCGGCCATCGTGGCCACAGGCGCCCTCTTCGGGCTTACCTCGGTGATGATGGTGATGATGTATGGCCAGTCGCGCATCTTCTTTGCCATGGCCCGGGATGGGTTGCTGCCAGGCTTTTTTGCCAGGATTCATCCCCACTTCCGGGTGCCATCGCAGGCAACCCTGGCTACAGGCTTTGTTATTGCTCTGGTTGCCACCTTCTTTCCCATAGACCTGGTGCACAAGCTGGTCAATGTGGGTACTCTCTCGGCCTTCGCGCTGGTCTCCGTGGCGGTGATCGTGCTGCGCGCGCGCCGCCCGGAGCTGGATCGCCCATTCAGGGTGCCGGCAATGCCCTATGTCCCCATCCTGGCCATCCTCATGTGCCTGTGGCTGATCATCCGCCTGGGCTGGACCACCATTGCGGTATTTCTGGCCTGGATGGCGGCGGGCTTTTTGATTTATGTCTTCTACGCCAGACACCACAGTGTCCTGGCGCGCAACGCCTCCTCGCCAACCCCCGCCACTGTCGACAGCGATGCCTAGCCAAATATCTCATAGAACACCAGGCATTTCTCCAGCTCCCTTTTCTCCATCGGCCTTTCTTGCCAGTCCCTTGCACCCACAACCAGGACGTCTATACATATACATAATGCAAGAACGAGCTGCTTGCGGGTCTTGGGCCGCGTAATGTGGAGCAGAGAGCATGGATTTCGATGACACCCAGGAAGAAGCTGCCTTTCGCAGGGAGGCTCGTGACTGGCTGAGCGCCCATCTGGCGCCACGTCCTCCTGCCCGGATGGACTCCTATTTCCTGCGTCGACCCATTGCCGCCGCCGAGCTACAGGCCTCAAGGGCATATCAGGCCATCAAGGCGGCAAGTGGTTATGCCGCCATCACCTGGCCCCGTGAGTATGGGGGCTATGGTGGTTCATTGATGCAGCAGGTCATCTGGAACCAGGAAGAAGATCGTTTCCTGGCACCCGTCAATGTGTTTCATCTGGGTATCGGGCTTGCCGGACCGACCATCATGGCGCATGGTACCGAGACACAAAAAAAACGGTTCCTTCCCCGGATTCCCACAGCCGAGATCATTTTCTGCCAGTTGTTCTCGGAACCCGCGGCTGGTTCGGATCTGGCAGGGCTGCGTACCCGCTCGGTGCGTGCAGGAGACAAATGGATCATCAATGGCCAGAAGGTCTGGAACTCGCTGGCTCATCTGGCCGACTGGGGCATCCTGGTGACACGCTCCGACCCCCACATGCCCAAGCACAAGGGACTCACCTACTTCATCGTGGACATGCACAGCCCTGGTGTGGAAGTGCGCCCCATCAAGCAGATTACAGGTGGCGCCACCTTCAATGAGGTCTTTCTCACCGATGTGGTCATCCCCGATGAAAACCGCCTCGGTGCTGTGGGCGAGGGTTGGCGGGTGGCCCTCACCACCTTGATGAACGAGCGCATGCTCCTGGGTGCTGGCCGCCAGCCTGGACCGGGCACCGCAGCCATCCTGGACCTGGCGGCACGCTGCATGACCCAGGGCCAGCCGGCCATCGAAAACAGCGCCGTACGCCAGGAGCTGGCCGATCTGATCACTCAGCAGGAAGCCCTGCGCTTCACAGGCTATCGTGCCTTGACCGCCCTCTCCCAGGGGCGTCCCCCGGGACCCGAGGGATCCATTGGCAAGCTGGCCGCAGCCCAGCTCATGCAGCACATCGGCAGCATGGCCATGGGGCTGCAGGGAGCATCGGGAGCCGTCATGGGCGCCCAGTCCATAGACGAGGGCCTGTGGCAGGAAATGTTCCTGGCCTCGGCGGGGACGCGCATCGCAGGGGGCACCGACGAGATCCAGCGCAATATTATCGGCGAACGCCTGCTGGGCCTGCCCGCCGACATACGCCTCGACAAGGAGCGGCCCTTCAGCGAGATCCCCACCAGCACGCGGGCCGCAGCAGGCTAGGCAGCGGCGAACGCCTGCTGGGCCTGCCCGCCAACCTGGCCCGCCAATCTAGCGCTGAGAGGTCACAGCCGGATCCGAGACCGGCATGCGCCTTAGGAATAGCCACGCCACGAGCGCCGAGCCAAGCTCGAAAAGCAACGCCCCTGCCGTATACAGCGACAGGTGCATGTGGAACAGCGTGGCCAGCAGGCGACCGCTGCCCATGCCACCACACAACAACACAAGACTCCACAGCGCCCAGCGTGACCTAGGAGCGCTTTGCCAACCCAGAAAGGCAATGACGCCGATGGCGGCCTCGAGCCCACCATACATGGCCGAGAGTTCCACCAGGCCGCTGACGGACAGCGCCTGGATACCGGCAACCTGTATCAACATGGAAGGATACAGCAGGCACAGGATGCCATAGCCAAACCAGCCCAATGCTTCAAGAATCAAAAAGATCTGCATAGTACCCCCCATCTTGCCACACCACGCTGTTCCGCCGGAATCTGCCCGATTGCCCAACACAGGCTGCTGCCAGATGCTTTTTTCTTGATATGTATCACCTGAATCCTTGAATCACTTGACCTCGCTCTTGCCAGACTTTCAATACAAACTATAGTTAAAACTGATCGATGAGATCAATCAGCCGCAGGGGTCACAGTTCCTGCCGCCATGGAACGTTGTCAAAGCCTATGTAGTGCTTAAGGAGCGGGCATGGAATACAGCGACATCATCTTCGAAAAGAAGGGCGACGGCTCGGTCTGGTTGTGGATCAACCGACCCAAGACCCACAACGCCTTTCGCGGTCCCACGCTGGAGCAACTCATCGATGCCTACCAGCGCATCAAGGAAGACCGGGAGATCGGCGTGGTGGTCCTGAGCGGCGTGGGCGAGAAGGCCTTTTGTTCCGGAGGAGATGTCTCATGGGAAGCGCAGGGCGGCCTGGCCGATGCGGGCAGGCTGGTGCTGGGCCTATACGACGCCATGCGCGACTGCCTCAAGCCCACCATCGCCCGGGTCAATGGCTACGCCATCGGCGGCGGCAACCACTTGGCATACATGTGCGACTTCACCATCGCCTCGGACAACGCCATCTTCGGCCAGAATGGTCCTCGGGTGGGCAGTCCAGCCAGCGGCTATATCGTCAATTATGCGGCACGTATTCTGGGCCACAAGCGCGCCCGGGAGATGTGGCTGTTGTGTCGCCGCATCCCAGCCCAGCAGGCGCTGGCCTGGGGGCTGTGCAACGCAGTGGTGGCCGCGGAAAAACTGGACCAAGAGGTCCAGCGCTGGGTGGATGAGATCATGGCGCTCTGTCCCACTGCCCTGAAAACAGTCAAGGCCTCCTTCGATGATGAATACCGGGAACTGCGTGTCTTCTTCAGAGATTATCTCGCCGAGTTCAATCCGAACTTCCTGGGTAGTCCCGAGCAGCTGGAAGGAGCCAATGCCTTTCTTGAGAAACGGTCGGCCAATTACCGCAAGTTTCCCCGCTAGGTCAGCGGTAACGGTTAGGGCTATGGGAGGACGGAACAATGCGCTTTAAGGGCAAGGTGGCGCTGGTTACCGCCGCAGCCGGGGCCGGCATTGGCCACGCCATCGCCCAGCTGCTGGGTGAAGAAGGCGCCAAGCTGGTGATCTGCGACGTGCATCAGCGGCGCATCCAGGAAACCGTGACAGCCTTCGAGGCCAGGGGCATCAGGGCCATCGGCGTGTTGTGTGACGTGAGTCAGGCCGATCAGGTGGCGGCCATGAAAGAGCAGGCCATGCAGGCCTATGGCCGCATCGACTATCTGGTCAATAACGCTGGACGCGAGATCATCGCCCCCATCGCCCAGTACAAGGAAGAGGACTGGGACATGGTGCTGGGTATCTGCCTCAAGGGCGCCTTTCTGTGTACCCGGGCGGTGCTGCCCATCATGATGGAGCAGCAAGGTGGCGCCATCGTCAACATCTCGTCTGCGGCCTGCTATATGGGCAGCCCCGGCGAGGCCGCCTATTGCGCCGCCAAGGCGGGTGTCAATGCACTGACCCGGGTCACCGCTGCAGAAGGCGCCCCCCATGTGCGCGCCAACGCCATTGCGCCAGGCTATGTGCCCAACTCCTTCCTGAATCGCATCTATCCCCAGGAGGCGCTGGACCACATGGCCGGCATGAGCGTGCTCAAGCGCGGCGCCAGGCCGCAGGAGATGGCCCAGATCGCTGCCTTTTTGCTTTCCGATGCAGCAAGCTTCGTCACAGGAACCGTCACCAATGGCACAGCCGGCATGATGTGGACCGGCTAGGAGGCAGCATGAACCAGCATCAACAGGACAATCCCATACAGGACACCCAGTCGTTCTGGGCCTGGGCCGCTGTTCAGCCACAGCGCCTGGCTCTGGTCACCCATGACCATGGGCAGATCACAGCAGGCGAACTCCTGACGCGGGTCAACCAGCTGAGCCACGGGCTGCGCGCTGCG
This sequence comes from Gammaproteobacteria bacterium, assembly GCA_011620135.1. Taxonomy (GTDB): domain Bacteria; phylum Pseudomonadota; class Gammaproteobacteria; order WOZS01; family WOZS01; genus WOZS01. The sequence goes on from WOZS01000001.1 coordinate 51,791, forward strand.
GGCCTGGAAGCAGGCGATCTGGTGGCCCTGATGGCCCCCAACGACCCGGTCTTCTTCGAGCTGTTTCTGGCTCTATCCCAGATAGGCATGTTCCTCAGCCCCATCAATTACCATCTCTCCAGGGAGGAGACCAGCTATATCCTGCGCGACAGCGATGCCCAGGTGTTCGTGGCCCACGGCCGCTGCGGCGCTGTGGCCCAGCAGGCCGCCGCCGAGGCCGGCATCCAGCGTTGCTACTGGACGGCAGAACCCATCCCTGGGTTCGAGCCCTATGAGAACCTGCTGCAGGATCAGCCCGCCACCTTGCCCGAACAGCGCAGTGCCGGCACCCTGATGCTTTACACCTCAGGCACCACAGGCAAACCAAAAGGCGTGCGTCGCTCACTGCCTGGAGCGGATCCGGAAATCATGGCAAGCCTCACCAACTTCCTGGGCTTCCTGTTCGATATCCCTCCCATGACAGGCGCCCATCTGCTCACAGGACCCTTGTACCATGCCACCCCCAGCATGATGGGACCCGCTGTGCTGCACATGGGTGTGCCCGTGGTGATCATGGACAAATGGACCCCTGAGGGCACGCTGGAGCGTATCGAGCGCTACCGGATCACCTCGTCCAACATGGTGCCCACCATGTTCCATCGCCTATTGAAGCTGCCCGAGGCCCAGCGCGGACAATACGATCTCTCAACCCTGCGCTCGGTCGTCACCACAGGCGCCCCCTGCCCCCCCAAAACCAAGGAGGACATCCTGAACTGGTGGGGCGAGGTGCTCTTCGAGCTCTACGGCGGCACAGAAGGGGTGGGCACCACCATCCGCCCGGAAGAAGCCCGTCTCCATCCGGGCAGCGTGGGCCGCGCCATACCCGGTTCAAAGATCTTCATCATGGATGACATCTTCCAGGAGATGCCTCCTGGTGAGGTGGGCACGATCTACATCCTGCCCATCCTCGGCGATTTCGAA
>WOZS01000034.1 GCA_011620135.1 Gammaproteobacteria bacterium
CCTGGCCATCGATCCAGATGAATGCATCGATTGCACCCTGTGCGAACCGGAGTGTCCGGTAGATGCCATCTATTCTGAGGATGAGCTGCCGAAAGAGCAGGCCCAGTTTCTGAAGCTCAACGCGGATCTTGTCAAGCAGTGGCCTGTGATCTCCCAGAAGAAAGCCCCTCCAGCCGACGCCGATCAATGGGCGCAGATGACTTCCAAAATACAATACCTGGAGCGTTAATCATGAATAACAAAAAACAGCCATCTTGTTGGCTGCGCCGCTTACCTTCAAGGCCCTTGCCGTCCCGTCCCTTGATGCAGTATGCCTGGCTTATGGTACCCGCTGTCCTGACAGGCTGCGCGGCCACGCCCAAGGAAGGACAGCGCAGCACCATGGATCCCCTGGAGCCAATCAATCGCCCCATCTACCGCTTCAATGAAAAAGTAGACAAATATGTCTACAAACCGGTTGCCCAGGGGTATGACTGGGTCATGCCGGACCGCGCCGAGCGCTCGGTGAGCCATTTCTTCGATAATCTGAATGCACCTGTCATTGTGGTCAACGACCTGCTGCAGGCCAAGTTCAAATCAGCCGCCAAGGATACCGGTCGCTTTGCGGTCAATACCACAGTGGGCGTGCTGGGTCTCTTCGATATGGCTACCGATTGGGGCATGCCCCAGGGTAGGGAGGATTTCGGCCAGACATTGGGCACCTGGGGGGTTCCGCCCGGTTTCTATATCGTTTTGCCCTTCCTGGGGCCCAGTACATTGCGTGATGGCGTGGGTTCCATAGCCGACTGGCCTGCCGATCCCCTGATGCGCTGGCAGCCCAAGGTCCAGCCTGAAGGCGCTCGCTATGGTCTGCTTGGCCTCAAGTATGTCAATACGCGCTCGGCCTATCTGGGTGCCGAGGGCGTGCTCGAGACGGTCTACGACCCCTATTCCTACGTGCGCGATGGCTATCTGCAGCGCCGCGAACGGCTGATCAAGGATGACCCAGGTGTTGATGCCAACCGCCCTGGAGCCTATCCGGAGCCATCCGGTGATTCAGGGCAGGAGACAGCCCCACCACCACCGGATGCCGAGATGCCCTCGCCACCCTATGAGGGCGAGAGTGACTCGGGGCAGGCAGCGCCACCTGCAGCCGCATCCCCTCTGGTAGCACCCCCCAATTGATGTGATTCCATGACCAGCGAAGCGCTGGCGGTGATATTCCTGGCTGCCGGATGCAGCCAGCGCTTCGGTCCGGTCAACAAGCTGCTGGTACCCTTGTGGGGGAAACCCCTGGTCTACTGGTCCTCACAAGCCTTCCAGGCATTGCCTTGGATGCACCGCATTGCTGTCCTGGGCCATCAGGCGGATCTGGTGTCTCCTTTCTTTGATGGTTGGATGCAGGTGCGCAATCCCCGCTACCAGCAGGATGGGCACCAGGGCTCGCTGCGCGCAGGCTTGCGGATCCTGGATCACTGTCGCTGGCAGGGCGATGTGGTGGTCGCCTTGGCTGACATGCCCTTCGTGCAACGAGGCGATGTCCAGGCATTGTGTCGCTCCTGGCAAGGAAGACTACCCCATATCCTGGCAGCCCACCTGCATCACCAGGGCCAGCCTGGCCACCCGCGCATTCTGGGCCATGACCTGTGGCGCACAGTGCTGGCAGATCCATCATTCAGCCTGAGGCGCTGGTTTGCCGATGCTGTGCCCCTGACTCTTGCCATTGAACGGCATTGCGGGGTGATCACTGATGTGGACACGCCTCAGGACTACCTGGCTATCCAGGATGTCGTCACGCACCGGGCTTGCCATGGATAGGATGCTCACCCAGGTCCTGCTGCGCTGCCAGAACGACAGACAACCATGTGCCTTGGCCATGGTGGTCCAGGTAAGAGGCTCCAGCGCGGCTGTCCTTGGTGATGCTGCCCTGTTCGATGCACAGGGCAAGCTGCTTGCAGGCTGGGTGGGGGGTGGCTGCGCCGAGGCTCTGGTGGGCCAGTGTGCCCAGCAGGCCATCGCCACCTGCACACCACAGACCGTGGAGCTGGATATGACCAACGAGGCCAGCGCCACCGGCATGCCCTGCGGGGGCGCTGCCCTGGTATTCGTCCGACCATGCCTGCCCCCTGCCCGTCTGTGGCTGTTCGGTCATGGGGCTGTTGCCGAACACACATCCACCATGGGCCAACGCCTGGGTTTCGATGTGGTGGTCAGTGATCCACTGGCCACTCCAGAGCGTTTTCCCACGGCCTGCGTGGTACTTCCCGATGACTTTACCCTGGCCAGTTTTCAGCCTGCCCCAGAGGATCATGTCATTGTGGCCACCCAACACAAAGGTGATCAGCGCATCCTCGCTCATGCCCTGCGCCAGGGCGCTCGTTCCGTGGCCCTGATCGCAAGCCGCCATCGAGGTCATCTGGTTCTGGAGTCCCTCCGGGAAGAGGGCTTTTCAACCCAACAGCTGGCCTGTATCCGTACCCCTGCAGGTCTCGACATCGGGGCTGTGGGGCCTGCCGAGATTGCCTTGAGCGTTCTTGCTGAAATCGTCGCCCTGCGCCATCAGACAGTCTGCCCCAGCAGGGCCATCACCCTGCTTGCCAGCGCTTCATCCTAGGTTTCTTGCAGGAAAAAGTCATGCTATCCACCATGATGCCCGTCCCGTTGACCATCGATCACATGATCGAGCGCGCCTATTGCTTGTTTGCCCGCGAGCTCATCGTGAGCCGCAGGCCGGACAAGACGTTGATGCGAACAAACTATGGGGACGTACTCCACCGCGCGCAGCACCTCGCCAGAGCCTGCCTTGCCGGTGGCCTGCGTCCTGGCGACCGGGTGGCCACGCTCATGTGGAATCACCAGCATCATCTGGAGGCTTACCTGGGCCTGCCCCTTGGTGGGCTGGTGATCCATACCCTCAACCTGCGTCTCTTCCCCGATGATGTGGCCTATACCGCTGCCCATGCCGAGGATCGCTGGCTTCTGGTGGATGATATCCTGCTGCCGGTCTATGAACGTTTCAAGGAGCAATGGCCCTTCGAGAAGGTCTTCGTGGTTCCGTTTGGGGAAGCGCCTAGCCAGCACTCCGGGTATGACTGTTATGAGGCGCTGCTGCAGTCTGCAGACAATGCAGTGCCGCTGCCCGAAAAAAAAGAGGACGATGCGCTGGGACTGTGTTATACCTCTGGCACCACGGGCAGGCCCAAGGGGGTGGTTTACAGTCATCGCTCCACCATGCTGCATGCCATGGCCATGGCATTGCCCGACTATGGCCGCCTGGAGCGCGGCGCTGCGATCACACCGGTGGTCCCCATGTTCCATGCCAACGCCTGGGGGCTGCCTTACAGCGGCACCCTCATGGGATGCCGGCAGGTTTTTCCCGGTCCCCACCTGGATGCCGCAAGCCTGCTGGATCTCTTCGAGGCTGAGCAGGTGACCATGGCCGCCGGCGTGCCCACCATCTGGATGGCGTTGCTGCAGGCACTGGATGCCGCCCAGGGGCAACGCTGGCAATTGCCGCCCATGCGGATTCTGGTGGGTGGCTCGGCAGCACCCGAGGGATTGATCCGCGGCCTTGATCGCCATGGGCTGCATATCCATCATCTCTGGGGCATGACGGAAACCTCGCCCATGGCTACGGCAGCGGCGCTGAGCTCTCAAGAGCATGAGCTTCCCGTGGACGAGCAATACAAGAAGCGCGCCCGTCAGGGTATCCCGGCCCCTTTCGTTGCATTACGGCTCATGGATGACCATGGCCAGGAAGTACCATGGGATGACCGGGCCATGGGCGAGATCCAGGTGCGTGGCCCATGGATCACGGGCAGCTACCTGCATGAAGGCACAAATCCCGACAAGTTCTCGGCAGATGGCTGGCTGCGTACCGGCGACATAGCCAGTTGCGATGCCACAGGTTCGATCCGCATTACGGACCGCACCAAGGACCTCATCAAGTCAGGCGGTGAATGGATCAGCTCTGTGGCCCTGGAAAATCTCATCATGGGGCACCCGGCTGTGGCCGAGGCGGCGGTTATCGCCATGCCTCATCCAAAATGGGATGAACGTCCCTTGGCGGTCGTCGTGCTGAAACCTGGCCAGACACTCCATCCAGAGGAGCTCCTGGCCTTCATGCGGCCTCATGTGGCTTCATGGTGGCTGCCGGATGAGGTGGTCTTTGCCAACGAGGTTCCCAAGACATCCACCGGCAAGTTCAACAAATTGGCGCTGCGCGAACAGTACTGTCGAAACAAGGAAACATAACCAACAAGCAGGGAGCCAGGATTGGTTCAGTGGCTGGCCTCCTCATGGGGCCTGCCCTGCCTCAACAAGGACAAAACCTCCAGAGCGGCTGCATGCCTTTTTCCTTGCAACGCCTCCCGCAAATCGGCAAACTGGGTACGTATCGCATCACCATGTACCATGACCTCCAGCAAGGCCCGACCCATCGTTGGACCATCTCCCGACCCTGGCTGGATAAACTCTGGGACCACAAGCTGTCCCAACAGGATATTGGGCAGGGCAAAAAAACGCGTTTTGACCATCCCTGTGGCCCGCAGGACATGATAACTCCATGGCGACAGCCGATATCCGGCCACAAAGGGGCAGCCTGCCAAAGCTGCTTCCAATGTGGCTGTGCCGCAGGTGATGAGAGCAGCATCTGCCGCCTGCAGCGCCAGAGACACCCTTTCAGCCGGCAAAACCTCGATGGCAAGCCCGCGCTGCGCAGCCAGTTCATGGAACAACGGCACAAAGTCGTGTCGCGCTGCGGGAAGCAGCAATTGCATGACTTGCGTTTCCCGCTGATTCAACCAGACAGCCGCATCGAAAAAAATGGGTGCCATGCGGCGGATCTCATCCCAGCGGCTGCCTGGCAGGATGGCCAGCGTCCGCTGCTCAGCTAGTTGCAGGCATGCCCGTGCCGCTGTCCTGGAAACAGCGCCAAAGGTTTGCTCCGCCAGTGGATGACCCACAAAACGGGTTGTGACATGTTTGCCGAAAAATGCTTCCTCGAAAGGAAAGAGAACCAGCAGCCTGTCCACCGCTTTGCCCAGGCGCACCGCCCGGCCTTGCCGCCAGGCCCAGGCTGTAGGCGCCACATATTGTATGGTGGGTATACCGCGCCGCTTGAGACGCCTGGCCATGGGCAGATTGAAGTCGGGAGCATCGATGCCGACGAAGCAATCCGGTGGCCTGGCCAGCCAATGGCGCAACAGGGCGTGACGCAGCCTGAGCAGCCGCGGCAAATGGGCTGCCACCTCCGCAAGACCCATCACCGAGAGCTCATCCACATGGGCCAGCAAATGGCAACCTGCTTCTGCCATGCGCGCCCCTCCCACGCCTTCCAGGCGCACCTTGGGCAGGAGATTGGCCAGGCTTGCGCACAGGGCGCCACCCAACTGATCACCGGAACGCTCGCCAGCAAGGATGGCAATATTGTATTCTTTATCCATCATGCGATCTGCTGCCATACAACCTGTTGTAGCCGTCACCATGTACGGTCGTGATGAGGGCAATCGCTTAGGTTTGCCAGCGGACTATACCGACGCCTTGCTGCGTTGCGGGGCACTGCCGCTGCTGGTGCCCCCCGTTCCCGTGGCAGCCGCCGAGTTATTATGCGAGAGGGTACTGGATCATGTCGATGGTGTTCTTCTGACTGGCGGCGGCGACATCGACCCTGGCCGTTATGGTGCCCAAGCCGACGAGTCGGTACGCAATGTGGATCAGGAGCGCGACGCGCTGGAATGCGCCATGGCCCTGGCTGCGTGCCGTCGCAACAAACCCCTTTTCGGCATCTGCCGAGGTCTGCAAATCCTGAACGTGATACGAGGCGGTACCTTGCATGTCGATCTGCCCAAGGTAACCGATGGCAGTGTGCCGCATCGTATCGAGCCACGGGAGGTTGCTTTTCACGATGTGGCATTGAATGAGCCTTTGCTGGCCATACTGAGCAACAAGACAGCTACCGTGCCATCCTTGCATCATCAAGGGATAAGTGAACTAGGATCAGGACTGCGGCCCTGTGCCTTCAGTGCCGATGGCCTCATCGAGGCCATCTATGATCCAGATCTCTCTTTCTGTCTGGCCGTCCAATGGCATCCTGAGGTCACAGCAGCCGCCGACCGCCAACAAGACGCACTTTTTGTTGCCTTCTGCTCTGCCTGCCATGGTCAGACACTGCGCTGAATGGCGCATCTGGCTCTATGATGGCCGTCTGACGCTGCCCACGCAAAGCCTAGCCACTTTCCCTGTGGCAAGCATGCACTTGATTGACAGAACATGTGGCCGGGATGAAAAACGGCAAGGGAAGAATCAGCTTTAGCAGGACTATCCTGGTGAAAGCCCTGGTTCAAAGGGGAATCACCCCTGGCAACCAGGGGTGATTCATCAAAAAATGATGCCATTGATACCACCATCCAGCCCAGGGTTGGATGGTGGTCGGCAGGCATGTACTTTACTACAGGGCATTCTGCAGAACCTGGCCGATGATCTCCAGGGGGATTGGATAGATCAGGCCGATGGGGTCACGCATGACCGCCATGGGCAATACCTCCATGGCAGATGATGCATTGACGCCCAGCTCACTGAAGCGATCTGGCAGACCAGACTGGCGACGCAGATCCTTGAGGGCAGCAATGACCTCTGCCAAGGCCTGTTCTGCGTTCTGACCAGCCGCTGCGCGCAGATCCATCGCCCGGGCCAGATCCTTGGCCCTGGGCAGGTAGAGATCGGGCATGGCCTCCATGACCGCGGTAAGGAACAGGGCGTTGGCCGTACCATGGTGCACCCTGAAATGTGCGCCGATGGCATGGGCAAAATTGTGCACCGGATAGGCGCCAGGCACGGCATAGACGAAGGACAGAATGGCTACGCACGAAGCACCCAAGAGGGCATTGCGGCCCTCGATGTACGCGGGCTTTTCCAGTACTGGAAGCAGGTTACGAAAAATGGCGCTCACCGCCTCGAAGCCATAGGCATCGGTAAAGACGTTGGCGCCGGGGCTTGCAATGCCCTCTATGGCGTGCGTCAGCGCGTCAAAGGCCGTGGCAGCCGTCAATTTTGGAGGAAGGGATACCGTCAACTCAGGATCGAGGATGGCCACATCCGGCCCGACAAAGGGGTGAGCCAGGTCGCCCTTGATCTTGTCCTTGCTGTTGAAGACCACAGCAGCAGGCGATACTTCTGCCCCGGTACCGGCGGTGGTGGCAATGCCCACATGAGGAATATTCATGGGCTTGGCACTTGGCGGTGTCTCAAAGCAGAAATTACCAGGCATGAGGGAAAGGATGTTTTTACCACCCTTGTCAAGAACAAACTTGATGCATTTGACACTATCCTGGACACTGCCGCCGCCCAGGGCAATCAGCCCATCGGCGCCCTGCTCGCGGTAGAAACGAACGCCCTCATCGATCATGCTGCTCTCAGCATCCTGTGGAATCTTGTCGAAGATGCCCACAAGCTGTGGGCCCTGGCCCTTATGAGGCAGATCGAACCACTGGGCCACCCGTGCGGTGATGCCCGCCTTGGTCAGGCCCTGATCGGCAAACAGGACAGCGCGACGGCAACCCAGCTGTGCCAGGATTTCTGGCAGCATGGCGCTGGCACCAGGCGCTTGCAGCACCTGGGTCCGCATGTGATAGGTAAGAAGTGTTTTGGACATTGTAGATCCCTCCTCCTGCTCGCCTTAACCCTTGAGTCCAAGCATTCTGTCGTACCAGCCACGCTGCGAACGCTCCAGCGTCATGGACATGTTGATGGTCTTGAGCTCGGTATAGGCCTCCATGCCCCACCGTCCGAGCTCCCGCCCCAGCCCGCTTTGCTTATAGCCGCCAAATGGCGCATCAGAGCGCAGCATGTGCCAGTCGTTGATCCACACCGTACCGGCACGGATTTGGCCTGCCACCTGCAATGCCTTGGCATGGTCGCGGCTCCAAACGCCGCCAGCAAGACCGTACATGGAATCGTTGGCCATGGCGACGGCTTCCTCAACGGTGTCATAGGGAATGACGCTCAGCACAGGGCCGAATATCTCCTCCTGGGCGATGCGCATCTTGTTGTTCACGTCCGTGAAGATGGTGGGCTCCACATAAAACCCATCCTCGAGCCCAGCTGGCTGGCAGCGCTTGCCGCCCAAGACCAGTTTGGCGCCTTCCTGCTTACCTGCTTCAACATACGACAGGATGGTTTCCATCTGCTGCTTGGAAATCACAGGCCCGAGATCACAGCTGAGATCCATGGCACTGCCGATCTTGAGCTGCTTGGCCTGGGCCACCATACGTTCCACGATCTCACCTTGCATCTTGCGGGGCACAAAAAGCCTGGTGCCTGACTCACATACCTGGCCGCAATGCAGTAGAAAGGCAAACAGCGATCCCGGAACGGCAATGTCGAGGTCAGCATCATCAAGGATGATATTGGGTGATTTGCCGCCCAGCTCCAGCGTGACCTTCTTGATGGTGCCAGAAGCCACTTGCATGATGCGACGACCCACCACGGTAGAACCTGTGAAGGCCACCTTGTCCACATCGGGATGGCCAGCCAAGGCCTCGCCCACGCTCCCTCCCGGACCAGGGACGATGTTCAACACCCCATCGGGCAGTCCCGCTTCCTGGCAGATCTTGCCCAGGGCAATGGCGGTCAACGGCGTATAGGTGGCAGGTTTCAGTACAACCGTGTTGCCCATGGCCAGAGCCGGGGCCAGCTTCCATGAGGCCAAGATAAGAGGAAAATTGAAAGGCGCAATGGCGGCACAGACGCCGATGGGCTCCCGGACCACCATGGTCTGATTCGGTCCGGGCAAGGGAAAGGCATCGAGCACTTCTTTCTTGGAGATCTCCCTGGTCAATCGGGCGCAGCGCACGAAAAGCTCCATGACGCTCAGCAGGTCGGCATTCATCACCCGGCGCAGCGTGGCGCCAGAACTCTGTACCTCCAAAAAGGCCAGCTCCTCGGCGTGTTCACCGATCTTGAGCGCTATCGCTTCCAGGACCTGGGCTCGTTCCTCAGGGGAGCGACGGCTCCAATCCCCGGAATCAAAGGCCTTGCGGGCTGCCTGGACAGCCCGATCCACATCCTTTTCCGATCCCTTGGCCACCTCGGCAGCCACCTGCCCCGTGGATGGATCAACCACCTTGAAGGTTGCCCCTCCTTCTGCCGGCACATATTTGCCGTCAATAAACAAACCGTATTCTCCATTCGCCAAATGCATGGCCTTCTCCTCCCAACAAGAACGTTGCCGCGTTGCAGATTCTTTAGATAAGCTTAGGTCTGTGTTTGCTTGTGTCAAATGAGCATATAAAAAACGGGGGGGCTAAGCCCCCCCGTTGCGCCATACAGATTATCTGCAAGGCATGATCAACCAAGCCTCGATCAGGCCGCCTGCTCTTGCGAGCGGGCAAAAGGCTTGGATGCAGCCACCCAGTCGATGTTGGTGGCATCTGGCAGCTCCTCGAACTTGAGGACCCCCAGCTGCTCGTACAACGGCCGGATCTTTTCGGTCAGCAGGCCGATCTTCTTGACGTTGGGCATCAGGCGGGTGAAGAGCAGATCCCGAAACAGGTCCATGACCGCCCCGGTCATCATGCGCTCCCGCACCGCAGCAGGATCCCAGCCAAAAAGGTTCTCGGCAGCCTGGGTGATGATCAGGCGCTCACGCATCAACTGGGCAGCCTCGAAGGTGAACATGGCGCGATCCTCTAGCTCTTGCTCAGAGACTACGCCGCTCTTGTAGTACTCTTCCAGGAAGGTCACGCCAAAGCCCACATGACGCCCCTCGTCCCGTATGACGTATTCTGTGACCTGAGCCAGGACGGGATCATGGGACAACTGGCGCATCAGGTCGAAAGCCGCCAGGGCCAAGCTCTCGATGACGATCTGCATGCCGATGAACTTGAGGTCCCAGCGCGGATCGGTGAGCACCTTGTCCAGCAGCGCCTTCAGATACTTGTTGCAGGGGTACATGAAGCCGATGCGGTCTTCCAGGTACTTGCGGTAGACCTCCACATGGCGACCCTCGTCGAAGGTCTGCGAAGCGGCATAGAGCTTGGCTTCTTCCGTGGGGGCACAGGTAACCAGCTGGCTTGCCACCAGCAAAGCACCTTGCTCGCCATGAAGGAAGTTGGACAGCGCCTCGGCCAGCACGTGCCAGCGAAAACGCATCTTGTCGTCCTCGCTCAGGGCCTCGAAGGGCTCCCAACCCAGGAAGGGCCCCAAAAACATCATGTCATCGATTGGGGTCTGGTTGCGCGACAGCTTCGGTGTGGCCCAATCGATGTCGGTCTGGGCATCCCAGTTCAGCTTCTTGCCCAGCTCGTAGAGCTTCCAGAGCTTCTGGTTGGCTACCTCGTAGTCCCAGTTGTAAGCACCGGTCAACGGGGTGCTGAACAGCTCGGCGATATGCTCTGCATTCTTGGAAGTCATCAGCGTGGTGCCGGGTTCGGCTTGATCCTCTGGGACACCACGGAAACGGAAGCAGCCGGGTGATGGGTTTTCTACAAATTTCAATTCCACAGTGCGGTCCCTCCAACAGGTCATCA
>WOZS01000004.1 GCA_011620135.1 Gammaproteobacteria bacterium
CGATGGCCTGCTGCTGGGCTGTGAGGAGATCCTGTAACTGGGCTTCTTGGTTCTTCAGCAGACGTTCCTGGTCTGCCAGCACGGTCTTGACGAACAGTTGACTGTTGTTGAAGAAGCATGCTGGTGCATGGAGCTTTCTTGCCAGGGTCCACACATTGCTCATGGCTTCGAACAAAAGGGAAGGTGGGACGCCGGCTCGGTCATGGAGGCTCGCTATCCTTTGGGCAACAACCTGTACCCGTTGGGCAGTGCAGCCGGTATCGAGCCATTCCATGAACAGGCGGGTTACCGCATCCAGGATGGCTTGCAGCCGAGGCTGGCGGTCCAACTCGTCTGGAGGGCAACCCAGGGAGCGTGCCAGCAGGGCGCGCTGGTCAGGATCAGCGGTGATGGTGCGCAGCACCTCCTGGGTCAGCAGGGCGGGCCATTGATCATGCGGCAGGTCGCCGAAATGGTCCATCGCCTGGGTCATCGTTCCTCCCTGCTGCGCCCAGTTTTGCGGCAGGTCAGGCTGGCTTGGGCGGCATGCACATGGGCGCCAGGACTATGAAAGCAAATGATATCATTTATCCCGTTTATCTCAAGACCCCATGTCCACAGCGAGGCTGCAGACATGGGGCTGTCATCGAGCACCCCATGGTGCTCCAGCAGACCTGGGGTTGCACCCTCAGACACAGCTTGCTTGCCGCAGGCCGCCTATGGACTCGCGCAAGCATGCAGCCTGCGTCGCCCGTAGCTCCAGTGGGCGGCACAGGCCCCTTCCGGGGAGACCATGCACGGCCCGAGCGGGCGTTCCGGCGTGCAGGCCACGCCAAAAAGCCGGCATTGTGCCGGCGTCTTATCGCCGCGCAAAACGGCCGGGCACTGGCAGCTTTTGTGTTCCTTACCTTGTATAGCCGGCATGACAAAGCGCCGTTCCGCATCCAAGGCAGCCAGTTCGGGGCGCAGCGCCAAGGCGCTGTGGGGTATCTCACCCAAGCCCCGCCAGGCGAAGGCTTCCCGCACCGTGAAGACGCTTGCCATCAGTGCCTGGGCCTTGCGATTGCCCGCGGGTTTTACCACGCGCTGGTACTGGTTTTCCACCATCGCCTGACCGGCGTTGATCTGCCGCACCAGCATGTATATCGCCTGGAGCACGTCCACAGGCTCGAAGCCCGCCACCACAAGCGGTGTGGCGAATTCAGCGGCCACGAAGGCATAGGGCTCAAGGCCGATGATGGTGCTCACGTGTGAGGGCCCGATGATGCCGTCGAGGGCTACGGGCGTGCCCCCTGTCGGGGTGAGCAGCAACTGGCGCATGGCAGCAGGGGTCAGCACGTGGTTGCAAAAGACACTGAGGTTGGCGAGGCCTTGGGCCTGGGCCTGCCGCACCAGCACGGCGGTGGGCGGCGTGGTGGTCTCGAAGCCGATGGCAAAGAACACCACCTCGCGCCGTGGCTCATTGCGGGCGATCCTGAGCACGTCGTCTGGGGAATAGACCACGCGCACGTCGGCCCCGGCCGCCCGGGCGTTGAACAGCGTGGCGCCGGATGACGCAGGTACCCGCAGCAAGTCGGCGTAGGTGCACAGCGTAATCCGCGCATCGGCAACAAGGGCGATGACCTGGTCCAGGCGCCCCACCGGCAGCACGCACACCGGACAGCCCGGGCCGTGGATCAGCTGTATCTCCTGCGGCAGCAACGCCACCAGCCCATGGCGGGCGATGGCGTGGGTATGCCCGCCGCAGAACTCCATCAGCCGGTAGCGTCGCCCCGGCTGCACTGCCTGCGCAATGGTCCGGGCCAGGCCACGGGCCAGACCAGGGTCACGGTATTCGGCAATATGACGCATCAGCCATCCATGGAATGAGCTGATACGACGGGCTCTGCAGGTTGGCCCTCGCCTGCTGCGGCGAGCTCCTGCAGCAGCGCCAGGGTCGCGGCCGCCTCCTCTGGCTCGAGGCGGGAGAGGGCAAAACCCACATGCACCACCACGTAGTCGCCTATGGCGCAGTCATCCAGCAGCGCCAGCGATACCCGGCGCGAGACCCCCTCCAGTTCCACCACGGCCTCGCTGCCATCCTCGCTGATGGCGGTGATGCGCATGGGCACGGCCAGGCACATGATATTATTCCCCACCACACATGATGCTGTTCTTCATGCCATTCCTCCCCGATGCAAGCCCCTACCCCTGCTTGATGGCCCATACCGCACCAGATCACCTCTGACCCAGATCACACAAAAACCAATCTAAAGCAGCATACCCCGTTTTTGGTCCTGCATGCCGGGTTTCCGAGGTAGCGCAGACTGATTTCCAGCTGGGCCGAGGTTGCGCATGGAGGACGATATGATCCCCTGGCTTTCCTGCTTACGAGGGTGCGGCATTCCCCTGGAGCTGCAAGGCCGCGGCATGGGCCTGACCCAGGCTCAGGGCGCCGTCGTTTGGGGGCAGCTGGATGGCATGCAATACGCGCAGCCCTGCTGCCTGGAGAGCGGCAGTCAGGTTGTGGTGCAGGATGCGGTTGTGCAGGCAGCCGCCCGCCAGGGCCACGGTATCCAGCCCATGATGCCGCGCACCCTCTCTGATCCAGGCGGCCAGGGCGGCGCTGAGCGTGCCATGGAACAGCCCGGCCCCCTCACCTGGTGCTGCATGCCGCAGCGTATCCAAAAGGGGCAGCAGGTCCACCACCAGGCCATCGAGGCGCCACAGTTTCGGCATGCTGTATGGCCTTGCCGCCAATTCCTCGAGACGCATGGCCGCCTCGGCCTCGTAGTGCGAATGGTGGGCAACACCCAGCAGGGCGGCTGCGGCATCGAACAGCCGCCCGCAGCTGGTGGTGAGCGGCACCCTGCCCTGCTGAAGCCAGCGCTGCACCATGGCGGCCTGGGGTTCGTTGGGCCAGCGGGTGGTGATCTCGGTGGTGCGCCCCAGGAGATGCAACACGCCGGCGGCCATGCGCCAGACCTGCCGGGCAGCCAGATCGCCACCGGGCAGGGGCAGACCCCGCAGGTGGCCCACACGCCGGGCGTGGCCATTCTGCACCAGCAGCAGTTCGCCGCCCCAGGCCGCGCCGTCGTCGCCCAGGCCAAAGCCATCCAGGGCTACACCCAGCACGGGTTTGCTCGTGCCATGCTCGGCCAGCACCGCGGCGATGTGGGCGTGGTGATGCTGGATGGTCAGGCGGGGCGCCTGGGGCAGCCCGGGCAGGCGCCACGAGGGGCAGTCGGGATGCCATTCGCCGGCGATGGCATCGAATGATCGAATACCCAGCAGGCGCTGCAGGTGCTTGAGGGTTGCAGCACAGGCACCCAGCGTGGCCGGGCTGGTGAGGTCACCCACGTGCTGAGAAACGAAGGCCGTGTCGTCGTGGATGATGCATACGGTGTTCTTGAGCAGCCCACCCAGACCCAGCACCGTGGGCATGCTGCCTTTCAAGGCGATGGGCTGGGGCAGGAAGCCCCGGGCACGGCGGATCAGCTGCATCTGGCCTGAACCCATGGGCTGCAATACTGAGTCATCCAGGCGGGTGACCATGGGGCGGCCGTGAGTTACGATGCAGTCGGCAAGCCCCTTGAGCATGGGTTGCTCCTCGG
Organism: Gammaproteobacteria bacterium; assembly: GCA_011620135.1. GTDB lineage: Bacteria > Pseudomonadota > Gammaproteobacteria > WOZS01 > WOZS01 > WOZS01. The sequence continues at coordinate 3,573 of WOZS01000004.1, forward strand.
CAAAGGTGATCAGTGGCGCGCTGCTTCTGTTGGCGCTGGTTACCACCAAGGCCACCGGCAATGGTTCATCCAACCAGTCCAGGCCGCTGGGCTTGCCTGCTGCGGCATGGAACAGCAGATAATGGCAGGCGGTGGCCGGCAGCATGAAACCCAGGTGCCCAAGGCGGGGGGCGATGTTGGCGGCCAGGGCATGATTGTCTGGCGCCTCGGCTTTTTTTGGCAGCAGGACGATGGGTCGTGCCGGACTGTGCAGGCTTGCTGCAGCCGCGGCTGTTACGTCGCACCACAGGGCCACGCTGGCGAGATTCAGCGCCATGAGCGCCAGGGGCTTGAAGGGCCTCGCCTTGTGGCGGCGCAAGCGGGCGATGGCCTGCTCGTTGCTGGCGTCGCACAGCAGATGGAAGCCGCCCAACCCCTGCAACGCCACGATGGCCCCCTGCCCGATCAGCGCCTGGACCTCTGCCATGTCATGATCCAGCCGGGGGCCACAGTGCGGGCAGCAGGTGGCCTGGGCATGGAAGCGCCGATTGGCGGGATCGCCATATTCCTGCTGGCAGGCCGGGCACAGGACAAAGCCGGCCATGGTGGTCTGGGCGCGCTCGTAGGGCAGACTCTCGCAGAGACTGTAGCGCGGCCCGCACTGGGCGCAGTTGACGAAGGGATAGCCATGGCGCCGATTGGCGGGGTCGAACAGTTCGCCCAGGCAAACAGCGCAGATGGCACTGTCGGCGGCCAACGCTGCACCAGGGCGCTGGTCGCCGGGGGCCAAGACGCGAATGACAAAACCTGTCTCGCCTTCTTGCCAGGGCAGCTCCTGGATGACCATGGCGGCGATCTGCGCCTGGGGCGGCAGCTGGTGGCGCAATGCATCGAGGAAGTCCGCCAGTTGGGTGCCCTGGACCTGCAGCTGCACGCCGCAGCCGTCGTTGCCCACCCAGCCACAAAGCCCCAGGCTGGATGCCAGACGATGGACGAAGGGGCGCATGCCCACGCCCTGGACAATACCTGCAAGATGGACGGCAAGCCGCCTGGGCCGGCTTAGGTCTGCTGAGACGGGTGCGGGATGGTCGCCTGGCGCATTCAGGGGCATGCCTCGGTAAGCAGAGGCGCTGCACCGGCGTTGCCAAAGGTCGCAACCTGCCGTTGCAGGTAATCCAGCCATTGGGCCATGCCGTGCCCGCTGGTGGCCGAGAGCACCAGGTGGCCGATTCCTGGGTTGACCCGCCGGGCATGCTCCAGGCAGCGTGCCACATCGAAGCTGACGTGGGGCAGCAGGTCAGCCTTGGTGAGCAGCATCATGTGGGCCTGGGCAAAGATATCCGGATACTTGAGCGGCTTGTCTTCCCCTTCGGTCACCGAAAGGAGGACCACCTTGAGTGATTCACCGAGGTCGAAGGCCGCCGGGCACACCAGATTGCCGATGTTTTCCACCAGGATCAGCGCTCGGGGCGGCAGCGCCAGCTGATCCAGGGCATTGGCCACCAGCGGGGCGTCCAGGTGGCAGAGCTTGCCGGTGTTGATCTGGATGGCCGGCGTGCCGGTGGCCCGGATGCGCTGAGCGTCGAGATCGGTCTGTTGGTCGCCCTCGATCACGCCCACGGTATAGCGCCCGGCCAGTGCCTGCAGGGTGGCCACCAGCAAGGTGGTCTTGCCCGAGCCCGGCGAGGAGAGCAGGTTCACCATGAACCAGCCCTGGTCCTGGCAGCGCGCCCGATTGTGGGCCGCCTGGTGGCGGTTCATGGCCAGCAGGTCTTCTTCGAGGCGCAGCAGGCGATGGTTGTCGCCGCCATGGTGATGGTGGTCGTGGTGGTGGTCGTGAGCATGACCACCTGTCCCAGGGTTGCTGCAGCCGCACACTCCGCACATGATGTTGTCCTTTTTCTGCTCAGTCCTTAGGTGACATCCAGCGCCACCAGGCGCATCTGCGCGCCCTGGCGAATGATGACCGGATAGCCGGCGCACCGCGGGCAGGGTTCGAGGCGCGAGGTGATGGTCACCATACAGGCGCACTGCGGACACCAACCCTCGCCCGGCGGCGCGCTGATCTCCACACACGCCCCCTGAGCCACTGTACCGTGGCTGACCACCTCGAAACAAGATCGCAGTGCCCCGGCATCAACCGCGGCCAGCGCCCCGATCTCCAGATACACTGCATGCACCCGGGCAGCGTGTTCCTGGCGGCATTGCGCCTCGATGGTTGCCATCAGCCCAGCGCACAAGGCCATCTCATGCATGGCCGCCTGCTCCCGCTGCAAGGCAGCAGGCCGGGTTCACTCTTCTCCACCAGCCAGCCGGTATACCACGCCAGCTCGGGGCTGCAGCCCGCCAGCCGTCTCGTCGTGCATCACGCCATACAGGGTGGCTCGCTGCAGGATGCGCCGTGCCCAGGGCTGGTGGGTGGCGGGCTCGCACAGGCTGCCGTGCAGCTGGAAGACGGCCGGGGCGCCGTCAGCCACGATGCGCTGCGCCTGCTCCAGCTCTTCTGGCATGACCCGGTAGCCATCCTCGATCAGGGTGATCTGACCGGGATGAATGGCTGCCTTGCCCAGCAGGCCCTGCGCCAGATCCTGGCGCACCTCGCGCTGCAGGGTCCTGGTATCGTCCAGATGGTCGAACACCGGCGCTGCCACCGCACAGCCTGACGGAACGAACAGATGCACGATGCGCTGGATGACCATCCCCAGGGTGGTCTCATGGATGGTGAGCCCCCGGGGGCGGCGCAACCCAACCAGCGCCAAGAGATCATTGGCGCCGATGCGCACCATCAGCAGGTGCCTTGCCAGGGATCCCTGCAGCAGGGCATCGCGCAGGGCATGCAACGCTGCGGCCTCGAAGGCGCAATGGGTCTCGATGATGGGCATCACCCAGAAGGCGGTGGATGCCAGCAAGGCCTCGTAGCGCGGCACATCCTCGAGCGTGCACTTGGGCAGCACGAAGCCGCTCAAGTGTTCAACGCCTGGCATCTCCAGCAGGCATTGCAGCACGCCAATATGGCGTACCCGCACGAAGCGCAGGCAGGAGCTGGGCTGCAGCGTGGGCAAAAGCCGGCGCAGCCTCGCCAGGGCAGGTTCCAGGGCACAGGCGGCCAGGGCATCCTCGGTGCAGACGATCAGCGAGCGCAAAGCAGGCAGGCGCCTGCCATGCAAGATGGCCTCGAGGTGCGGATGGTCCGCCGGGATATAAAGTGGGGCTCCCAGGGCCACAGGATCGATCATGGCATCGTGCCGATCAAGGCCACTGCCTCGCAGGGCAGCCAGGATGCCTGCTCCACGGCACAGCCCCGCGCCTCGGCCAGCAGGAGCAGATGGGCCACATCGGCCGCATCCGGATCGCGCAGCAGCAGCACCCTGGGTAGGCGGCGCAACAAGACGCGGGTGGCCTCGGCAATGCCGGGCTTCACCAGGCGTGGATCGGTCACGCCATGACAACGCGCCAGGTGCACCATGAGGTCTTCTGCTGCCTTGCGGCGTTGCAGCGCCGGGCGCAGGGTGCGTCGTGCCCAGGGTTGCTTGGCCAGGTGCAGGGCTTTTTCTGTGATGGCCGCCACGAAGCTCCTGGAGACATCGTACGCAGCCAGATGATGCTGGATGAGGCAGCCATGGAAATCATCGGGTCCGGTGAGATCATCGCGCAGGATGGTTCTGGAGATCAGCCCTGAGACCGTGGCCCCAAGAATGGCCGAGGGGATCAGGTAGTCGGCATCGCTGGCTGCCTCGCTGGCTGCCCCGCACAAGTCGGCCACCACGGCAAGGGTTGCAGGTACTGGCAAGTGACCTGCGGCATGCCAGGCGGCAAGGCTTGCCTCGAGTTCGCGGGCGATCGCCCCCTTGGCACACCAACCATCCACAAAGACGATGCCCTGCGGGTCATGCCGGGTGGTGATCCAGCGCAGCGCCTGCCAGTCGAGCCCCCTGTCGCGGATGATGGAGATGGCATAATGCACCACCCGACGGCCAAAGACCGCCCCCAATAGGCACCTTAACAGCACGCCCACCGGCGTGCCGGCCCGGGCCAGCGATACCAGCACCACCTCGCCCTCGGGGCGGATGACATCGAGGCGTTCGGCCAGGTAGAGCACATCGGCGGCAAGACGGGTGCCGCAGCGCGCCATGGCCTCGTGGTAGAGCGCCATATACTGGCGCGATGGGGGTTCCTCGGCGCCGAGCATCTCGCTGTAATGCCTGGCACCACTTTGCAGCAGACGCTCCTTGGTGGCAAGATCAATGGTTGCCATGGCAACCGGCTTGAGCAGGAAGGTCACCTCATCCGGGGCATAGCTGCCGCTGGTCATGGCTTGGCAGGGCACAGTGCTCACAGCGAGAGCTCCACATGACGCACCCCATCGAGCCCAGGCAAGGTGGGCCTTGCCCCGGGTTCATGGCACACCACCACCTCGTCATAGCGTCCGGGCTGGACATTATAAAGAAAATGAGGTATCCCTTCGCCATAGGGGTCATCCAGGATGAGGCGGCTGCCAATGGCTCCACCAAGGCGCACCGGTGAGCGGGTGATGGCCTGAAACAGGGTCTCGGCTCCGCCTGCTGCAGCCTGCATGGCCCAGCGCCAGGGCTGGACGGTGAACTCGCCCACGCCTACCACCAGGATGCGCCGTCCCGCAAGGCCAGCGGCACCCGGCAGCGGCCATGGGGGCAGGCGATCGTAGCCCAAGCGGCCTGGATCCACCAGGCGGGCCGCACTGCCGTGGCGGCTCGTGCTGCTGGGGATGGACTCCACCTGGAAGGTGGGGTTCGGCTCGAACATGAGCCGGCCACGCAACAGGCTGACGGCGCTGTCCTTGGGGCCATCCGAAAAATCGGTGAGCACCACGCGACGCACCATCAGGGGATGCCCATGGATGGCCTGGCAGGCCTGGGCAAGGTTGGCCATGGTGGCGCCGGTGGTCAGTTCATCATCCACCAGCACCAGTGTGCGTGCCGCAGCGAACATGGTGCGCAACGCGCCATCCCTGGGCCAATGCACGAAGTGCCGCGGAGCGTGGCTGTGGCTCTCCTCAGCGAAGCAGGCAGGCTCACCCAGGAGATAGCGGCTGGTCTGGAGGAACAAGAGGTCTTCCCGGGAGGTGAGCGTGCCATAGGCATGATGCACCAGGGCACCCAGCAAGGTGGCGGTCTCGGCCAGGGCCAGGAACACCACCGGTCCTGGCAGATTGCTCTCCAATTGGGCGGCGAGCTCCCCTGCGGCCTCGGCTATACGCTGCGGGGCCACCGGGATGTGGCGCCCCAGCACCCGGCTCACCAACAAAAAACCGCGCCTTGGATTGTTGCGGCTTGCAAACCCCAGCAACTGGTGCAGCGGCCAGCGCTGCTCCAAGACGTTGAGTCGCAGGGTACCGGCTGCCAGGTGCGCCACATGGCTTGCTGTGCTCTGGTCCGATTCGAGACATTCCTCGCTGGCTATGTCCATGGCTGCTTGACCACAAAACCCTCTGGCCTCTGGCAGGAGACACACCATCATAGACCATCTACCATGGCATGATGTACCCCTGCCCTGCCCTGGCGCGTCTGCTCCTGTGCTGCATCCTGGCGCACCTGGCCTGCAGCGTGGCCCTGGCCACGCCATCATGCAAACAGTTGACGCTCACCACCCGGCCCTGGGTGGCGGCCGATCGGCTTTTCCGCCAGGATCCCCACTGGCTGGGCGGCGATGGGGCAGCCAGTGTGCCCCTGCCATCAGGTGATGTGCTCTGGCTGTTCGGCGACAGCTTCGTGGAACCAGGCGGCAGCGGGCAGCGGAGCCGGGCCACCCTGGTGAGCAACACCATCGCCATCCAGCACGGCAGGAACCCAAGCCAGGCTACCATGCGCTTTTTCTGGCGGGAGCACCGGGGCAAGCCGGCAGCCTACTTTCCGGCTGCCCAGGGACACAGGTTGTGGCCCACCGCTGCTGTGGCCCTGGACGGCAAGGTGCTGGTGGCGCTGGTGGCAAGCTGTTGCCATACCGATGCCCTGTCGTTTCGCATCACCGGCAGCACGCTTGTGCTGCTGGAGCCCACCAGGGCCGCTCCTTTGTCCTGGCGTATCCGCCAGCTGGTCACGGCGCACACTCGGCCCGGCATCCTGCTGGGTGTCGCCGCCTTCTATCCTGCCGATCATGGGGCACTCTACGCCTTGAGCCCGGAGTATCGGCAGCCCCATGCCGTGCATGTGGCGCGCCTGGACCGGGCTGCCATCCTGGCTGGCAGGCCGGTGGAGCCCGTCTGGTTGCACAGCCCCATGGGCAAGGGGGGCGCTATCCTCGAGCAAGGCCAGGTGGAGCTGGGGCTGTCACGTGCGGCCTCGTGCTGGCTGCTGGCCATGAATGCGGACGTGCTGGGCTGGCAGCCCGTGGCCCTGGGGGCAAGCCGCATCCTGGGACCATGGCACAGGCTTGCCTGGCGGGGGCTTGCCATTACGCCGCCACAGGGCATGCTCTATGCCCTCAAGGCGCATCCGGAGCTTGCCGGGGCACCACTGGTGTTGAGCTATGCCAGCAACATGCTGGACGAAAGGCGGCTGCTTGAGGATCAGGGCTATTATTACCCGCGTTTTTTGCAGGCCCAACTTGGGCCAGACAGCCCATGAGAGGATGGACAAGCCAACTCGGCCAGGATTTTGGGCGAGGTTGGAGGCTGGGGTCGGAATCGAACCGACGTAGACGGCTTTGCAGGCCGTTGCATGACCACTCTGCCACCCAGCCTGGGGATATGGAGCGGGAAACGAGATTCGAACTCGCGACCCCAACCTTGGCAAGGTTGTGCTC
>WOZS01000015.1 GCA_011620135.1 Gammaproteobacteria bacterium
TCATTCTTTTGCCATATCTCGTCCATATTTAATGAATTACCAACAATAACATTCTGTTTAGTATTATAAGGCAATGACTGTTGTTCAACCCTTTTTCTTGCTATATTGACATATTTTTCCATTAATTCAATTCCGACCCCATTCCTACCACAGCTATTGGCCGCTACTAATGTAGAACCAGTTCCCAAAAAAGGATCAAAAACCGTGTCTCCTTCTTTTGTAAAGAATTTTATAAATTCCTCAATCATTCCTTCAGGATACTTCGCAGGATGTAAAATCTCATCACTATTTCTGGCTGGTCCATCGTAAATAAACCAAGTCTTAGTAAATTTCAGCCACTCTTTGCCCGTTAAGTTATTTAATGAGTTCTTTAATTTATTATCCTGATTGTTACTACCATTAACTTTTTCTGAATCTGCATATTCTTTCTCATTATTATGTAATATCTTGTTTTGCGTTGTCATGTCTTTAGTAGTCAAAAGTCAGTCCTCCGACTCATTCATTTGTTCCTCCAGCATTATAGAGAATAACAATCAGATTTCGCGCGAATGAACACCGTCCGGGAGAGGAAGGCTCCTTCCGGGCGGTGTTGTGAAGCTCAGTGGCGGTTCAGCCAATCGATCATGGGCTGATTGATCTGCGCTTCGGCACCAACGCCGCCCAATAGATCCAGATGACCCAGGTTGGGAAAGGCGCCACCGTTGGTGGCATCATTGCCGGCAAGGCCAGGATCATATGGTCCCCAGGCCAGCATGCCCCAGCGGCTCTGGAAGCTCAGCAAGGGCAGGTTGATGCTGGTGTATTGCTGCAACTGAGCAGGCGGTTTGGCCTGCAGGGCCACTGGTTTTTCCCTGGTCTGCAACAGGTACAGCGCCAGGGCCTTGCGCGGGGGTTGGGTGTGCAACAGCTGGCGCAGTGCAGGCGGCAGGGTGGTCTGGATTTTTGGACTGTACAGCGAGCCCACGAAGCGCTCCAGTGCCACAACCAGCGCCAGGGGCAGGCGCAAGGGATCCACATGGATATCCAAGAGATCAAGCGGCTGATTGGCTGCCGTCAGCTCATATCGGTACATAGGAGCGCTTTCAAGGGCCAGCTCCAATGGCCAGTAGCGCTCGGCCGTGGCTGCCGTTGCGGCCAGTCCCAGGGATGTGTTGGCACTGTCATTGGTGCGCAGTCCCTGGAGCCCCTGCTGGGAGACGGACTGGGACGCCCACTCCAGGTAGCTGGGATAGGGCTGATTGGTGGTGGGGTCAAATGGATGCAGGGCTTGTAAGGTGACTGGATCCACCGGAGCGGCCAGGGGGTCTTTGTTGTGCGCGGCCAGCACCTGGGCGAAATGCGGGGTGATGTTGAGTCCCATGGGAATGCCCAGGGTGGTCAGAAAGGCGCTGGCGGCATCCAGTAAACCAGGGTCGAGGTCGGCATACTGGCCTGAGGCGTCCAGGGCATACAGTCCGGCCTGCTGCAGGGCCCCTCTGCCAATGAGGTCGATCAACTGCCCGATAATGGCTGGTGTGAGGGTGCCATCGGCCAACGCGAAGTCCAGGTCCGGCAGGGTTGCCACCAGCGGGCTCTGGATGAGGCGCCACACCTCGATGGGAATGCGCAGGGTGGGCCGGCCCCCGTTGCCACCATCCAGCTGGATCAACCCGTCCAGATCGCTGTTCCAGCGCTGGGCAGCATAATTCAGGGCAAGCAGGCCACCAAACCCTTCACCAAGCATGGTGATCTTGGGCTGGTTGGCGATGGCCTTGGTGGCGTTCACGGCTTCCTGCAGGTCGGTGAGGAACATGCCGAAACCCCAGGTACCCATGAAGGAGAGGCTGCTGGGGGGTAGGTTGGGTTCGACAAAATGGGTGCGAAAGTCGATGCTGTAGACGGCATAGCCGGCCAGAGCCAGCGAGAACACCGCCGAACGCTGGGGCAGGGAGGGCAACTCGGTGCGCAGGCTGTCGTAAAAGGCCTTGCGTCCGTCACCCTGGTGCTGGTCCAGGCTCTGCAGCAAGGCCAGATGGTAGTCTTCCCCCATCAGGGCCGAGGCGCTGGACCACATGCCAGGCACCACAAATACGGTACCCAGCGGTTTTTTGTCTTTCAATGCCAGTTGGTGCAGCCGGATGCGCTCATGGGCAGCCAAGCCCATGGTGCGCTCATAGACATGGTGTTCCAGCTGTGGCAGCAGCGTCATGGGTGGCGTGGTGTCGATTTCCTGCCAGCCCACAGGCGGGATCTGGGCCCAAGCGGTGCCGGACAGGAGCAGGGCCAACCAAGCCCAGGCAAGGAAACGGTTGCGCATGTTGTCGCGTCCTCTTCGAGATTTGTGCTTCAAAATAAAGATGGCTGATTCATATTTTTGCAATGATAGTATATGATAATTCAAAAGAACTCGGTTTTGGAAGCAGCTGGGCTATTGGTATCGTTTGATTTTCAAGCATGGCCAGGATTAAGGAGGATTGCCACATGAAGCAGTTGACGTATAGGTTGTGGTGGGTGGGGTTTGGGCTTTTGCTGGGCGGCCTGGCCCTGGCGCAGGGCATGGTGCATTTCCAGGTGGAGGTGCGCACCCCTGCGGGGCAAACCATCACCGCGATCTTGTATGATGGCAATACCAGCTACGGCTATCAGCATATCCGTGTGCGCCATATCACAGGGAAAAAAACCAACCCAGGCGGCATCACCTCGTTTTTCCCCGTGGGCTATGAGGTGCGCCCTGGCATAAGCACGCCGGCGCTCATGCAGGAAGATGAGGTGATTTCCCTGATCCGTACCGCTGTGGTCAAAGGGGCTAAGCAATCCCAGGGTGGGCGTTTTGTCGTCAACTACAACCCTGGTGCCTACGGTATCACCAATGTATTGGCGGTGGTGGATAGCGACGATGGCACGATCATTACCGCCTATCCCACGGCCGGACCTTCAGTATGCACCTATTCCGACAAGGAGCAGCGGGTCATCGGTGGCGACTGTCGCTGAGATTGCCTTTGTCCTGGAGCCTCGAGAGCCCATAAAGGAGGCTCAGCAGCAGGCTCCAGGTCGTGCCTGGTCATATCAGGATCCCTTTCTGGGCCGCCTGGGGGTCGCGGTTTCCGGCCAACGCCTGCACATTGCCCAGGAAGATGACCTTGCTGCTTCCTATGGGCAGTATCTGTATGCCAACCTGCTGGCCCTTGCCGATGTGTTGCTTGACTGGCCTTTCAGGGGTGGAGAGGTCCCCATGGTGGACGAGCCCGTGACCTTGCTCCTGGAGCCGGCAGAAGGGGGTGTCTCGTACTGTCTCGAGGCGCTGGGTGAGCGGGGGTCATGCGCTACAGCTGGGCTTGCGGCGAGCCGACGCTCCCTGGCCGGTTCACTGCGTGACTATGCAGCCTGGCTCGATGGGCATCTGGTGCACCACCCAAAACGGCATGTGGCGTTGGATGCGCTGGCGCAACGGGCGCTGGCGCTGGAGCAGGCCAGCGCCTGAAACAGGGTATTACTGATGTGGCCCCGGGGGGCTATGGTGATCCGGGCGCTGCCCAGGGAGATGGGCGGCCTGTACCATGAGCCGGCCGGAGAGGGCTGCCCCGTTGTCGAACCGCAACAGGATCGGGACCATCGTGCCAGGGCTGAGCGGGCGGCGGGGGCCGATGAGCATCAGGTGATAATCACCCGGCTTGAACTCGAGGGCCCCCTGGGCCGGGATCTCGATGCGTCCGAGTTGCGCCATGCGCACCATGCCGCCCTGGCGTATGCTGCGGTGCAGCTCCACGCGCTCGAAAGCCTCGCTGCTGGCCTCCGTGAGAAATATGGGCTGGGTGCCGCGGTTGTGCAGCGTCATGTAGCCGGCCAGTACCTTGGCGCCTGAAGGAGCTGCGGGAATGTAGCCTGCCTTGAGCGCCACATCCAGAGCCCAGGCGCCGGAAGGGCAGGCAAACCACAGCATGCAGGCGGCGGCCAGGGAGCGACGCCTGGTCGGCCATGACAGGCGAGCGCGTGTTTTAGGCATCATCATCTTCATTCTTACTTTTACCCCTTTACCTTTCATGAGGATCGATCCGCCAGCCTGCCGAGCCAGGGCCCCAGAGCTGCGGCTGTGACCGAGGGATCGAAGGGCGGGGTCAGTCGGGCGATGAGCCGGCCCTTGGTGTCGATGAGAAAGGCCGAGGCGCTGTGGGTGAAGCTCCCATCATCTTCCCTGATGAAGATGGCGTCCATGGCCCTGGTCAGGGTGTGCAGCTGCTCTTCTGTGGCTGTGGCGGCGACAAAGTCGGGTGAGAAATAATGGACGTAGTCGCCCAGTTCGGCCCCCTGGTCGTGCTCGGGGTCGATGGAGACGAACAACACCTGTGGCCTGTGGCGCTGGTGTCGCGCCTCCAGGGCGCGATTCATGGCAGCCAGCAGCCCGAGGGTTTGCGGGCAGACATCCGGGCAGCGTGTGTAGCCGAAAAAGATCAGCGTATAATGTCCCAGGAGCCGTCTATTGTCCCAGGCAGCACCTGTGCTGTCGGTGAGCCGAAAGGGAGGCAGCGCTGCGGTGGGCACCGGCAGCACGCCGTCTGGCCACTTGGCCTGTTGCAGCGAGGGCACCCCGCCGCGGTCCTGCAGCCAAAGGCTGGTCAGCATGCCGCAGACCGCAAGCCCCAGCAGGATCAACCCCCACAGCCAATGTAGCCGTCTGTGCGCGCCAGTGACCATCATGGCAAAGAGTATAATGCATCGATGAGCCTTGCTAGCCTTGCTAAGAAAAGCCAGGGTACCCCGTTGGATCTGCATGATGATCGAGGAATGGCCTATGGCTGAACGCCATGCCGAACCCAGGGAACCCGAGGCTGCCGCAGCGTCCCGTCTTGTGGATGTGATTCGCCTTGGGGCAACGCGGCTGGCGACCGCCGGGTGTGTCTTTGGCCATGGTACGGACAATGCCCTGGATGAGGCCCGCGCCATGGCTTGCCAGGTACTGGGATTGACCCTCGAGATGCCTGACGTGTATCTGAATGCGCAGCTGGCATCCTGGGAGCGTGCCGCGGTGCTGAACCTCATCGGCCAGCGCGCCACGTCACGCCAGCCCGCAGCCTACCTGCTGGGCGAGGCTTGGTATATGGGCATGCCGTTTACGGTGGACCCCAGGGTTCTCATCCCCCGCTCGCCCATCGGCCAGTTGCTGGAACGGCGCCTGGAGCCCTGGATGGATGCCTCTGGCGTACGCCGCATCGTGGATATCGGCACCGGCTCGGGGGCGCTGGCCATCATTGCCGCCTACGCCTTTCCTGGGGCGATGGTGGATGCGGTGGATCTCAGCGCTGCAGCCCTGGAGGTGGCCGCATGCAACATCCAGCGCCATGGTTTGGCGCGTCGCATCACCTTGCACCAGGGCGATCTATTCGCACCACTCGCAGACACCTACGACCTGATTCTCAGCAATCCACCCTATCTGGACGAGGCCGAGTATGCGACATTGCCGCCGGAGTATCTGGCCGAGCCAAGGCTTGGTCTGCTGGCTGGACACGATGCCTTGGCGGTGGCAGGGCGGATCATCCAGGAGGCGGCTTCATTCCTGAATGAAGAAGGGCTACTGGTGATGGACGTGGGTGGCCGCCAGTTGGATATGGAGACGCGCTTTCCAGACCTGCCCTGCACCTGGCCCTGGTTCGATCGGGGCGGGGATGGGGTGTTGCTGGCCTTTGCGTCAGATCTGCAGGCACACTATGGCCGGTAATTCGTTTGGCATGCTCTTTCGGGTGACTACCTTCGGGGAAAGCCATGGGCCTGCCCTGGGGTGTGTGGTGGATGGCTGCCCGCCGGGCCTGGCGCTTGCAGCAGCGGTTATTCAGCGCGACCTCGACCGCCGTCGACCCGGCCAGTCCCGCTATACCACGCAACGCCAGGAGCCAGACAGCGTGCAGATTCTCTCCGGCGTCTACGAGGGGTATACCACAGGAACACCCATTGCGCTGCTCATCGCCAACGAGGACGCCAGGTCCAAGGATTATGCCCATATCGCCGATCGCTTTCGCCCCGGCCATGCCGACTATACCTATCAGGCCAAGTATGGGCGGCGCGATCCCCGGGGTGGTGGCCGGGCCTCGGCCCGGGAAACGGCCGCCCGGGTGGCCGCTGGGGCCATCGCCCGGCATTATCTGGCCAGCCTGCTGGGTGTGCGGATACGTGGTTATCTGGCACAGCTCGGCCCCCTGGAGCTGGACCTGGTGGATTGGGAGGCCGTTGACGGCAATGCTTTTTTCTGTGCCGACCCTTGCCGGGTTCCCGAGCTGGAACAGTTCATGCAAGCCCTCATCAAGGAGGGGGATTCCATCGGTGCGCGCATCAATGTGGTGGCAGAAGGCGTGCCTGCGGGGCTTGGAGAACCTGTTTTCGACAAGCTGGATGCCGTCTTGGCCCAGGCGGTGATGAGCGTCAATGCGGTCAAGGGTGTTGAGATCGGCGATGGGTTTGCCTGCGTGAACGCCCGAGGCAGTGTTTTTCGCGACGAGATCACCGCAGCAGGTTTTCTGAGCAACCACGCCGGCGGTATCTTGGGCGGCATCAGCACGGGCCAACCCATCGTGGTCAGCGCCGCCCTCAAGCCCACCTCCAGCCTGCGCCTGCCGGGGCGCTCCGTGGACAACACCGGCTGCGAGGTGGAGGTGATCACCAAGGGGCGCCATGATCCGTGCGTGGGGCTGCGTGCAGTGCCCATCCTCGAGGCCATGGTGGCGCTGGTGCTGATGGACCACTATGTGCGCCATCGGGGGCAAAACGCCGATCATATGCGCCATGATGGAAACCCATGATGGAAACCCATTGCGGTCCGGGGAGGCAGCAACACCCAGCGCCCCGCTGGGGGATGCCTGTTCATGATTTGATTGAGATTTGATGGATGACCACAGCACCTGATGACTCAGGTGCTCTAGAGGCAAGCGGGAGAACACAGTGGCAGGGATGACGCTCTACGATAAGCTCTGGGCCAGCCATATGGTGGACGAGCTGCCCGATGGCAGCACGCTGCTGTACATCGATCGGCAGTTATTGCACGAGGTCACCTCGGCGCAGGCCTTTGCCACGCTGGCGCATACCGGGCGCACCGTGCGCCGTGCCGCATCCCAGCTTGCCGTGGAGGACCACAACGTGCCCACCACAGGTCTCGAGGTGACAGACCCCCTGGCCCAGGAACAACTGGCCGCCCTGCGGAGCAACACGAGTCGCTTTGGAATCACCGAGTTTGCCATGGGCGACCGGCGCCAGGGCATCGTGCATGTGGTGGGACCGGAGCAGGGCTTCACGCTGCCGGGCATCACCATAGTCTGTGGCGACTCCCATACCTCCACCCATGGCGCCTTTGCCGCCCTGGCCTTTGGCATCGGCACCTCCGAGGTGGCCCAGTGCCTGGCCACCCAGTGCCTGGTGGTGCGCAAGTCGCAGAACATGCGCCTTGTGCTGGGCGGTGTGCCTCATCCTGCGGTGAGCGCCAAGGATGTGATCCTGTGGATCATCGGCCGTATGGGCACGGCTGCAGGCACCGGTGCTGCTGTGGAATACGCTGGGCCCTATGTGGAACGGCTCTCCATGGAAGGCCGCATGACCATGTGTAACATGGCCATCGAAATGGGCGCCCGGGTAGGTCTGTGCGCCGTGGACGACAGCACCATCGCCTATCTGGAAAACCGCCCCATGGGGCCGCGCGGCAGGCTCTGGGAGCAGGCGGTGGCCTTGTGGCGTACGCTGCACAGCGATGCCGAGGCGCACTTCGATCGGGAGGCGCACTGGGATGTGAGCGCGCTGGCGCCGCAGGTTACCTGGGGCACCTCGCCAGAACAGGTGATCGCCATCGACGAGCGTATCCCCGATCCTGCGGCCCAACAGGACAGCAAGCGTCGTGAGGCCATGCAGCGGGCCCTGGATTACATGGGGCTCAATCCAGGACAGGCCATGACGGATGTGGCGGTGGACCAGGTCTTCATCGGCTCGTGCACCAATGGCCGCCTCGAGGATCTGCGTCAGGCTGCTGCCATGGTAGCCGGCAAGCGCGTGGCGCCCACGGTGCGCCGTGCCCTGGTGGTGCCCGGTTCCGGCGAGGTGCGCCTGCGGGCGGAACAGGAGGGGTTGGATCGCCTCTTTCGTGATGCAGGCTTTGAGTGGCGCCTGCCGGGTTGCTCCATGTGTCTCGGCATGAACGAGGATCGTCTGGCTGCCCAGGAGCGCTGTGCAGCCACCTCGAACCGCAACTTCGAGGGACGCCAGGGGGCCGGCGGGCGCACCCACCTGGTGAGTCCAGCCATGGCAGCGGCTGCGGCCATAGCCGGCCGCTTCGTGGATGTGCGCCACTGGCCATGAAAACAGCACAAGGAGCAGGCATGGAATCGTTCATTTGCCACGAGGGCGTGGTGCTGCCATTGGATCGGGTCAACGTGGACACCGACGCCATCATCCCCAAGCAGTACCTGCAAAGCACGGCACGCACCGGCTATGGGCCCTTTCTTTTCGACAGCTGGCGCTACCTTGATCCGGGTCACCTGGGTATGGATGTGGGCCAGCGCCGCCTCAATCCAGACTTCATCATGAATGAGCCCCGCTATGCCGGGGCAAGCATCCTGCTCTCGCGCAACAACTTCGGTTGTGGTTCTTCCCGGGAACACGCGGTCTGGGCACTGCTGGATGCCGGGTTTCGGGCAGTGATCGCTCCTTCGTTCGGGGATATCTTCTACAACAACTGTTTCCAGAACGGGCTTCTGCCTGCCATGGTGGCAGAAGCGGACTGCGAAGCACTCTTTGCCTGGGCTTTGTGTGACGCACCGGCAAGCCCGAGGCTGCTGGTGGACCTGCGCAACACCACCATCCAGCGCGCTGATGGCACGGGGCAGCCTGTCGGTTTCGCCATCGAACCCTTCCGGCGCGAGGCATTGCTGCGCGGGCTTGATGCCATCGGCGAGACCCTGGCCAAGGCAGAGCGCATCGCTGCCTTCGAAGCCCGGCATCGCCAGGCCATGCCGTGGCTTTTTGCCACCGAGACATCATGAAGCACATACTTATCCTGCCGGGCGATGGCATTGGTCCCGAGGTGACCTCCCAGGCCGTGCGTATCCTGCAGACGGTGCTCTCGCATCACCAGGTGATCTATCAGCTGGACGAGGCGCTGATCGGCGGGGCAGCACTGGATGCCTGCGGTGAGCCGCTGCCACAGGATACCCTGCACCGCGCCCAGCAGGCCGATGCGGTCCTGCTGGGTGCAGTCGGTGGGCCACGCTGGGATCAGCTGCCTGCCGGGCAACGCCCAGAACGTGGCCTGCTGGCCTTGCGCGCCGGCCTGTGCTGCTTTGCCAACCTGCGGCCCATCAAGGTGATGGCGCCGCTGCTGAGCCAGTCAGCCCTGAAAAACCAGCGGGCCTTGGGTGTGGATCTGGTGGTGGTCCGGGAGCTCACAGGTGGGCTCTATTTCAGCGAGCCCCGGGGCATGCAGCGTGAACCGACCGTGGCCGCCTGGAACACCATGCGTTACGAGGCAGCAGAGATCGACCGCATCGCGCAGGTTGCCTTCCAGCTGGCCGAGCGACGTTCCGGAAAGCTGGTCTCGGTGGACAAGGCCAATGTGCTGGAGGTCTCCAGGCTGTGGCGCGAACGGGTGGACAGGCTGGCTCATGACCATCCTGGGGTGGCAGTACAGCACCAGTATGTGGATAATGCGGCCATGCAGCTGGTCCTGGCGCCACAACAGTTTGATGTGCTGCTGACCGAAAACATGTTCGGCGACATCCTGTCGGATGTGGGCGGGGCCGTGGTGGGCTCCCTGGGGTTGTTGCCGTCTGCCTCGCTCAATGCGCAGGGCAAGGGGATCTATGAGCCGCTGCATGGCACGGCCCCCGATCTGGCAGGGCGTGATGTGGCCAATCCCATCGGTGCCATGTTGTCGGTTGCCATGTTGCTGGACCATGGCCTTGGCATGCCTGCAGCAGCCCAGGCCGTGAGGACGGCAGTGGAACAAGCCCTGCGGTATGGCCGGACGGCCGATCTTGCCGCCGAGGGGATGCCGGTGCTGGGTACCATGGCCTTCGGTGACCTGGTGCTGCAGGTGTTGCACGATGAAGTCCCGAAGGACCGTAAAGAGGGGCAAGGGGCGTGAGCAGGGCGGCAAGAACAGTGGATGTGGCGGTGGTGGGGGCTACGGGGCTGGTGGGCGAAAGCATGCTGCGCTGCCTGTGGGAGCGGCAGTTCCCGGAGGGCGCCTTGCATGCCGTGGCCAGCGAGCGTTCCTTGGGCAAGCATGTGCTT
>WOZS01000038.1 GCA_011620135.1 Gammaproteobacteria bacterium
TCCTCACGCTGCTGGGGTACCTGCCCGGCATCATCCACGCCGTCTGGGTCATCACCAAGTACTGAGCGCAAGGCAGCGCTGGCGCTGGGCGCCTTTTGCTGCAAGGTTGCAGCTAGGGTGCCAGAGCCATCCAGGTGGTCTTGAGATCGGTGTATTTGTCCAGGGCATGCAGGGATTTGTCGCGCCCGAAACCAGAGTGGCCAAACCCGCCGAAGGGCACGGTCATGTCCCCTTCCTCGAAGCAATTGACCCACACCGTTCCGGCGCGCAGCTCCCTGGCAAAACGGTGCGCCCGGTTCAGATCGGCGGTCCACACAGCCGCCGCGAGACCATAGAGCGTGCCATTGGCGATGGCAAGCGCTTCTGCCTCGCCACGAAAGGACAGGACGGCCAGCACCGGCCCGAAGACCTCCTCCTGCGCCAGCACCGAGCGTGGCTCCACCCCATCGAAGATGGTGGGCGCAACGAACCAGCCCCCGGTCTCCTGACGACACTGCCTGCCGCCAGTCAGCAACCGCGCGCCATCTGCCTGTGCCTGCCGGATAGAACCCAGCACCCGCTCGAGCTGTGCGGCGCTCACCAGCGCCCCCATGCGGGTGGCCGGATCCAAGGGATCGCCAGGTTCGTAGCGCCTGGCCTGTTCCATGAGCAGTTCCAGGAATGGTGAGGCGATGGCTGCGTCCAGCAACAGGCGGCTGCCGGCGCTGCACATCTCGCCCTGGTTGAAGAAGATGGCGTCTGCCGCCGCAGCAGCGGCTCGGCTGAGATCGGGACAGTCGGCAAACACCACATGGGCTGTCTTGCCGCCACATTCCAACCAGACCCGCTTCATGTTGGAAGCGCCGGCATAGCCCAAAAACAACTTGCCCACCTCTGTGGAACCGGTGAAGGCCACACAATCCACATCATCATGCAGCCCCAGGGCGGCCCCGGTGGTGGGCCCATCGCCACAGACCACCTGCAGCACGCCGGGGGGGATACCAGCCTCCATGGCCAGCTCGCCCAAGCGCAGCGCGCTCAATGGCGACTGCTCGGCGGGCTTGAGCACCACGCTGTTGCCGGTGGCCAGTGCCGGGGCCACCTTCCAGGCCGCCATGTGCAACGGGAAGTTCCACGGCACCACCGCCGCTACCACGCCCAGGGGCTCCCGGGTCACCATGGCCAGGGCCTCTGGGGGAACAGGCGCCAGTTGGTCGTAGACCTTGTCTGCAGCCTCGCCATACCAGGCGAAGGTGCGGGCGGCGGCGCGCAGGTCCACAGCCAGGCTATCGGCGATGGGCTTGCCCACGCACAGCGTCTCCAGCAGCGCCAGTTCATCACGGTGCGCCTCCAGCAGAGCCGCCAGGTGCAGCAGGCGGCGGCCCCGCTCCCGGGGCGATACCTTGCGCCAGCGACCATCGGCAAAAGCGGCCCGGGCGCCAGCCACGGCTCGGTCCACATCTTCTTTGCCGGCCAGTGCCATCTGGGCCAATACCGTACCTGTGGCCGGATTGTAGACCGGCAGGGTTTCACCGGAAAGGGCCTGGCACATGGCGCCATCCACAAACAGGCCGCAGGGCAAAGTCAGGCGCCGGGCACGCTCGGCCCAGCGCTCGCGGTCTTCATGTGTGGCTTGCGTCATGCGCTTTCCCCCTGATGCACGATCATCAGGCGCGCTCCAGGCCCCAGGCGTATTCCAGAGGATGGAAGGCGGCCTGGTAACGCCGCATCTCGCCCCGCTTGACGGTGGTCAGCACACGCACGAACTCGGCACCGAGGCGCTCCCGCAGCACACGGCCATTGGCCAGATCCTCCACCGCTTTCCCCCAGTGCAGCGTGAGCTGGGCAAGCGTGCCCTCGCAGGCATTGCCGCTGACAGCAGGTGGCGGCGGCAAGGCACGCTCCATGCCCTGCAGCATGCCCTGCAGCATGGCCGCCAGCACCAGATAGGGGTTGGCGTCGGCACCGGGCAGGCGATGCTCGATGCGCATATCATCGGCGGTGGACCGTGGAATGCGCAGGGCGGCCGTGCGATTGTTTTCCGCCCAGCAAGGCACCACGGGCGCATAGGTGCCCGCCTCGAAGCGCCGGTATGAATTGGCATGGGGAGCGAACAACAGCATGGCTTCCTCCAGTGTCGCCAGCAGACCGGCCAGGGCATGGCCCAGCCGCGGGTTATCGCAGCCGGCCATGATGTTGTTGCCCTGTTGATCAACGAGACTCACATGCACATGCATGCCCGATCCCGCCAGCTCTGGAAAGGGCTTGGCCATGAACGTGGCATGCAAACCATGGCGACGCGCCACACCCTTGATGAGCCGCTTGAGCAGCAGGGCGTCTTCCGCAGCCCGCAGGGCATCGCGCCGATAGCGCAGGTTGACCTCGAACTGCCCCGGGGCGTTTTCGGCCACGATGCCTTCCAGCTCCAGGCCCTGTAGCCTGCTGGCGCCGGCTACGTCATCAAAGAAAAGCTCGTGCTCGCCCAGGCATTCCAGGTCATAGACCTGCAGGGCTCCTCCTTGCTTCAGGCTATCTGCAGCTATGGTGTTGCAGGCCGGATGAAGCCGGCCCGCCTCATCCTGGCGGTAAAGATAGAACTCGAGCTCGAAGGCGGCCTGGGCCTGAATGCCCAGGGCAGCAAAGGCGGCAACAGCATGTTCAGCCACGGTGCGCGGATCGGCAAAGAAGCCCTGGGCGCCATCGCGCATGGTGAGCAGCACCTGGGCTGCCGGCTGGCGGCTCCAGGGGATGGGAGCGAGCGTCTGCTCCAGGGGAACACAGCGGTAATCCCGATCGCCGCATTCCAAGGCAAGTCCAGTGCCGTCCACGGTGCTCCCGGTGACATCGAGAGCAAAGATGGCGCTGGGCAGGCTGACGCCTTCTTCCATCACCTTGTCCAACATGGCCATCGGCAGGCGCTTGCCGCGCAGCTGGCCATGGAGATCGGGCAATATCACCTCCAGGAATTGCGCTTCTTCCCGGAGAAGACGCCGCGACTCCAATGAATCTTCCAGCGCCGTTGGCAATAACATGCTCTCGGTAGACATGATCAACACACCCCAAGCTCCCGGGCTGTCTGATCCAGCACCTGCTGTGCCTTTTCGAGCAGCTCATCGATATGCTGCGGCTCGATGATCAAAGGAGGTGCCATGATCATGGTATCGCGCACCGCGCGCATCACCAAGCCCTTTTCAAAGCATAGATCACGGCAGCGCTGGCCAACCTTGCCCACCTCCGCAAAGGGAGCCAGTGTGTTCTTGTGAGCCACGAGTTCGATGGCCGCCAGGAGCCCCAAACTACGCACCTCGCCCACCAGGGGATGATCCTGCAAGGCGGCAAGACGCCCGGCCAGCTGACCACCCATCTCCCTGGCGTTGGCCACCAGACCCTCGCGCTGGATGATGCGCAGGTTCTCCAGGGCCACGGCACAGGCCACAGGGTGGCCCGAGGTGGTGAACCCATGACAGAACTCACCGCCTTTTTCCAGCAGGGTGCGCGCCACCCGGTTACCCACCAGGACTGCGGCGATGGGCATGTATCCCGAGGCAAGACCCTTGGCGACCGTCATCAGGTCGGGCCTGATGCCATAGTGGTGGCTGGCAAACCACCATCCGGTGCGGCCAAAGCCGGTGATCACCTCATCGGCAATGAGCAGGATGCCATGGCGATCACAGATGTCCTGTACCGCTGGCCAATAGCTCTGGGGGGGGATGATCATGCCTCCCGAGCCCTGGATGGGTTCGGCGATGAAGGCTGCCACCCTGTCGGCACCCATCTCCTGGATCTTGTCTTCCAGCGCCTGGGCGGCAAGCAGGCCGAAGGCGTGCGGGTCGGGTGCCTCGGGCAACAGTCTGCCGATGCCAAACCAGTAGGGGGCCATCACATGGGCCACATCCGGCAGCGGCAGGCCGCCTTGGGTGTGCATGTGAGCACCCGAAAGGCTCGCCGCCATCATGGTGCTGCCATGGTAGCCATGCTGGCGGCCAATGATCACCCGGCGTTGTGGCTGGCCCTGCAGCGCCCAGTAATGCCGCACCATGCGGACAATGGTGTCGTTGGCCTCCGAACCGGAATTGGTATAGAACACATGCTCGAGGCCACCGCCGGCCAGCTCGCAGAGCAGTTGGGCCAGTTCCACGGCCGGCTGGGTGGTGGTCTTGAAGAAGTGGTTGTAATAGGGCAGGTCCTGCATCTGCCGGGCAGCCGCCGCCACCAGTTCCCTGCGGCCATAGCCCACCGCCGTACACCACAGGCCGGACATGGCATCCAGGATGCGATTCCCGTCGCTGTCCCAGATATAGACCCCTTCCCCATGGGTAATGATGCGGCTGCCGCCCTCCCGGGCCAGCGCCTGGGTATCGGTGAAGGGATGGAGATGATGAGCGAGATCGCTTTGGCGCAGTGCTGTGGCATCCACGGCGGGCACTGCTTGCAAGATGGCATCGCGGGAGGTCATGGATGACTCCTTGAGGTTCGACGGATCACTGCGCCTGGATGGCGCCCCAGATCTGGTTGTATAGCCTGAGCTCGCTGCCCACCAGCTGCGGTAGACGATGCAGGCGCCGCCAGTCATCCTGACTAGGGGTGATCAACGGCGAGCGCAGCGCTGCATCCAGATGGGATTGGGCTGCGGCATTGGGTGTGGCGTAATGGGTGAAGTTGGCGAGCTCCGCTCCCTGTTTCGCATCCAGCACATGGTTGATGAAGGCCATGGCGAGTTCGGGATGGGGAGCCCTGGCGGGCACGGCCATGTTGTCCACCCAGATGTTGGCACCCTCCTTGGGCAGCACGAAGCGCAGATGCTCGTAGAGCTTGGGATTCTGGGCATTGAAAAAGGCAAAATCGCCATTGTAGACCATGGCCGCAGCGAGCGTGCCGTTTTCCAGCTGATGGATGGCCGGCGTGCCGTCCTGGAAGCCCACCATGTTCTTGCGTTTCTTGGTGTCGCGGATCAATTGGGCGGCCTTGAGCCAGGCCTCCTTGCCCGTACAGGCAAAGCCAAGATCGAGGTAGGCACAGGCCGCCCCCATGGTCTCCATGCCGCTGCCGCCCATCACGGCAAAGGGATAGTCCGGATTGACCTTTTGGTCGAACAGGATGGCCCAGCTGGGCTCTGCCCCGGCTGGCAGCTTGATCTTGCGGTCATCGTAGGCAATACCGGTAGTACCCCACAGATAAGGCGCGGTATAGTCCCCCTGAGGATCACTGGCATCGGCGGCAAAGGTGGGCATGAGGTTCCTGAGATTGGGAATCCTGGCCCTGTCCAGCTTGCGCAGCAGCTTTTCTTGGACCATGCGCTTGACGATGTATTCGGAGGGCACCACCACATCGTACTGGCTGGTGCCGCCAGCCTTGAGTTTGCTCATGAGTTCGCCCAGCGAGGTAAAATAGCTCTGCACCACCTGGCAATGGCATTGCGCCTCGAAATCCGCAATGACCTTGGGCGACATGTATTCCGCCCAGTTCATCAGATAGAGCCTATCGCCCCCAGCTGGCGCTGCCGGCCGGGCCTGCGCCAGGTCCCCCGCAACCAACAATCCCAACAGAACCCAGCGGATCATCCCCGGCATGCCTATGCCCTCACCATATATATTGTTCTGCGAGCCGCCCTGGCACGCCGTGCTGCGATGCTGCGGCTGATGCCGTTGGCGAGTGCCAGAACCGCCACCAAGCCAACCAACAGCGTGGCCAAGGCGTTGATCTCCGGTGTCACGCCGCGCTTGGTCACGGCACTGTAGATGTAGATGGGCAACGTGATGGTATCCGGACCCGTGGTAAAGAAGCTCACGCCGAAATCATCCACCGACAACGTCACCGCCAGCAGAAAGCCGCCCAGCACCCCAGGCCAGATCGAGGGCCAGACCACGCTGTTGAAAGCCCGCACCGGATGAGCGTAGAGATCGGCGGCGGCATCCAGCAGCGCCGGGTCCAGCCGGGCGAGCACCGCATGCACCGTCAAGGCCACAAAGGGAATCTGGAAGGTGACATGGGCAATGAACACAGTCCAGAAACTCAGGGGGAAAAAACCAACAGCCTCATGCATGAGATAGAAAAACAGCATCTGGGAGATGCCGAAGGCCACATCGGGCAGGATCATGGGCAGATAGATCAGCAGGCCCAGCCACAGCAGGCCGCCCAGCCTGTAGCGATACATGCCATAGGCGAGCAGCGTGCCCAGACAGGTGGACGTGGCCGCCGAGGCACCGGCCAGCCAGACGCTGCGCCAGATGATGGTCATGAGCCCCTGGTCCTGAAACAACTGTTGATACCAGGTGAGCGTCAGGCCGTGCCAGCCCGGCACGCGACCCCCCGTAGCCAGGGAATAGATTGCCACCACCAGCAGCGGTACATAGAGCAGCACGAAGATGGTCATGCTGTGGCACCACAGCCACAACCGCACGCCGTGCCCATATCTCATAGGACCACCATATCGCCGCGGCTTCCCAGGCGACGCATGAACACCACGGCCAGCAGGGTCAGCGCCAGCATGATCAGCGTCAGGGCCGCCCCATAGGGCCAATCGCCGCTCAACGTGAATTGGTTGGCGATGAGGTTTCCCAGCATGGCAGCCTTGTTGCCGCCGAGCAGCTGGGGGACCACGAAATTGCCGAAGGCCGGTATCAACACCAGGATGACTCCCGAAAGCAGCCCCGGATAGGTCTGCGGTAACACCGCATGACGGAACAGCCGCCAGCCCCTGGCATAGAGATCGCTGCCGGCCTCCAGCAACGTCCAGTCGATGCGCTGCGCCGCAGCATACAGTGGCACCACCATGTATGGAATAAAATTATATATCAAGCCAAGGAATACCGCCACATGGCCAGGATACAACCCCAGGTGCGCCGGCACCAAGCCGACCTGTTGCGCCAGGCGCGACAGCAGTGTCTCGGGGCCGAGCAACTGCATCCAGGCATAGGCCCGCACCACCTGGTTGGTCCATGATGGCACCACCACAGCCAACAGCAACAGGCCCCGCCAGGCCGCAGAACGGCTCAGGATGAAAAACACCACGCCATAGGCCAGCACGGCACAGGAGGCCGTCGCCACCAACGCCTGCACCACCGAGCGCGCCAGGGCGCGCAGGTTGCCATCGCTGAAGCCCAGGATCCCAAAGCCCAGCGCCTGGCGCAGACCTTCCAGGGAAGGCGGCCAAGTAGGTGTGCCCTGCAGGTCCGTGCTGGCAAAGGCCAGCAGCACCACCAGGATCACCGGCAGCAAAAGAAAGAAGGCAAGCCATCCGGCCCCCGGCATGATGGTCGTTGCCAGGGCGACGAGGTGCCAGCGGCCATGGGGTAACATGCGGTTCATGCTGGCCATCGCGCCGCGCTCACATATCGGGCACTCATTGCGCCAACACCACCACGCAGTCGGCCTCGATCACCACGGTGACCGCCTCTCCCTGACGCCACCTTGCCCGGCCGGGTGCATCGTTCATCAGCTGGGCCGTCCATGACACGCCACCAAAATCCAGTTGCAACTGGCTTATGGCACCCATGTAGAGGTTTTCCCTGACCGCAGCGCGCAGCACGGAGCTGGTTTGCTCCTGGTTTCCCGGTGGACCCGGGGTATCGCCCGGAAGTATTCGGATTTTCTCGGGACGCACCATCGCCCAGCAAGGGGCTTGTGGCAACGGCTGCATGGTGGTGAACAAAGGACCGATGGCGGTCTCGAGACGCAGCACCTGCCCGCTTCCTGCAACCTGGCTTACGGCATCAATGGCAATCATGTTGGCAAGGCCCAGAAATCCAGCCACGAAGCCGCTGCGGGGCCGTTCGTAGACCTCTGCCACGGCACCTTGCTGCTGGATGGTGCCGTGGTGCATCACAGCCAGCCGATCGCTCATCACCAGGGCTTCCTGCTGGTCGTGGGTCACGAACACGAACGTCATGCCCAGACGGCGCTGCATGCGCAGCAGCTCCAGCTGCAGCGTCTGGCGCAACTGGGCATCCAGGGCCGAAAGCGGCTCATCCAACAGCAGCACCTGGGGTTCGTTGACCAGCGCCCGGGCCAAGGCCACCCGCTGGCGTTGTCCACCGGACAGTTGGAGCGGCTTGCGCTGCGCCAGTGGCTCAAGACGCATCATCTCCAGCATGGCGGCCACCCTGGCGCTGCGCTGGGGGGCAGGCATGCGGCGCATGCGCAAACCAAAGGCTATGTTATCGGCCACGTTCAGATGGGGAAAAAGGGCGTAGGACTGAAAAACGGTATTTACCGGGCGCGCGTTGGCGGGAATCCCCTCCATGGCCATCCCACCGATGACAATGCGTCCTGCGTCCGGCTGCTCGAGTCCTGCCAGCAGGCGCAGCAAGGTGGTCTTGCCGCAGCCCGAAGGGCCGAGCAGCGTGAAGAATTCGCCCTGCCTGATCTGCAAGGTGACATCGTCCACCACCAGGGACGTCCCATCGTAGCTCTTGGAAAGGCCGTGCATCTCCACGACGCCATGGGTAGGCACAACCTGGGCTGCGGATGCGCCATGGACATGTCCTGCGACCAGGGGCGTCTGTTCGCTCTTGCCGCGGCGCTGCATCAACCTGGCACCCAAGATGGCCATGCCCGAACATGGAGCAAAAACAATGCCATGCAAGGCCTCCAGCAGTCAGTCCTTAATGTGATGCAGGCTCCAGATGTCTTTTTAGGTCTTTCCCAGGATTCCCCGGATCCTCATGCATATCGCGACCCATTCTATACCAGCACCATGCACCATCGCCCCTACCGGCTGCCCCCGAGCCCACCATCCTCAGTCCTGGCCGTGGGTGACAGGGGCGGGGCTGCCTTGATCCATCGCCGGCCAGCAACAGCTGTCGATGCCAGCATGGGTCATTCCAGGCAATCCAGCCAGAGAGGTGCCGCCCTTCCAAGGGGGCGTGGCGTGACATAGCATAAAGCTTGCCAAAGGATGAATGTCTTGAAAAAATAGCATGATGCACACCGATAACCTTGCGCTCTGGCGCCACGAACACATCTTCGATACACCAAGCCGTGCTGCGGCACGCAGCACGCGCCTGGTCACGCTGATTACCGCTGCCATGATGGTGATCGAGATTGCAGGCGGCCTGTGGTTCAATTCCATGGCGCTGCTGGCCGACGGCTGGCACATGAGCTCCCATGCCCTGGCCCTGGGGCTCTCGGCGCTCGCCTATGCGGCCGCGCGGCGCTATGCCCATGACAAACGCTTTGCCTTCGGCACCTGGAAGATCGAGGTCCTTGGCGGCTACACCAGCGCCATTTTGCTGCTGGGTGTCGCGGTGCTGATGGGGATCGCCTCGTTCGAGCGCCTCCTTGCCCCACGAGCCATCCACTACCAGCAGGCCATCGCCATCGCCACGATTGGCCTGGCGGTCAACGTGGCCTGCGCGCTCATCCTGGGCAGGGCACACGACCACGACCACGACCACCATCATGACCACGATCATGGTCATGGACAGCACCATGACCTCAATCTCAAGTCGGCATACCTGCATGTGTTGGCGGATGCGGCCACGTCGGTACTGGCCATTGCCGCCCTGGGCGGCGGCTGGCTCTACCACTGGTCCTGGCTCGACCCCGTGATGGGCATGGTCGGCTCTTTGCTGGTGGCTCATTGGGCCCGGGGTTTGCTGGTGGAGACCAGCCAGGTGCTGCTGGACCGGGAGATGGATCATCCCATTACAGAGGCGATTCGCCAGACCATCGCAACCGGCTGTGCGACCGGGGAAACCCGCCTTGTGGACCTGCATGTCTGGCGGGTGGGCAAGAACGCCTATGCCTGCGCCCTATCGCTGGTCACCCATGATGCCCATCTCACGGCAGAGGCCGTCCGCAGGCAGCTGGCACTCCATGATGAGATCGCCCATGCCACCATCGAGATCCATCTGTGTCCTGACCACGCCCATGGGGCGGCAGCCTGAGCCGTATCCGCCTGGAGTCAGGCAAGCCGGCTGCCGAGCATCGCACAAGGGCAACAGGCCAACGGCGGCAAGTGCAGCAAGCAATCGATCTGGTGCCAAGGCGCCGGGAGGATCCGCTCAATCAGCCCCGCCAGCTTGACAGGCCCCAGGCACCCAGTGGGACAGTCGGCCATGTACCCGTATGAGGCACCCCAACAGCGCCTGGGCGAACCGATAGTCGGCAAAAAAGAAATTCTTGCGGTGGTATTGGGAGCCGGTATCGAGTTTTTCGATTTCAGCGCCTATGCCACCTTTGCCGTCATGATCGGTCGCGCCTTCTTTCCTGCCCAGAACGCCTTTACCAGCCTGCTGCTCTCGGTATCAGTGTTCGGCGTCGGCTTTATCGCCCGCCCATTCGGCGCCGTTGTGCTCGGCGCCTATGCCGACCGGGCCGGGCGCAAGCCGGCCATGTTGCTCAGCATGGTCGGCATGACCCTGGGCACCGCCGGGCTGGTGCTGCTGCCGGATTACGCGAGCATCGGCATGGCGGCGCCCATCCTGCTGGTGATTTTTCGTCTGGTGCAGGGTCTGGCCTGGGGTGGCGAGGCGGGCCCGGCGACCACCTTTCTCATGGAGGCGGCTGCTGGGCCTAAACGCGGGCTCTATACCAGCTGGCAAATCGTCTCCCAAGGCGCCGCCGGCCTATGCGCCGGTGCGATCGGCTATTGGCTGAGCCTGCTGTTGACCAGCGAACAACTCTACGACTGGGGCTGGCGCGTGCCCTTTGCCGTTGGCTTGTCGATTCTGCCGGTCGCGCTCTACCTCAGATCGCACCTGCAGGAGAGGTTCGAGGCGGCACCGCCCTCCGGGACTTCCCTCCTCAACGAAGTCTTCAGCCGTTACCTGGGGGTCATCCTGGTCGGCATGCTGATGATCTCGGGAAGCACCATTACCCAGTATTTTCTCAATTACCTGGCAACTTACGCCCTGCACGATCTTGGTTATCCGGCCTCCGTGGCCATGGCCTCACCCATCCTCATAGGTTTGGGCGTGATGGTCTTCTCCCTGCTGGGCGGTCTCATGGCCGATCGCTTCGGTCGCAAGGTCACCATCATCCTGCCGCGGCTGGTATTGATCGCGCTGCTCCTGCCCGGCCTTGGACTGATCAACGACTGGAAAGCCCCCTGGCTGTATTTCTCCGTGGTCAGCCTGTTCACCGCCTTGCAATGCCTGAGCGGCGCGGGGCTGGTGGTGGCCCTTTGTGAAAGCTTCCCGCGGCACATTCGCTCCAGCGGTTTTTCCATCGCCTACACCTTCGGCATCACCCTGTTCGGCGGCACGGCGCAGATTCTCTTTTCCTGGCTGGTGGAGGCGACCGGCAACCCCGTCTCGCCCGGCTATTACCTGATCGCCGGCAATGTTGTCTGTATTCTGGCGACCCTGTTTCTCAAAGAGCAGTACAACCGGCCCGCGGCTGCTCAGGCATCCCAATGGATGCACAGGTGAATGCCCAAAACGGCACTCTATTTACCCCTTTTACCGGGAGCGCAGACATGACGACGCCGATGAGCTGGGATGACTGGGCGAAACAGGATGCCATCGGCATGGCCGAGCGGGTCAGGTCCGGGCAACTGAGCGCGGCCGAACTGGCTCGCCAGGCGCAACAGGCGGTGGCCAGGATCAATCCACGGATTCACGCGGTGGTCGAGCTGTTCGAGGATGCCATTGCCGACCCGGCGACGGACGGCACGCGCCTGGATGGGCCTTTTGCCGGCGTGCCTTTTTTCATGAAAGACCTGGGGATCACGGTAAAAGGCCGCCTGCAGGAGCAAGGCTCCACCTTCATGCAGGGCGTCCGGGCCCATCAGGATGCCTTCCTGACCGGCAGGATTCGGCAGGCCGGTCTGAACATCATCGGCCGCACCACGGTCCCGGAATTCGGCGTGTGCAGCTCGGCGGAGAACCCCCGCGTCTATGTGACCAAGAACCCCTGGAACCCCCACTACACCACCTTCGGTTCCTCGGCCGGCGCCTGCGCCTCGGTGGCCGCCGGCATAGTGCCCCTGGCCCATGCCACCGACGGCGGCGGCTCCATACGTATTCCGGCCGGCGCCAACGGCCTGGTCGGCCTCAAGGCGTCCCGCGGGGTCTTCTCCATCGGCCCTGGGCTATGCGATATCACCGGCTACGTATCGACCCAGGGCGTGGTCAGCCGCAGCCTGCGGGACTCGGCCCTGTTCCTCGACCACTGCCGCGGCGGCGCGCCGGGGGAGTTCATGCCGTACTGGAAGGCCGAGCGCCCCTACAGCGAGCTGATCGAGGAGGAGCCCAAAGCACTGCGCATCGCCGTTTCCCACCAATGGGGCCCCTACTGCGCCGATCCCCACTTTGTTCTGGAGCTGGAACGGGTCGCCACTTTTTTGCAAGGTTTGGGCCATCGAGTGGAGTGGCGAACCCCTGAGCTGGACTTCGAGCAAGCCTTTTGGGCACAGACTATTTGCTATGTCAGCAACTTCGCCCAGTTCATCCAGCGGCTGCTGGAGCAGCGAGGGCTTTCCGAACCGCCGGCCGATCAGATCGAGCCCATCAACATCAAGATCTGGGAAAAGGGTATCCACATGCCCTATGGCACCCGCTGGAAGATGCAGGACACCTTCAATGCCTTGTCCAGGAAGCTGGCGCACTTCTATGAAAGCTGGGACCTTATCTTGACGCCGACCTTCAGCAAACCCACCCCGCTGCTGGGCGATACGCAATACCTGACCCTCTGCGACAACCCGGAAGTGCTGGATTGGTTCGACAACCTGTGGAGCATCTTCAGCTTCACCCCCTTGGCCAACCTGACCGGCACCCCGGCCATCTCATTGCCCCTGGCCTGGCAGAAGTCCGGCTTGCCCCTGGGCATGCAACTGCAGAGCCGGCAAGCCAACGATGGCCTGCTGCTGCAACTGGCCGCGCAAATCGAACGGGCCCTGGGCGGGCGATTCATGCAAGAAGCACTGCCCGAGGTGCATGTAACCCGTTGATGGCCGGCGCCCATTGGTCAAGGAAAGACCACCCGACCTCGGCAGTCTGCGGTATCCCGCCCCGAGTCACCGCCGCGGCGCCGGGGTGCTGATCAACACTACGATCCAGGGCGGTGCCCGCCAGGCGACCAGAAGCACGAAGCCCTCAAGCGCCAGCCCGAACTCTCCCTGCGTCTTGACTGTGTTTGTCCAGATCGGGCTGTAGAGCGCAAGCCCCGAGCAAACCGACGACGGACGTGTTGACACCACGAAGACTGCCTGCACGCCCGCGCGACAGCGAAAAGTCTCCCAGAACGGCAACGTGCCCACCGCCGAACACCAGGGCACCTGACCGATAAACCCCACAAACAGCGCGATGGCCGAAAGGAGCGTGAAGCCGATCCAAGCGGCGCCACCGCCGAGACAGCCGGCTCGCGTAAGACCGATGGAAAACCCGACCTGGCTGCTGGCAGGTCTCGGCAGAAACTGGCATAGCGCGACGAGATCGCCATGGGCCTGCTCATCCAGCCCATGGCGCCGCACCACGAACTCTTCCCGGAAACAGCCGATATGAGCGATCGGTCCGCCGAAACAGGTCTATCCAAGTTTGGCGAAGACGCGCACAACCTCCAGCGGCGAACCCGCCCCGCTATTGCCTGTTCGGCGGATGGCGCGGTGATCTTCATGGGCGCCTCTTTCCACTAGACATACTTGAAAAGCGCCATGAAGCCGAAATCCATGTACAGCTGCTGGTGACAGTGAAAACAGCGTCGCACCAGGATTGTCGGCGACGAAGTCCACTTCGAGCTCCTGAAAGGCGCCCAGCATCACGACATCCTTCATGATGCCGCCCGTTTGTTTGCCGGCGATGCGTGTCAGCTCAAAGTTGTGCCGATGCAGATGCAGCGGATGAAGGAATGGTTCCGGCGTCGACCACTGTGGCTCGCCGGTTTGCCCCGCGTATTCAACAGCTATCCCATGCCTTGAGCACGATCGTCATCGGCAAGATCGCCGAGCACCCAGACCCCTAGATAGTCCATCTGGACCAGCGCCGAAATGCGTTCTGCCGTGCCCATCCAGAGCACGGGAACGTCCGCAGGGGTGGGCACAGGATTGCCGTCCAGCGCCACGACCCGGAAGACGTGACCTGGCAACGCGAGGCTCCGGTTCTGGGTGGCGCTGGCGTTCAGCACATGGAACAGAATGCGCTCGCCCCGTTTGACCCGGAGCGGGTCGCCATGCTCGAGCATTTTTCCGTTGATGCTGAAAAACTGGTATCTGGCCTCGTAGCCATTGGTCTCCACCTGGGCCGCATCGTCGGCGGCCTGCCCGATCTGCTGCAATTCCTTGATCGGATCGCCGGCTAAGGAAATCCATCGCCATGTCGCCGGCCTGGGTGAGCTACGGGTTGAACTCCTTCAGGACAAGCAAGACTTCGCGATCGTAGGCACCGGGATTGTGCTTCGGCTCGATAGAGACGGGTGCCACCTGGCCGGTAAAGGTGCTACGGGCAAGGTCGGCTCCGGCAAAAGCGTGGGTGTGGACGTAACGAAAACCGGCCGGTTGCGGCACGAAGGTGATTCTCTGCATACCGTACGCCGGCACGAAGGGCGAGCCTTCCTCAAACGCGCCGTCGACATCACTCGGGATCGTCTGGCCGTGCCAGTGCAGCAGTTCGGGCGTGTCTGTGTCATTGTGCATGTCGATGACGACTTGCTTGCCTTCGGTAAAACGAAACAGCGGTCCGGGAAACTGATCGTTGTAGAGCACGGTCGATACGATCTGGTCCGGCGCCAATTCGACCAGACCGGTTGCGATCCGCAGCCTGTAGTCCGCCTCCTCGTTGACCAGCGCACCCCAGGCCAGATGCGGCGCAGCACTCATCAGCGGCGTCAATCCGGCGAGCTGCAGAAGTGAGCGGCGCTTCATTGTCACCCCATCAGCCCTTATCTTCGCGGGCAACTCAATCCCAGGAGTTGCCCCGTGTCGCAATTGGCGTTATGCCCCCTGGCATTGACCAAGGCCAGGATGCGCGTCGGAAGCCTTGCAGACAAGTGCATCCAGCGACCATGTGCCGGCGCCCGTCGTGGAGCGCACCTCGACAGCGCGTGCGCACCCCAGCAAGGCAACCTCAGCCATGAGCCCCTGCCGCTGCATCACACACCACCGCCGCCCCCCAACCATCCAGGATGAGCCGCCCGGCATCCTGGCGGGCGGCCGTGAGCAGCAGAGGCGTGCCCGCACAGGACACCTCATGCCGGGACGGCCCCAGGTTGACCCAGCTGTTGATGACATGCCCCCCATGCTCCCGGCGGACCAACAGCACCTGCCCGCCCTCCAGATGCATGGACATCGCCCCCTGGCGCAGCGCCGCGTGGGTCTTGCGCAGGGCGATCATTTTTTTGGTCACGGTAAGCGGCGCATCGTCCCGGTCCTGCTGGCTGGCCACGGCCAGTGGCAGATGTTCGGCGGGCATGGGCAGCCAGGTCCGGGCTGCGGTACTGAACCCCCCATGTGGCGCCTGGCTGCTCCATGGCATGGGGGTACGTGCCCCATCACGGCCATGCATGCCGAGATCGAAAGCGATGGTGAACGGGTCGCGCAGGGCCTCGCGGGGTATGTCGGCCTGGGGCAGGCCCAGTTCCTCGCCCTGGTAGAGCAGGCAGACCCCACGCAGGCTCAGCAGCAGGACAAGCAATGCCTTGGCCATCTGCGGCGCGCAGCTGGATGGCACGTCACCATGGGCCCACATGAGCCTGCTCACCACCCGGGGCACATCGTGGTTGCTGAATGCGTAGCTCGGCCATTGCTGGCCACATGAAGCGGCGATGCGCCCGATGATGTGGCAAAGCGTGCTGGCGCTGGGCGCCGCCGAGAGCAGCTCCAGCACATAGCCGGTGTGCAGCTTGTCGCCCCCTTCGAGATAACGCCCCAGCAGGCCGATGCCATCATCGCAGACCACCTCGCCCAGCAGCAGCGCCCCATGGCGATCAGCCACGGCGCGCAGACGCTGCAAAAAAGGCAGGTTGTCGTCCCGGGCCTTATCATGCTGATGCCACTGCAAGCCATAGGGATTCCCGGGGATGCCCCCCTGGTATGCCCGGGGCGGGTTGTCATGCAGGGTCTGGTCGTGGAAATAATGGGAAACCGTATCCAGCCGGTAGCCATCGGCACCCTGCTCCAGCCAGAAGGCCGCCTCGGCGAGCATCTGCTCCTGGACAGCGGGATGGTGGAGATTGAGATCGGCCTGGGTGGTGTGGAAGTCGTGGAGATAGTATTGGCGGCGCACCGCATCCCACGCCCAGGCAGTGCCACCGAAGACCGACAGCCAGTTGTTGGGGGCCGTGCCGTCTGGCTTGGGGTCGGCCCAGACGTACCAGTCGTCCTTGCCGCCCTGCCTGCGGCGGCTTGCCTGGAACCAGGCATGGTCCGTGGAGGAATGGCCCAGGATATGGTCCAGCAGCACCCTCAGACCGCGGGCATGGGCGGCATCCCGCAGCCGTTCCCAGTGGGCCATGGTGCCGAAGCGTGGGTCGATGCGGCGGTAGTCGGCAACGTCATAGCCAAAATCGCGCATGGGCGAGGCGAAGATGGGTGATAGCCAGATGGCATCCACGCCCAGCGCGGCCACATGGTCCAGCCTGTGCTCGATGCCTGCCAAGTCCCCCCAGCCATCGCCTGTGCTGTCCTGGAACGAGGCGGGATAGATCTGGTAGATCACCGCCCCCTGCCACCATGCCTCTTGTCTCATGCCATCTCTCCGTCACGAAAAATTCATCAGACATCGAGGACAGCATACCTCATGCCTTGTGCAGGATGCCGGTCAGGCAGCAAGACAGGGCTGGCTGCACAAGGCATGAGAGCAGACAGCATGATGAGCGGCTCTTAGGTAAGTTGCTGCGCAAGGCCAGCGGCATCCCCAGCGCCGGCAATGAGCCGCTACCGACTGGGGCTATCCTCCACCGCCCGGGGATGCTCCGGAAACGGCCAACTGGCCAGAAGCTGGTGGCGGCTGCCCTGCCCATCCAGATGGCTCTGCAGCAATTCCAGGGACGCACAGCGCCACTGGCAGGTGGCCAGGGGCTGCTGACGCAGCAGACAACGCCCCTTGAGCCGGGCCAGCGTGATATGGGGGCGAAACAGGCGCTTGTCCAGCGGCACATCCAGCGAGCCCAGCAGGGCTGCAAGCCTTTCTGCCAGCAGCATGCAGGATGGCTCGGCTACGAACAAGGCCACCAGCAGCCGCGCCCGGCATGGTGCCGGCCACAGGGCAAGGCCGCAGCTGCGCATTGTGAAAGGCGCGATACCTGCGCAGGCAGCCAGGGCTCCTGCCTGCAGCGCTGCCAGCTTCGAGCCTGGAAAGGAGCCAGCAAAGGCCAGCGTCATGTGCAGCTGGTCTGCGGCAAGCCAGCGTGCCTCGCCCTGGAGCAGCGCTCGCGCTGCCTTGCCCAGGGCGGCCAACGCCTCTGCGCCTTCTGCAGCGCATGGCCGGATGGCAAAGAACAGCCGCAGGGGGCGCTCATGTTCAGGCATCGACATGGGGCAGCGCTGCGGTATCGAGTTTCTGCCAGAGGTGCCGCACCGGACCGAGCCCTGGGATCACCAGCTGGGGGGCCAACTCCATGAGGGGCTGCAGCACGAAGCTGCGCTGGGCGATGCCGGGATGGGGCAACTTGAGCACGGGGCTTTCCAGTGTCAGGTCATCAAACAGCAGCAGATCCAGGTCCAGGATGCGCGAGGCCCAGCGCGTCGAGCGCTGCCGTCCCATGGCCTGCTCGATGGCCAAAAGCTCCATCAGCAGGGCGTGGGGGGCAAGAGAGGTGGTCATGACGGCGACCGCGTTGAGATACCATGGCTGCTGAAGGCCCCCCAGGGGGGCGCTGGCATGGAACCTCGAGACGCGCAGCACAGCACACCGGGGCGCCCTGTTCAGGGCGTGCACAGCCCGACGCAGGGTATGGGTACGCTCGCCCAGGTTGCTGCCCAGCCCCACAAAGGCATGCGCCATACCCAAACCCCTTCACACCGAGCCCGCCATGCCGCCAGAAGCTCCAGGCGCGGCAAGCTGTCCAACATGGCGTCGGGGCGCCTGCCTGCCATGAGCGACCCTGCAACGCACCAAAATGGTCATCATAGCCATCATAACCTGACCGCCCCGGCAAGCCGCTCCTTTCCATTTGCTTATCTTGATATACACTTTGGAAATCTTTGTTTCCACTTGGGCTGATTTGGACTGGATAAGCGTGAGGAAGGTGTTTCAATGGCCATGGTGGTTTGCAGGACTGATGACATCATGCTGCTGCATGCCTGTGATCTGCTGCGCCGAGACCCTGGAGGAGGCCTGGAAAACAGCGCTGTCCGTGGATTTTGGCCTGCAATCCAGCGCAAGCCAGGTGGATGCGGCACGTCGCGGCCTCAAGTCTGCCAAAGCCGGTCGCCTGCCCACCGTCGACATCAGCAGCACCTACGTGGGGCTCACCAACAAGCCGCGCTTCGATGTGGCCAAGGGCCTGGGGCTCGATACAGACGATCTGCCCGCCACGATCCCCGATGTCTTTGGTGGTGGCGCGCCGATCTCCACCAGAAATCTGGGTGAATACTCCCTGGGGGATCGGCTGACCGGTCAGGTCCAGGTGGCGGCCACATTGCCTCTCTACACAGGGGGCACCCTCACTGGCACCATCAAGGCGGCCGGCTCTGGGCTGGACAGCTACCGCTGGCAACGCCTCCGCGTCGCTCATGATCTCAAGCTGGCGGTGGCCCGGGCCTACATCAATGTGCTGCGGGCCCAGCAGGCCACCATGATCAGCAAGGAAGAGGTGCGCACCCTGGCCGCCCACGTCCATGACGTGGCCGATTTGCACCAGCAGGGCTACGTACCTCGCAATGACCTGCTGGCGGTACAGGTCTCCCAGGCCCAGGCCCAGGAGCGGCGCATGCAGATCGACAATGCCCTGGAACTGGCGCGTTCGGCCTACAACCGGCTCATGCAGCGCCCCTTCGAGCACACCGTGCAGCTCGCCGAGCTGCCTCCACCCCAGACGCCCCAGGCCATGGCAGCCTATATCGACCAAGCCCTGGTCCAGCGCCCCGAGCTCAAGGCGCTCACCAGTCAGGCCCAGGCGCTGCGGCACACCGCCCGGGCCATCCGCGGCGGACTTTTGCCCCAGGTCGCACTGGTGGGCGGCTATATGCGCCTCGACATGGAGGCCATGGAAAGGCAGGGTTTCGGCTATGGCGGCGTGGCGGCGGACTGGCGGATCTTCGACTTCGGTGCCACCAGGAACCGCGCCGGGGCAGCCAGCGCCGCCAGTGACAGCCTGCGTCACCAGATGGAGGATGCCAAAAGCCTGATCACGCTGCAGGTGCGCCAGGCCTGGCTCGATCTCAACGAGAGCCTGCAGCGCATCGAGGTCACCGAGCAGGCGCTGCGCAGCGCCGATGAGGATCTCCGGGTGACCAGGGACCGCTACCGCAACGGCTATGGCACCAACACCGAGGTGCTGGATGCCGAGACCCGGCGCACGGCGGCGTATGTCAACCACAACAACGCCATCTATGATGCCCAGTATAACGAGGTGCGCCTGCGCCATGCCAGCGGCGCCCTATAAAGCGGCACAGGAGACGGCATGAACAAAACAATCAGACTGGTCCTGATCGTCGCTGCAGGCGCGATGGTTGTCCTGGTGCTCTGGGACCGGCTGCATCACAGCAACCTGCCCGAGGGCCTGATCCAGGCCAATGGCCGCATGGAAGGCGACACCGTCACCGTGGCATCCAAGTATCCCGGCAGGATCAGGCAGCGCCTGGTCTCAGAGGGCGATCAGGTCACTCCGGGGCAGGTGGTGGTGCAACTGGACGATGAAGAGGCCCGCGCCAAGGTCAACCAGGCAAAAGCGGCGGTGGCGGCTCTCGAGGCCCAGCGCGAGGCGGCGGCGGCGGGGCTTGCCACCTTGAAGCGCGACGTGCCCCTGATCATAGCCATGGCCAGGGAAGATGTGACGGCCCGGCAAGGCGCCCTAAAGGCTGCAGAACAGGCCGAGACCCAGATGCGCATCGACCGTGACCGCCTCACCGCGCTTGCCGCCCGGGGTACCGTGGAAAACCATCGCGCAGAGGAAATGCGGGTGCGCTGGCATGGCGCCATGGCTGAACTCACCGGCGCCCGGGCGGCATTTCAGGCAGCCCAGAACCAGTGGCGCCGTGCCCAGCTGGGCTATGACCAGATCGCCGTGCGGGAAAAGGAACTGAACGCCCTGGATGCCCAGTGGCGCCAGACACACGCAGTTCTGGACGAGGCTCAGGCCGCCATCAATAACCTCACCGTGCGCGCCCCCATCCGGGGTACCGTGGTAGCCAAGCTGGTGGAACCCGGCGAGGTGGTGGCTGCGGGCACGCCCCTGCTGGAGTTGGTGGACATGGACCGGCTCTACCTCAAGGTGTATGTGGCTGGCAGCTACATGGGCCAGTTGCGCCTGGGTTTGCCGGCGCGCATCTACCTGGATGCCTTCCCCGATGACCCCTTCCCGGCCCAGGTACGCTATATCGCGGCGCGGGCCGAGTTCTCGCCCAAGGAGGTGCAGACCCCCGATGAGCGCACCAAGCTGGTCTATGCGGTCAAGCTCTATGCCACGGCAAACCCCCAGGGCCGCCTGACGCCCGGCATCTCCGCCGATGCCGTCATTCGTTGGAAGGACGATGTCTCCTGGCGCAAGCCGCGCTGGTAGCCGGCCATGACCGCAGCAGCGCTGGTGGTAAAGCAGCTGGTGAAACGCTACGGCAACCTCACCGCCGTAGCCGGCGTGGACCTGGAGATCCATCCCGGTGAGCTGATGGGGCTGATCGGACCCGACGGTGCCGGCAAGAGCAGCCTCATGAAGGCCATCGCCGGCGTCATGAGCTATGACCAGGGCTCGATCCACATCAGGGGCCACAGCGTCAGCACGGAACGCGAGGCCGAGGTGGTCAAGCCCATGGTGGGCTTCATGCCCCAGGGCCTGGGCCAGAACCTCTATCCGGACCTGTCCATCGAAGAAAACATCGACTTTGTGGCCAATCTGCGCCTGGTCCCCGCAGAGGCCATGGCCCAGCGCAAGGAACGCCTGCTGCGCATGACCCGTCTCGATGCCTTCACCAAGCGCCCCATGAAAAATCTCTCGGGTGGCATGAAACAGAAGCTGGGCTTGATCTGCACCCTGCTCCACGAGCCCGCCCTGATCATTCTCGATGAACCCACCACGGGTGTGGACCCCGTATCACGGCGCGACTTCTGGACCATCCTCTCCGAGCTGCTGGTACAGCGCGGCATCAGCGCCTTGGTCTCGTCGGCCTATCTCGACGAGGCCTCGCGCTTCGACCGGGTGGCGCTCATGCACCAGGGTGCCATCCTGGTCCAGGGCAAGCCCCAGGAACTGCTGCAACTGGTGCCGGCCACAGTGGTCCATGTACGCCTCGCAGACCAGATGGCGGGCCTGGCCCAGCTGCGCACCCATTTTCCCAAGACCCTCGGGTTCGGGGAATGGATCAGGATCCTGGTGCCCACCGCCGACCGCCAGCAGGCCAGCGAGCGGGTGCGGCAGATCCTGGGCGAACTGCCCTGCCAGGAGCTGTTGTGTGAGGCCCCGGAACTGGAGGATGTGGTGGTGGAACGGTTGAGCGCCGACCAGCATGAGACGGCCGCCACCATCCCCAGGGCCCCGCCACGACACCACGCCGCCCCAGCCCCCCTTGCCCGGGGCGCGCTGGCCATCGAAGCCCAAGCGCTGTCCAAGACATTCGGCGCGTTCCGTGCCGTGGATCATGTGAGCTTCCGCATCCCCCAGGGTGAGATCTTCGGGCTTTTGGGCGCCAATGGCGCCGGCAAGACCACGGTCATCAAGATGCTGACCGGCATCCTCAGGCCCAACTCGGGAGACGGCCAGGTGGCCGGCGTGGACATGAGCCACTCCGGCCCCATGATCCGCCAGCGCATCGGCTACATGTCGCAGTCCTTTTCCCTGTATTTCGACCTCACGGTGGAGGAGAACCTGAAACTGTACGCCGCCATCTATGGCGTCTCGCGTCACGAACAGCGCTCCAGACTGCCGTGGATCCTTGCCGTCACCGAACTCACGGCGCGCCGCAGCGCTCTCGTCGCCACACTGCCCATGGGGGTGCGCCAGCGCCTGGCGCTGGGCTGTGCGTTGATCCATGCCCCACCCATTCTCTTCCTGGACGAGCCCACCTCGGGCGTAGACCCCCTGGGCCGGCGGCGCTTCTGGGACATTCTCTTCCAGTTGGCCAGGCAGGAAGGGGTTGCCATGTTGATCACCACCCATTACATGACCGAGGCCGAATACTGCGATCACCTGGCACTGATGCATGCCGGAGCGGTGATCGCCGATGACTCCCCCCTGGGCATGAAGCAGACCCTGGTCGCCCGCCTCGGCCATGTCTTCGAGGTGGAGACCCAGGATCCCTATCGCGCCCAGCAGCTGTTGCAGCAGAGCGACTTCCCCCATGCCCATCTCCATGGGCGGCGCGTGCGCCTGTTCAGCCAGGACGAGACCGCTATCGTCGAGCGGCGCATCATGGCACGGCTTGCCAGCCAGGGCTTGGGTGTGCCCGGCATCAGCCGCTCCATCCCCACCATGGAGGATGTCTTCATCGAAAACGTCCTGGAGATGGAGCGGCGCGGCCGCATGGCGGCTGCCCCATGAACCTCAAGCGCCTCGAGGCCACAGCCGCCAAGGAAATCCGCGAGATGCTGCGTGACCGCTTTTTTCTCATCCTGGCGTTCGTCTCACCACCGGTGATGATGGTGATCTTCGGCTATGGCATGAATCTCGATGTGGAAAACATCCCCTTTGTCATCGTGGACTACGACAATACCCCGCAGAGCCGCGAGTATGCGAGCCACTACACGCACTCCAGATATTTCCATTTCCTGGGCTATGTCAAAGACCAGCGCGAGGCTCAGCAGCTGATCCTGCGGGCGCGGATCAGGGTCGCCATCGTCATCCCGGAGCATTTCGGGCGCCGGCTGGCCCAGGGGCGGTCCACCGCGATCCAGACCCTCATGGACGGCGCCAACCCGCTGCGCGCCAACATGACCAAGTCTTACATCATCGCCATCAACAGCCAGGTCAGCCTGCAGCAGGTCACCGACTTCATGGCCACCGTCCGTGGCATCCCGCGCCGCGAGGCCGAGACCATGCTGCAGCCGGTGCGCCTCGAGGTGCGCTATCTCTACAACCAGGGCGCCAAAAGCCGCTGGTCCATGGTGCCCAAGATGATCATGATGGTGCTGATGATGGCGCCCCCCTTCCTCACCGCCGTGGCTGTGGTGCGCGAGAAGGAGCGCGGCTCCATCCTGAACATCTATTCCTCCACGGTCACCAAGGCCGAGTTCCTCATCGGCAAGCTGAGCCCGTATGCGGCGGTCACCGCCATCAATGGCCTCGTGCTCTGGGCGCTGGCCACCCAACTCTTCGCGGTCCCTTTCAAGGGCTCCTTCCTGTTCTTCGTCCTGGCCACCATGGCCTATACCAGCTGCACCACCGGTATCGGCTTGCTGGTCTCACTGTTCGTGAGCACCCAGGCGGCGGCCATCGTGGTCACCATGATCGTCACCTTGATTCCGGCCATGCTCTACTCGGGCATCATCATCCCGCTGAGTTCCATGGGGCCCGTGCCCCGCTTCCTGGCCTTGCTCACCCCGGCCATGCACTACACCCAGATCGTGGATGGCACCTTCCTGAAGGGCCAGGGCCTGCTGGAGCTCTGGCGTCCCCTGGTGGTGCTGGCTGGCTATGGCATGGCTCTGTTCGTCATTGGGCACCGCCTGTTCACCAAGAGGCCGCGGGCATGACGCCGCCGTGGTCCCGCCTGGAACTGCCGCCCTTCCTGGAACGGCTGCGGGTGCTCACCGTCAAGGAACTGCTGCAGCTGGGGCGCGATGTGGGCCTGATCGCCTTCATCGCCTATGCCTTCACCGGCGATATCTATGTGGCTGGCTCCGGCATGCAGATGCAGCTGCGCAATGCCACCATCGCCATCTATGATGGCGACGACTCGGCGGCCTCCCGGGAGCTGATCGGCCGCTTCCACCCGCCCGAGTTTCGCATTCAGGCTCTCCTGAGCGATGCCCAGGATGGGCTGCGTCTGCTGGACCAGGGCAGGACCATGATCATGCTGGACATCCCCTCCCAGTTCGAGCGCGACTTATCTGCGCGCCAGCAGACCGCCGTGCAGCTGCAGGTGGACGCCAGCAATTCGGTCATCGGCACCTGGGCTGCAGCCTATGCCACCCAGATCGCCGCCACCTTTGGCACCGATCACGCCATGGGCGGTATGCCCACAGAGGCGGCCATGCCCATCATCGCAAGCCACCACCGCATCTGGTTCAACCCCAACAGCATGGACGAGTGGTTCGTGCCCATCATCGAGATGATGAACATCGTCACCATGCTGAGCATCATGCTGCCGGCTGCGGCGATGGTGCGCGAAAAGGAGCGCGGCACCATCGAGCAGCTGCTGGTCTCGCCGCTGACGCCCATACAGATCATGCTGCCCAAGGTGCTGGCCATGGCGCTGGTGATCCTGCTGGGCATCACGAGCTCCATCGTCATGCTGCGCTATGTCTTCGCCGCACCCATCCGCGGCAGCCTGCCGTTGTTCTATGCCGTTTCGCTGGTCTATGTGATCACCACATCGGGCCTGGGCCTGGCCATTGCCACGCTGGTCAACAACCTGGCCCAGGTGGGCATGGCCGTCATCCTGGCACTGGCCCCCATCATGCTGCTCTCTGGCACCTGGGTGCCTGCCGAGGGCATGCCCCCCGGCATCCGCTGGCTCATGTACATCTCGCCTTTGCACTATTATGTGGAGATCACCCTGGGCATCTTCCTGCGCGGCACCGGGCTTGACATGCTCTGGAACCATCTGCTGATCATGACCCTGCTGGGCCTGGTCATGTTCACCATCGGCCTGCTGCGCTTTCGCGCCCAGTTGCGCTGAGGTCGCCGGCAGCAGGATTCCCCCCCAGGAAACCACTGCCTGGCATGCCCGAAAGGCGGCTGCAATCCCCCGTACCATCGGCCCTTTGCGCCCAAAGGGAACTGGGGCGCCTGTCGCGCCCTCCAGCCCCGTGGCCCATGGCTGCCGGGATCCCGCTTGCCCGGCAGCAGAGCGTGCCGCCCTGGGCGTATCTTACGTGGGCGTCTTGGTCCCCCCTGGCATCCCCTCAGCTCATGAGCAACGGTTTCCTGTCACTCTTGCCAATGGCCGCAGCCCTCATGTTTCGTGAACACCTCTTTGGCAACATGGGGAGAACGCCAGGCCGCACTCATCCTGATAAGGGCACCCTCAGCTATGCTGGCTGCTTCCGGATGGCGCTGGCAACAAGATCGAGGCGATACGCTCGAAAAGCGCAAGCGCCCCGTCATCGGCAAGACAGAAGCGCACCAGGCGCACCGTGCGCAACCGGGGCGCTTCCTCGAGCACGGTGCCCAGCGCGACCCTGGCCGCCTCTTCCATGGGATAACCGAAGACACCCGTGGAGATGGCCACGCAAGCCATGCTGCCCAGGCCATGGGCTTCCGCAAGGCGCAGGGCGTGGCGATAGCAGGACGCCAGCAGCTCCGCCTCGGGATGGTCCACGCCGTAGACCGGCCCGAGACAGTGGATCACGAAGCGATTGGGCAATCTGAAGGCAGGCGTGAGTACCGCCTCGCCCGGGGCGATGGGTGCCAGAGGCCGGCAGGCCCGCGCAAGTTCGGGACCAGCGGCGCGATGGATGGCGCCGGCCACACCGCCGCCAGGGGCGAGCTGCGCATTGGCGGCATTGATCACCGCGTCCACATCGCCCTGCTTGGTTATGTCGCCTTGTACGATGGACAGATGTACCCTGCCGATGGCGGTTTCCATGGCTCCTTCCAGGATTCAGGTCGCCAGGGACTGTTCCTGGCGGCCTACCGCCGGCATGGCCCCACCGGGCCCCGGCGGATTGCGCCAGCGGGTCATCAGGGCCTGCCACCGGGGTGCCACCTCCTGCCAGTGGCGCGCCTTGATGTGTCCATAGCCACGGATGTGTTCGGGCAGGCTTGCAATCTCCACCGCCAGATCGAGATTGGCCGCATCCAGCCCGGCGGCCAGCTCGCGGATGGTCGCCACATAGCGGGCGACCAGCCGGCGCTCCAGGCGCCGCTCGGCGGTATGGCCAAAGGGGTCGAGTGGCGTGCCGCGCAGCACCTTGCCATGCTGCAACAGAGCGAACACCCGCCCCATCCATGGCCCGAAGCTGCGCTTGGCGGGCAGGCCAAGGGCGTTGCGCCGCGCCAGCAACGGCGGTGCCAGGTGATAGTGCACGCGAAAGTTCCCGGTGAACTGCTCCTGGATGTGCTGCTTGGAAGCCGCCATGGCATGGAGTCGCGCCACCTCGTATTCGTCCTTGTAGGCCATGAGCTTGCCGAGATAACGCGCCACAGCGCGGCTGAACCGGTCACTGCCCAGTTTTTCCTCGGCACAGCGCACCTCGTCCACCAGGCGCTCGTAGCGTCTGGCGTAGCGCCCACTCTGGAAGGCGCCCAGCCATTC
Organism: Gammaproteobacteria bacterium; assembly: GCA_011620135.1. Taxonomy (GTDB): domain Bacteria; phylum Pseudomonadota; class Gammaproteobacteria; order WOZS01; family WOZS01; genus WOZS01. Next base: position 26,426 of record WOZS01000038.1, read on the forward strand.
CCTGTGGCACGCCACAATTTCTGCCAGCTTTTCCCCGGCAGATGGCTTGGGCGAGGCGCCTTGCGCCTGGGTCAGGAGCAGCGCAAAGCCCATGGGATCGGCAGCAGCACGCCGTCCCCAGGCAAATGCCGCCTTGTTCTGCGCCACGGCCACGCCATTGAGCTCCATGGCGCGCTCCAGGGCCGCCCGTCCCACCGGGATGAACCCCTTTTGCCAGGCAAAGCCAAGCAGCATGGGGTTGGCATAGATGGCATCCCCCAGCAGCCGTACCGCGGCGGCCTGGGCAGCGCAGCCCATCACCTGCCCGGCACCTGCAGCCTGTTCCAGCGCCAAGCGGCAGTCAGCCAGCGGCATGGGCCAGTCCGGGTCATGGATGAAACTGGCCGTGGGGGCTATGTGTTCGTTCAGCACCACCGCCGTGCGCCCCTGCTGGATGCGCAGCAGCGTCTCGGGGTCTGCGGCCACGACAGGATCGCAACCCAGGATCAGCGCCGCCTCGGCGGTGGTCACCCGGGTGGTGTGGATCTGCTCCTGGCTGGCCGCCAGCAGGACGTGGCTCCAGGTGGCTCCGCCCTTCTGGGCGAGACCGGCGGCATCCTGGGTCACGATGCCCTTGCCCTCCATGTGGGCCGCCATGCCGATGAGCTGGCCGATGGTGATCACGCCCGTGCCGCCCACGCCAGCCACCACGATACCATGGCTGCCCGGCAATACCCGCAGTTCGGGCAGCACAGGCTCAGGAATGGCGGGCAGGCCATGGGGGTCGGCCAGCGCGGGCTTGCGCCGGGTGCCGCCCTCGATGGTCATGAAGCTTGGGCAAAAGCCATTCAGGCAGGAGAAATCCTTGTTGCAAGCACTCTGATTGATGGTGCGCTTGCGGCCCTGGGGCGTTTCCAGCGGCTCCACGGCGAGACAATTGGACTGCTGGGAGCAGTCGCCGCAGCCCTCGCAAACCGCGGCATTGATCAGCACATGGCGCGGCGGTTCCTGCAGCAGGCCACGCTTGCGCCGCCGGCGCTTCTCGGTGGCGCAGGCCTGGTCGTAGATGAGCACCGTGACACCCGATGTGCGCCGCAGGGTCTCCTGCACGGCCCCCAGCGCCTCCCGGGGATGCACAGCCACGCCCGCAGGCAACCTGACGCCTCGGAAGCGTCCTGGCTCGTCGGTGACGACCACCACGGCGCTGGCCCCTTCGGCCTCAAGCTCCTGGGCGATCTGGGCTATCGAGAGCCCGCCTTCCACAGGCTGCCCGCCTGTCATGGCCACAGCCCCATTGTAGAGGATCTTGTAGGTGATGTTGACCTTGGCGCTGATGGCCTGGCGGATGGCCAGCAGGCCGGAATGATAGTAGGTGCCATCGCCAAGGTTGGCAAAGACATGCTGGTCTGTGATGAAGGGTGCCTGGCCCACCCAGGCGGCCCCCTCGCCACCCATCTGACTGAAGGTGACGGTGTGGCGGTCGGGCATCCAGCTCGCCATGTAATGGCAGCCGATGCCCGCCAGGGCCCGGGAACCCTCCGGCACCCGGGTTGCGGTATTGTAGGGACAACCCGGACAGAACCAGGGCAGGCGCTTGTCGCCCAGCACCACAGGAGCGCGCTCGGTGGCTTGAATTGCCTCCAGGCGCGAGGCCACGTGACGGCGCAGCGCGGGATCGGCCTCGGCCAACAAGCCCAGGGCCTCCAGGCGGCTGGCGATGGCCCGGGCGATGAGTGCCGGGTTGAGGTCGGCCTTGGCGGGCAGCAGCCAGTCCGCCGCGGGGTTGGGCCTGCTCCATTCGCCACCGCTGCGGTCGCTCTGCGGCATGTTGAACTTGCCGAGCACATTGGGGCGCACATCCTCGCGCCAGTTGTAGAGCTCTTCTTTGAGCTGGTATTCGATCATCTGGCGCTTTTCCTCCACCACCAGGATTTCCTGCAGTCCGGCGGCAAAGGTGCGGGTGATGGAGGCTTCCAGCGGCCAGACCACGGCCACCTTGTGCAACCGGATGCCCAGCCGGACACAGGCCGCCTCGTCGAGGCCAAGGTCGGCCAGCGCCTGGCGGGTGTCGTTGTAGGCCTTGCCCGAGGCCATGATGCCCAGGCGCGCCCTTTCACAATCGATCACCGTGCGGTTGAGGCGGTTGGCGCGCACATAGGCCAGCGCGGCATACCATTTCACGTCCATGAGACGGGCTTCCTGGGAGAGCGGATCATCGGGCCAGCGGATGTGCACGCCACCGGCGGGCATCTCGAAGTCTTCGGGCAGCACGATCTGGACCCGGTCGGGATCGACCACAACGGACGCTGTGGACTCCACCACCTCCTGAATGGTCTTCATGGCCACCCACAACCCGCTATAGCGGCCCATGGCCAAGGCATGCAGGCCCAGGTCCAGGATCTCCTGGACGCTGCTTGGAAAGAATACCGGCAGCCCGCAGGCCTTGAAGATGTGGTCGCTCTGATGGGCGGCCGTGGAGCTCTTGGCCACATGGTCGTCGCCGGCCACGGCCAGCACGCCGCCGAGGCGGGCCGTGCCGGCCAGGTTGGCGTGCTTGAACACGTCGGGGCAGCGGTCCACGCCGGGGCCCTTGCCGTACCAGATGCCAAAAACGCCATCGTGCCTTTTCTTCCCGGGGAAAAGGTCCAGCTGCTGGGTGCCCCACAACGCCGTGGCCGCCAACTCCTCGTTCACCCCGGGCTGGAACCTGATCTGGCGCGCGGCAAGGAACTCCTTGGCCTGCCACAGCGCCAGGTCGTAGCCGCCCAGGGGCGAGCCGCGATACCCCGAGACGAAGCCTGCAGTATCGAGCCCAGCCAGCGCATCACGCTGTTGCTGCAGCATGGGCAGGCGCACCAGGGCATGGATGCCGCTCATGTAGACCCGACCCTTGTCCAGGGCGTACCGGTCATCCAGGCTCACCGCCTGCAAGGCTTGTGCGTTTATGGTCGCGGACATGGTCGTGGCCTCAAGACTTAATGTAAAGACAGGTCATCCCAGAATAGATCAAGATACCCCCCAATGTTCAGTGTAGCTCGCGTCCCTTTCTGGCGTCTTTGAGCAGAGCATGGCGCCGCTGAGCGCCTGCCGCTGCGCGCTGCCCCGATACCAGATATGGCCGCAATAGCCGACCACGAAGCTCGGGTGGGCCGGGGTGGCTGCGGTCTCAGCCCAACTGGCGTACCAGGCCGACTGTGGCGATGCCGGCCATGGTCATCAGCACCGAGCCCAGCACATGGACAGCCACGGCCAGCAGCGCCCAACTGAGCCTGCCCTGCTGCAGCAGCGCCACCAGCTCGGCAGAAAAGGTGGAAAACGTGGTGAGACCGCCGCAAAAACCCGTGATCACCAGCAACCGCCACTGCGGCGAAAGACCCGGCAGGGCCGCAAAGCAAGCCATGCCCAGGCCGATCACATAGCCGCCCAGCAGGTTGGCGGCCAGCGTGCCCAGCGGCATGGGGGCGAACAGCGGATTGAGCCTGAGCCCCAGCACCCAGCGCAACAGCGCTCCCCCTGCCGCCCCGATGGCAATGGCCGTCATGGATCTCCACATGGTGTTCTCTTGCGCGGTCTGTTGTGCTGCCCGCGGCGCACGGGCTCTGGGCGGCATGTCTCACCGTGATGGCGAGGAGTCCCATACGGCAACCTGCCCATCCTGTGCCTGCCAGCTCTTCCCCTGCGCCATGTCCATAGTACGCCCAACTGCTGCTTGCCGACGATGCCCCCCACCCAGCATGCAGCGTCTCAGGAGACCCTCGAGGCCCCTTGGACCGGCAGCATCATCCAGTCACCCAGCCCGGCTTGCACCGCCTGGCCCATCACCTGCGCAAGACCCACAGCCCCACCCCTGCCGCCGCCATGCCCAACGTCACGTCCATGGTCAGACTCGCGGGGTTGACCGCCAGCAGCCGCACGTACATCAGGTGACTGAGCATCACGGCCAGCAGCATTCCCCCCAGAGCCCCCACCAGCATCTGGCGCAGGATGAGGGCATGGCGCACCAGGCCCGTCAGCCCCATGGCCAGCAACAGCGCTCCCAGCAACCCTGGCCACGGCGCCAGACCATGGAGCGCGGCCAGAGCGGCTCCAGCAAGCCCCAGTGGCCAGCCCCACACCCAGGCCACCCAGGCGGTATCGAGCAGCGTCTGCTGGGGACGCTTGGCCAGCCAGGCGTTGACACCGCTGGCACACAGGATGGTCATCCCCAGGCCCAGCAGCATAAAAGCCACGCGCACCGGCCAACCGCCGAACCAGCCGAAATGCAGCCGATAGGCCGAATAGGCCAGCTGGCGCCCCGGCGGCCCATCGGCCAGCGCCTGGTGGCCGATAAAATGGCCAGCCACCGTGAAACGGTAGATTTCGGCATAGACCAGGCGCCCGGGCAGGGTGGCTGCGATTTCCACGTGCTGACGTGGCGTGTGCAGGTGGTTGAGCATGATGGCCAGCGGCCGTGCCGATGGCGCCCGGATGTGCAGACCCTGCAGGGCGGCACCCAGGTCCAACGGCGCGTCGGCGGGCCCGTGCGGCGTGATGTCGGCACCATAGACCAAGGCGTGGACCTCCTCGCGGTGGTGTTGGTGATACAAGGCGGCATAGCCGGCATAGTATGCGCCGGCAAGCCCCAGGAAGGCGCCGCTCAGCGCGATCATGGCCGAAAATGGCAGCCCCCACACCCCCAGACGGTTGTGCAGGTCCACATGGAACAGCCGTCCTGTAGCGCCGCTGCGCCAACGAAAGGCATCGCGCGCCAGGCTTGGATGCGCCAGGACGCCAGAGACCAAGAGGGCCACCAGCATCACGCCCAGGATGCCCACCAGGACCACGCCCCAGGTCTCTGGCAGCAACAGGCGCACATGGAGCGCTCGGACCAGATCGCTCCAGGGCGTGGCCATCGGCTCACCCAGCGAGCCATCCGGGCGCACATACCATGCCGCAGCAGCACCACGCCAGTGGATGCGCAGCCGGGGCATCTCGGGCGTAGGCAGGTCCAGCACCAGGGTGTCGGGCGCTGTACCCAGCCGTGCCAGTACGGCCTGCACCGCGTGCTGCAGCCTTTGTGGCGCCACCTCGAGGCGCTCTGGAACCCCGGGCTGTTCCCAGCGCGCCACATCCTGCTCAAACACAGCAAGCGTCCCTGTGAGACAGGTCACATACAGCAGTGCCGCCATGGCGAGGCCCAGGGCCGAGTGCGCCTGGAGCGCCTGGCGCACCATCTGGGTCCGGGACGGCAGGCTAAACCCCAGGAGGGTCTGCCCGCAGCCCAAGACCCGCCAGGATGGCAGGCCGGTCGAGGTCACGGCTGGACGGTGCCACCGCGAGGCGCCCAGCAGCCAGCAGGCCAGCAGCGCCCAGCCGAGCAACCACACCAACAGGCCGCTGACGATCCGGCTGGCGGGCTCCCCGGGAATCAGGACCGTCCAGCCCAGACCCGCCAGGAAGCCGGCGAGACCCGCCCCAGGACCTGCCAGAACCAGCATGAAAAGAGCCTGGCCGATCCGGTCAGGCCCTGGCCGACGCAGCGCTCGCCAAGGCCTGGCGAGGTTGACCATGACACGGAAATCCCGGTTGAGAAAGACCACAGACCAGCCGAGGAACATCAGCATCAGGCCGCTGTAGACCAGACCATATTCCGGGCCATGCCCGGCCATCCATGATGCTGTGCCTGCCAGCGCCAGCAGGATGGCCAGCCCGGCAAGCAGCCGGTCACGCCGTTTCCAGCCCAGGAACAGCGCGCCGATGGCGGCCAGGTGGGCCAGAGACGCCAGCGCGTCCGTGGCCTGAGGCATGGCCATCAGAAACTGTAGCGCAGGCTGGCCAGGATGGTGCGCTCTTGGCCGAACCAGCAGTTCTGGGCGTCATAGCAGCTGTAGTAACGCTTGTCGAGCAGGTTGGTGGCGGTGATCGAGAGGCCAAATCCCCGCAGGCTGCCTGCCGCCTGGCCGAGATCATAGAGCAGGTTCATGTCCACCAGGGCATGGGATGGCACGGTGCCGGTATTGCGGGCATCGAGCTTGGTCTTGCCCAGGTAGCGCACCCCGGCCCCCAGCTCGGCTCCGGCCAGGGCCTTGGTGGGGAGCCCATAGGTAGCCCAGAGCGAAGCTGTCTGTTTGGCTGCCCAGATGGGGGTCTTGCCCTCGAGGCCGCTGGTATCCTTGGTGATGGTGGCATCCAGGATGCTGCCCGAGAAGGCAAGCGTGAGCTCCTCCAGGAGCTTGCTCGTGAGATTGAGCTCGAAGCCCCGGGAGCGTGTTTCGCCAGCCTGGATCACATCATAGGGCCCCCCGGAAGGATCGCGGGTGATGTCGTTTTTCTTGGTGATGGTGAAACCGGCCAGCGTGATGACATGGTGGCCGTCTGGTGTGGTGAACTTGATGCCGCTCTCCCATTGGGTGGCCTGCGCGGGCTTAAACGCCTTGCCCGCGCGATTGCTGCCGGGCAGCGGTTCGAAGCTCTGGGTATAGCTCACATAGGGAGACAGGCCATTGTCGAACTGGTACATGGCCCCGGCGCGGCCGGTGGTATCGGTCGTGCTCGCACGCTCATTCACGGCCACGAGATATTTGTCGCCGACCTCCTTGGACGCGTAGCGGTCGTAACGGCCACCGCCCAGCAGGATGAGCCGCCCCCAGCGCACCTGGTCCTGCAGGTAAAAGCCGACCTGCTCGTAGGCGAGATCGAGGTCGGCGCCAAGGGCCAGGGGATCATGGAAATCGAGCGCAGCGGGGTTGATGGCGCGGTTGTCGGGGTCGAAAAGATCGATGGGCATGGTGGGGGCGTCCTTGTAGAGCACATTGGAATCCAGTTTCTGGTAATCCACGCCCAACAGCACATTGTGCTCCATGGGGCCAAGATCGATGCGGCCTGCAAGCTGGTTGTCGAGCGTGATGCCGTGGCTGCTCTCATTGGACATATAGGCGCGGCGCCCCAGGGTGCGCTGATCGGGGGCGAGTCCTGTGTTGTAGGTGTTCTTCTGGAGAACGCTGCCATCTGTGAAACGGACATTCTGCAGGACGTTCCAGCGGTCGCTGAAGTCATGGACGATCTTATAGCCCGGCATCAGCATGTGGCGGTTATAGGTGTTGTAGTTGGCGTCGCCGGCGTAGGCATTGGGGTCGAGGCGGCCATGGGGGTTGTGGTAGACCGTGCCGCTTGCCGGCAGGGCGTTGTAGATGCCAGCCGAGGGATCGCGCTGCATGTAGAGGTTCAGGTTGAGCAGCGTAGCTGACGACAGCTGCCAGTCCACCGAGGGCGCGAACACATAGCGCTCTTCCTCGGAGGTGACCGCCTGGCCATCATTGTGGCGGCCCAGGGCCACCACGCTGTAGGTGAGCGGCAGGTCGGCCACGGTGCCGGTGAATGCTCCTTTGGTCTCCACCAGGTTGCGCGAGCCGAAATCGAAGCGCAGGTCGTTGCTGCGGCTCGTCCGGGGTGACCTGGCGATCAGGTTCACCATGCCGCCTGGGGACTGGTTGCCATAGAGCACAGAGGCTGGCCCCTTGAACACCTCCACGGCTTCCACGGCCCAAGGGTCGATCTGGGGCACCAGGTTCCAGCCGTTTTCCAGCAGCATCAGGCCGTCGTAGGCGGTACGCGCATCCTGGAAACCGCGGATGCTGTACTGGTCGAAGCGGCTTACGGCCCCGCCGCGCAGCTCGGTGGTGATGCCCGGTGTATAGCGCAGCGCCTCGCTGATGGTCCTGGCGCCACGGGCCTCGATGGCCTCGCGGTCGATCTCATCCACGCTGCCCGGTGTCTCCTGGGGCGCAAGCGCCGACTTGGTGGCCGTGCTGCGGTAGCTTTGCCCCTGCACCACCACCGGGGCAAGTTCCTGGCTCTCCTGGGACTTGTCCTCAGCGCTGGCCAGGGCTGGCATGGCAGCACCTGCGCCAAGGGCAAGCGCAAGCACAGTGACGGACATGGATGCTGGAAGCCTGGGAAACATGGCTGCTCCTGGGTTATGGGAAAAGATGCTCTTGCTGATAAAAATAAGAATCATGTTTCTTATCATTCAATATATCGTTGGGTTCCTGGTCCTGGATGAGGACAGCCTACAGCTCAGGGCTAGCCGCAGACCCTTGGGGTTTTGTCGCAGGCTCCACAGCCTGCGCCGCGATCCCAACTCCTGGCGCGTCGGCAGCTTGAGCCTGTGGCCGCCCCCGCCCTGCCCACCAGGAATGCCGCTGCCTCAGTCCCGCCCAGAGATGGCGCCACCCAAGCTCGGCTGCCAGGGTTGCTGCGATCATCACCGGGATCATGGCCAGCACCTGCCAGGGGTCGAGGGCATGAAAGCCCACCACGCCCATGGCCCAGCAGATCAAGGTCCATGGCATGACAGACAATGTGGTCACGTGGACGCTGCGATACCTCACGGCCCGCCTGAACCAGACGGGCAATGGCCGCAGTGCCCGCACGGCAAGGCCCCGCACCAGATCAATCACGAACACGCGCTGGCTGGCGGCGCACCGCGTCGCGGGCGCTTCGGGAGCAGCCACGTTCATGGGGCCAGGCTGCCGTCCGGCCGGTAAGGGGCGATGGGGTTGTCCATCTGGCCCGCGAAGATGAGCGCCTCGAAGGGATCGGCCAGGTTGACCATCTGCTGGTTGTTCCTGAGTTGCAGCCGATTGAGGCACGAGAGATCGAATCGTGCCACAAACAGGTCGTGCCGGGCAAAACGTCCGGCCAGTTGGGGATGGGCCTGTTGGTAGGCCAGCACACAGGCAGCCACCTGGGCCCAGAAGCGCGCCGGCTCATAGTCCAGCTGTTGCCAGAGGATCGCGCTGAGATAGCGGAAAAAACAGTCGAACACATCGGTAAAGATGGACAGGGTCTCCTTATCCTCGGGCATGGTGACGGCGATGCGACCCACTGCCTCTGGCAGGGCCACGGCCCCATTGAGCACACAGACCTCTTCGCCAATATCCTTGATCAGCACCCGGACGGGCACGTCGCCTTCCAGCACCAGGATCAGGTTCTCGCCGTGGGGCATGAACACCAGCCCATAGCGGCAATGACTGTGCAGCAAAGGGGCAAGGTAGGCGTCCAGATAGCGTTGCAGCCAGTGGTCCACCGCCAGGCCCGAGCGCTGGATCAAGGCGGCCACCAGGGCATGGCCGCTGGCATCGAGGTGCAGCAGGGCGGCCATGGTCATCAGACGCTCGCCGCGCTGCAGCAGCCCCACCGGGCTTTCCCGCCACAGCGCCGCCAGCGTCTTGTCCAGGGGGCCGCGACGCAAGGGTTCCTCGCCATGGAGCGGATGGCTGTAGCCGATGCCCGCCACCTCGCGCAGCACACGGAAGCCCCGCTGCTGCAGGTAGGGGTCGGCCTTGACAAGATCCGCCACCCAGTCGTTGATGGCCGGGTTGGTGCAAACATAATCGGGCGACAGCCCCCGGGTAAACCCCATGTTCAGCACGGCAAGCGCCAGCTTGACATAGCGTCTGTCCGGATTGCTGACATTGAACAGGGTGCGGATGGATTGCTGGGCCTGATAGAGGTCATCGCCAGGCCCAAGTGCCACAAGATGCCTGGTGGCGAGATCTCCGGCATGGAGGTGGGCCATCCTGTTGATCCATTGCCAGGGATGCACCGGCATCAGCAGGTAGTCCCGCGGCTCAAGCCCCTGCTCCATGAGCTGGCGCTCGAAGCCCAGGCGCGTGGTGCAATCCAGCTCTTCTTCCAGCAGCTGGCCATAGTCCAGATCCCGACTGCAGGCGCAGCGCGCCCGGCTGCGATGCGCGGCCAGCCAGATGAGCTGAAATGGCCGGCCTGCCTCGGGTGCATAGCGGCGCATGTCATTGGCATCGAAGCCGATGCGCCCGCTGTTGGCCATGAACGTAGGATGACCCTCGGTCATGGAGGTCTCGATGGTCTGGAAATCCGCCGCGGCCAGCTCCCCTGCCGGCAGGGTGCCGGCCTCGAGCTTGCGGGCGCGCGCTGCCGCCGTGGCGGCAATCTCTTCCACATAGACCGGCAGGTTCTGCGGCAGGATGCCCAGCGTCTGGGCAAACTCGACGATGAATCCCGCTGCCTCCAGCGCCCTGCTTGTGCCCGCGATGCGCCGCTCGATGGAAGCCGGGTTGATCTCCCAATGGTCGAGCGCCAGGAGCTGGGCCTTGAAGGTGTATGTGACAGTCCCGCAGGGCGCGTGCAGCACATAATCCCCCCAGGCTCCGCGGCGGGCGATGCGCTCCGGCTGCACGAGGCGTTCATGGGCAAACTCCGCCAACGCCTTGCGCACCAGGGCGCGATTGACCGCCTGCCAGGTGGCGTCAGCAGGGATCTGGACACCCCATGCCTCATTCCATGCCTCGGCTGCAAGACCAGCGTCCAGCCGCCAGCGGCAGGCTGCGGCATACTGCTCCTGTGTGCAAAAGGCCAGGTAGGCCTTCTTCTCGCCGATGGACACCAGGCGGCGGTGCACGAAACCCACGCGACGGTTCAGGGCATGGATCCTGTGGTTGCGCCAGTCTGGCTCCACCACCACGCGCCGCGCCCGGCGGTCAGCGAACAGAAAGTCCATCACCGTGCGCATGACGGCCAGACTGAAGCCGTGCAACGGTCTTGTGGCGGGGGCAATCAGCAGGTGCATGCCCACATCACCTGGCTGCGCCGCATAGCAGGACCCCAGTGGATCACACAACGGGTCGTAGCGCTCCACCAGAAAGCAGGGCACGTCATCATGCAGACCCATGAAGGCGGCATGGCCCGGCCTGGCGATGAGCCCGGCATACCAGGCCGCCACCTCGGCAACCGTGGCCCCCGTCATCCCCCAATAGCGGGCATGAGGCGTGTCGGTCCAGCGCTGGATGGTGACGGCATCCAGCTCCGGCATCACGGGACGCAGCGCGAATACCCCCAGCGGGTCGCTGCGGCTGAACAGGGCCGGCCCCTCGCTCAGACCGCAGGCAGGCGTGCCGGTGAAGGCCACAGGCGTCTCCCGAACATGACCACAAAAACGAGCAACGTCACGGCAAAGCCCCCCAGGGCAGCCAAGAAGGGCATCTGCAAGCCAAAGCCACTCACAATGGAGCCTGCGGCAAAGGAAGCCAACAGCACGCCCACGTTCTGGAAGATGTGGATCCGACTGAAGTCCATGGCGTAGTGATGCCGGTTGCTCAGCTCGAAGACCAGCACCTCCAGGTGGACCGTGCCCTGGAACAGCGCCCAGCCATAGAGGATGCGGCCTGCCATGATGGCAATGGGTTGGCCGATGCCCTGCACCGCCGCACCCAGCATGGCCATGATGAGCGAGCGCAACAGGGTCGCATAGCTGCTGCGTCCCCTGGTGGCCCGGCGATTCAGCCACAGCCCGGCCAGGGCGACCCAGGCTGGAATGGCATACACCATGCCGGCCAGCAGCTCACTATGACTGCCGGAGCTGGCGGTCCACCAGGGTGAGAAGAAAGGCCGCATCAAAAAGCCGCTCAGGTAGAACAGCAGGCTCACCACACCCAGCTGGATGATCATCGGATTGCCACCATGGGCGAGGTCGTGTTGCCTTTCCGGCTCTTCTGGTGTGAGGCTGGCCAGCGGCTGCCGCCAGGGAATCCTGTGGCTGCGGATCATGGCTGCGCTCACGCCGGCCTGCAGCACATCGGTGCTGGCCATGATGAGATACACATCCCTGGGTGCTGCGAACTCGAGGATCCAGCCGCCCAACACCGCCCCGCCAATAGCCCCGAAATGGACCAGCACCGAGAACAGGCTGGCCACGCCAAGATGCCGCTCCTTTTCCTCGAGACGCATGACATAGGGATAGATCAGCAGATAGCTTGCCTTGAACACCAGCATGGCCTGGGTGATGATCCAGAAACTCACCAGGGTAGGCGCGAAGAAGGCCGCAACCGCCAGGCTCCCGGCGGCAAGCTGGGTCATCATCCAGAGATGAAACTCACTGATGCGTCGGGCCACCTTGGCCCAGAGCGGCAGGGTCACCATGACCGTGAAACAGCAGGCGGCAATATAGCAGCCGACGTGCTCCGGGCTGGTGTTGCCAAACTCGCTGGCAAAGAACTGCGGATAAAACGGCAGCAGCATGGTATCGGCCACCACCGCGACCAATGTGAGCAGGATCAGGGCGCCCTTGAGGGTCATGACGATACCCTCTGGCGCCATGGGCGGGGTTCCGGTAGCAGGTCCGGCGGCACGCCGAACTCCTGGAAGGCAATGCGTTCCTCGATGGGATAGTGCTCCACCCCCGTCAAGGCTTTGATGAGATGAGCGTTGCGATGGCAGGCCATGCCCAGGTCTGGCGTGGTGAAGCCGTGGGTATGCAGTGCGGCGTTCTGCACGAAGATCTCGCAGCCCGCGCGATCGATGGCATGGTTCCTGGTGACCGCAAAGCGTCCCTGCTCATCCAGACGGAGGCGCGAGGCAATGGGAGCCAGGAAGGACGGCGGGCAGTACCGGTAGCCCGTGGCCAGAATAAGGCCTGCGGTGCTCAGGGCATAATCGCCCTGCTGCTCCAGGTGGCGCAGCCCCAGCACAAGGCTTCCGGCGGCGCGGTCTACTGTGCGCAGTTCGCTGTTGGTGAACAGACGCACGCGCCGGCTCAGGTCCTGTCCCCGGGCATCCAGCACCAGGCGCTTTTGGTAGAGCAGCTCATGGATGTGGTTGATCGAGGAGCCATTGATACCCTTGTAGAGCTGGGTCTGACGCCCCAGCAACTCGTCTCGCGTCGCCCCCGGCAGGGCATGGAAATAGCGGATGTACTCAGGCGAGGTCATCTCCAGCGTGAGCTTGGTGTACTCCAGCGGCATAAAGCGCGGTGAGCGCGTCACCCAGACAATGTCCTGGTCGCGGTATTCGATGCCCTGCAACAGGTCGATGAAGATCTCGGCGGCACTCTGCCCGCTGCCCAGCAGCGTTACGGATGGCAGGGCCCTGAGCGCCTCGCGGTGGTCGAGATAGGTACTGGCATGATGAACCGGGCTTGCGCCGTCCTGGATGTCCCGCTCGCAGCAGGCCGGCCACCAGGGCGCAGGCCCGGTGCCCAGGACCAGGCGTCGCGCCCGTGCGCCGTGGCGGCTGCCATCGCGCACATCCCGAGTCTGCACCACATAGCAGCCCTGCACAGCATCATGGTGGATCGCCTCGACGTGGGTGTTCCAGTATAGGCTGTCCAGCTGGGCAGCTGCCCAGCGGCAATAGTGGAGATATTCGCGGCGCAGCAAGAAGAAATTCTCCCGGATGTAGAAGGCATAGATCCGCCCCTGCTGCTTGAGGTAGTTGAGAAAGCTCATGGGATGGGTGGGGTCGGCCAGCGTGACCAGGTCCGCCAGGAATGGTGTCTGCATGTGGGCATCATCGAACAGCAGGCCGGGGTGCCAGTCGAAGCCAGACCTCTGATCCACAAAGAGCCCGTGCACTCCTGGGATGGTCGAGGTCAGGCAGGCCAGTCCCAGGTTGAAGGGCCCCACGCCCACGGCGATAAAATCATGGACCGGGCTGTTGTTCTTCATGGCATGGACTCCATCAGGCTGGCTGTGGTTGTGGTTCGCGCCCGTGCTCCTGCAGCCAGGAGTTCCCATGGCGACGGATCATCTCCAGCACCGCCGCAATGTCCGCCAGGGTGGTGACTGGATTGAGCAAGGTAAACTTGAGCCAGCTGCGGCCCTCTTCCCTGGTGGAGGCAATGAGTGCCTGGCCCTCGCCCATCATGGCCTTGCGGATCGCCTCGTTGAGGGCATCGAGCAGCATGGGTTGTCCACAGGCAGCCTGAGGGGCATGGCGCAACAGCAGCGTGCTCAACGCAGGCGGCGCGAGGACCTGGAAGTCGGGTTGCTGCAGTATCAGGGCATGGGCCTGCTGCGCCAGCTCGATGACGGCATCGAAGGCCGCGCCCAGCTGCTCCGGACCCATCACGCGCAGGGTCACCCACAGCTTGAGGGCATCGCAGCGCCGCGTGGTCTGCAGGCTCTTGTTCACCAGGTTGGGAATATGGTCCTGCTCCTGGCTCAACGGATTGAGGTAGTCGGCATGCCAGACAAGGCAACCGAGGTGTCTTCTGTCCCGCACCACCAAGGCACTGCAGCTCACCGGCTGCAGGAAGGACTTGTGAAAATCCACCGTGACCGAATCGGCCTGCTCGATGCCGGCGATCCTCTCCTGGTGCCGGCTGGAGACCAGCATGCCGCAGCCATAGGCAGCATCGGCATGCAGCCAGAGACCTGCTGCGCGACAGATGGGCGCAAGCTCAGCGATGGGATCGATGCTGCCGAAATCGGTAGTGCCCAGTGTGGCGACTGCGGCGATGGGTATCCCGCCTGCTTGCCGGCAATCGTCGATGGCCCGCTGCAGCGCTTCTGGGGACATGCGATAGTCATCATCGCAGGCAACCGGAATGACGGCCCTGGCGCCGAGGCCCAGCACTGCGGCCGCCTTCTGCAGACTGAAGTGAGCAAGGCGCGAGGCGAGGATCCGGAAGCGGCTGGCCTGGGCGGGCAGGCCATCGCGCTGCACGCTGTGGCCATTCAGATGGGTCAGGCAGAAATTGTCCCGGGCCAACAAGAGCGCCATCAGGTTGCACTGGGTGCCGCCCGAGGTGAACACGCCGTCGGCCTGCTGGAGATCAAAGCCGATGCGCTGGGCCGTCCAGGCGATGAGCCGTTGTTCGATCAATGTGGCCCCGGCACTCTGGTCCCAGGTATCCATGGAGGGGTTCACCGCAGCGGCGATGAGTTCTGCGGCCACGGCAGGATAGACGATGGGACAGTTGAAATGGGCCAGGTAACGGGGATGATGGAACCAGACCGCATCGCGCAGCCAGAGGCGCTCCAGCTCGGCCAGAGCGGCCTCCAGCGAGCCCAGTGGCTGGTCCAGGCTCACCGCTTCGAAATCCCCTGCCAGCTCGGCAGGCAGGATGCCGGAAAAGGGCCGCTCCACTGTGGCGAGGCGCTCGCCCAGGAGGTGAATCGCCTCCATGGCAGACTGGATGAAGGCCTCGACATTGGCCGTATTGAGCAGATAGCTGCCGATGACCCCATCGGCAGGCCCATTCTGGCAAGGCTTCGCGACGACAGGGGTCCATGTGGTATGTGACATCTCACCTCCAGGCTGTTCAAGGAACAGGAATAAAATATAACAATTCTCATTAGCATTTCAAGTAGTGTGTCTCTCCAAGGACTGGTCTTGGCAATGGGGCAGGAATGCCCAGAACGCTGATGCAATGACACGGCCACCGCCCTCTCCCGGTCGCCTGTCAGGCAGGGCCCCGTTCCATCAGGCCTGGTACGCCAGGTCAGGGGGGGGGAAGCCGGCTACGAGGGGCGCGCCATGAAGCTGCTGACCCTGCACGGCCGCGGCGGGGTACCTGCCGCAGGGCTTGGGTTGCGTTGACGAAGGTGCCAGAGGCATCGCCCGCCAGGGCACGACGGGCCTGCTGATCTTGAGGTCGATGGAACCCCTGGGCGGGCAGCGCCTTGCTCTCCAGGGGTCTTGACGTGGGGCGGCCTGGGGCGTCTGCTCATCCAGCCTGGCCAGACCTGGTTCAGCGCAGAAGCGCTGCTGCGGCTGGCTGCATTATGCCATTGCAGCGCCTGGAAATGAATCACCCTTGCCAAAGGCCTGAGAAGCCGTCCTCAGGACGAAGGAACGGCGTGCTTCGTGCCGCCCTGGCGCTTGGCGAGCTCGGCAAGGCTGGCTATGGCGCTGGCCAGCGCCACGATCACCAGCAGCTCCCACCACGGCAGCGGCTGCATGAAAAACCGCGCCTGCAGCCCGGGGATATACATGGCGGCCAGCAGGAACGATGCCGCGCCCAAAGCCCAGAGATCCATGATGCGATTGCCCAGTACGCCCATGGCAAAGAGACCCTGGGTCTCCGAGCGGGAGATGAAGGCCAGCGCCACATGGCCGACCATCCAGGCGCTGAAGGCCGCAGTCTGGATATGGGCGGCACCCTGACCCTGCAGCGCACCGATGCCATAGCCGGCCATCACCGCCAGGAACAGCAATAACCCCTTGAAGCCGATGGTGCGGATGGTGGCGGCATCCAGCAAGGCCACAGCACCGCGCCGCCTGGGCCTGCGAGCATAGATGGTCTTCTCTGCGGCCTCGGTCACGAAGCCCGCCGAGGCGGCCAGATCCATGAACAACTCGAGGACGATGATCTGGATGGGCGAAAACGGCATGGGCAGGCCGAAGAGCACCGGCAGCAGGAAGATCAGGATCAGCCCGAGCTTCACCGCCAGGTAGTAGGCAACACCCTTTTTGAGGTTATCGTAGAACTTGCGGCCCTCGAAAAGGCCTTTTGTCAAGGTGAGGTAGTTGTCGTCGGCAAGCACGATGTCAGCCGCCTCCCGGGCCACATCGGTGCCGCGCTGCCCCATGGCGATGCCCACGTCGGCAGCCTGCAGCGCCAGGGCATCATTGATGCCATCGCCGGTGACAGCCACGATCTCACCGGCGCGCTGCAGCGCCTGGACGATGCGGTACTTGTGCTCCGGTGTGACCCGGGCAAAGACGGCGACCTGTTGCACCGCCTGCTGCCAGGCCGCCTCGTCGAATCCGTCCAGCTCATCGCCCGTGATGACCCGCTCGGCCGGGATGGCCACCGCCCTGGCGATGGCCGCAGCGGTGGCCGGATGGTCGCCGGTGACCATGATGGTGCGCACGCCCGCCTGGCTGGCGCGGGCGATGGTCTCCTTGACACCCTGGCGTGGTGGATCCTCGAAGCTCAGCAGGCCCACCACCTCCAGGTCCTGCTCCAGCCGATCCCAGTCCTCGGCGGCGGCAGCGGCGTCCAGCTCGCGCCGGGCCACCGCGATGAGACGGCGACCCGCCGCCGTCTCCTGGGCCATCTTCTCGTCGCACCATGCAGGCATGCTGGCGGCACGCTGTATGATCTCCTCGGGCGCGCCGCTCACCGTCAGCAGCAGTGCTGCGCCGTGCTGTGTCAGCACGGCCTTGGTCCTGCGGCCCTGGCCCAGCGGCCGCATGCGCACCATGGCCCCGGCGGCTGCCTGCACGCCGTGCTGCCGGGCGGCAGCGGCGATGGCCGCCTCCAGGGGATCGACGATGTGTTCGGCCACGTTGGCCAGGGCGCTGGCCAGCACAGCGGCGGCGTGTTCCTGGGGAAAGCAGGCGGCCAGCCGCATGCGGCTTTCGGTGATGGTGCCGGTCTTGTCGGTGGCAATCACCGTCACATCGCCCATGGTCTCGGCGGCGGCCAGGCGCTTGACCAAGAAGTGCTGCCGGGAAAGCGCATAGGACCCAAGCCCCAGCACCATGGTGATGATGATGGGCAATTCCTCGGGGATGGTCGCAAAAGCAAGCGACATGCCGGTGAGGATCATCTGCCGCCAGTCCTGGCCCTGCAGGATGCCGATCACCGGGATCAGCACCGCAAAGAACCCGGCCACCCAGACCAGCTTGCCGGCCAGATCGCGCATGGCGAGCTGCAGCGGCGTGCGCGGCTGGCGGATCTCCTGCAGGCTGCGGCCAATGGCGCCCAGGCGGGAGCTGCGGCCGGTGGCCGTCACCAGCGCCTCGCCCTCGCCGCAGACCGCCACGGAGCCTGCATACACCATGTCGCTCGCCTTCTTGGCCACCGGGAAAGACTCGCCGGTGAGCGCCGACTCATCGCAGCTCAGCGCTGCGGCCTTGGTCAGCTCAGCATCGGCCGCAAGCCTTGTGCCGGGTGTCAGCACCAGGAGATCTCCGGGCACCAGGGCTGTGGTGTCGATCTCCTGCAAGGCGCCATCGCGCAGGACATGCGCCCTGGGTGCCGTGACCTGCCCCAGGGCGGCAATGGCCCGCTTGGCGCGAAACTCGTTGTAGACCTCCACCAGCACCAGCACGGCGATCACCGCAAAGATGGTGATGGCATCGGCCAGGTTGCCAAAGAGGCTGTAGGCCACCCCCACCACCAGCAGCAGGATGATCATGGGCTCCTGCACCTCTGCTGCGGCGATGGCCCAGAAGCGCACCGGCCTGGGCGTGAACAACACATTGCGGCCCACCTGCCCCAGGCGCTCCCGGGCCTCGGCTGTGGTCAGCCACTGTTGCTGGACAGCATCCACAGTACCTCCTCGGTTCGCGCTGGCACGGGTCGGACTTTGATTGGCTTTAGTTGTTTGCCATGGTCAGATGGTCGATTGCATGCGCCGCATCTTCACGACAGTGTTTTTTGTACATTTTATGAGGCGGTTTGAGCGGCTGTCATTTTCAGATGACCACTGCACGGAAAATATCAGATATTTTACGACAGCTCGATGCCCGCCTGCGTGGCTTTTGGCGTAGGTCTGGTATGTGTTCTCCTTGTTTGGTCGTGGAGAACGAAACCGATTAACGATGGCCTTTACTTTTAAGTACTTTTTGTAAATCAATGAGCTATCTTTATGAGTAAATTGAAATCCAACTAGAATCATTCGGTATTGTTTCTACAAAACCTTGTTCTATCAACTGCGATTCGCTCCATAAAGACCTATGATTTTCAAAAGGATTGGCTTCAACTTCCTGATGTATAAATGTTTTCGGCGTGCTAATTAATATTTTATTTTTCGAAACACGTTTTAGTTGATTTAAAATTTTTACCCTTGTTCCGTTGTAAGGTGTTCTAGAATATCGATGGCTAAAACTAACTCGTATTCATTATCGTTTATTTTAGGCAGAATATCTAGAGCATCACCCCAATAAATATGATTATACGTATAATCATGTACTGGGGTACGATAGATCATGCACGCTTCAATTCCGTCAATTCGCACCTTCCATTCACCTCTAGGTCGCTGGATACCATTCGCACCGTTGACTATAAAAAGATTTTCGTTTTCAAGATTTATGCGTGCGAGAAATCCATATTGCCCCATACCAACACCTACATCTAAGATAGAGGTCGGTTGTAACGTTTTTAAAAAACCTAAAATTGCTGAAAGTTGCGAACTTTGACTGAATGGCATAAAACATCCTTCAATTCGTCGTGGGGGGCGCTCATCGCCGCGCCCAGCAGCAGCCCAAGATGGCCGCTTCTGCGGCAAAAAATATTTTTTGGCGCTCGAGTCCGCCCACCATTGGGCTGTCCCGCGGTGCTACCGGCGATGGCCAACCTCCACGTGGCCTTCCGTCGCCTGGGCTGGCTCCGGCCCATCGCCAGCATGCTGTCT